>JAIRKZ010000105.1 GCA_031259845.1 Tannerellaceae bacterium | reverse complement strand
TATAACCTTTATTGATTCCACTAAAATGGCTGTTTGTAAAAACAAACGTATCAAGCGAAACCGTGTTTTTAAGGATATAGCAACCGTGGGCAAAAGCACGATGGGTTGGTTCTATGGCTTCAAGCTACATTTGATAGTCAATGACAAAGGCGAACTGCTTAATTTTTGTATCACTCCCGCTAATGTGGATGACCGGAATTGGTCGGTAATTCACCCCCTTTGCAAAAAACTATTCGGCAAACTCTATGGCGACAGGGGCTATATTTCAGCATCCCTGTGCGAACTGCTTTTTGAAGATGGATTGCATCTGGTTACCGGTATCAAAAGCAATATGAAAAATCGCCTGATGAGCATGAGAGACAAAATACTTCTCAGAAAACGCTCTGTTATTGAGACAATTAATGACGAATTGAAAAACATCTGTGAAATTGAACATTCCAGGCATCGCAGTCCGGTAAACTTTCTGATAAACCTGTTTGCAGGGCTGGCGGCATACAGTTTCTTTGAGAAAAAAACGGCTATAAAGATTGAACGTGCCGTGCCTGCCGGACAATTTGAATTGTTTTATTAATCAATCTGTTACAATTTCAATTTACAAATCAAACCTTACTCGGGAAAAATCGGGAAAGACCTTGCTCTTCCTTCAATAGTTTGCCTATGTTAAAAAATAATGGAATTGATTATATCGAACTCAGGTTTCTATTTAAAAACTCCTGCGTCGGAATCGTTATTTTGAATGCGCTTACCTTGTTCGTTATATTTCTTTCCTGAACTGAAGGTATAAGTAATTCCTAACGTAACCATATTGCGATTGTCGAATATCTTGCGTTCCGACGTGTGTCTTACCGCACTCGGTTCTATTGTTTTATCATCATAATACAAGGGCGCGAACATGGATAATATGCCTGCGTTAAAAGAGTATTGTTTTTTCATGTAGCGAACGCTTAAATAATGAGAACCGCTTTCGGCTGTCCTGATATAGCCGTTGTTATAAGAATAACTTTTTATCGAACCGTTGTATGAAATGTTCCAATGATCGTTCGGCCTCCACCTGACATTGAATTGGAGCGGTTTATCCCAAAACGAATATGATTGAACTACATCGTTTCGTATCATAGTTTTTTGTAAGTATCCGCCGATTGTCGCCGTTAATTTGTTGTTGCCTAAAGGCATTACCGATGCAGACAGGAGTCCGTAAAAAGAACGTTCATATTTCTGGTTGACAGGTTGATACATGTATGACCCTTCGGAGAACACGCCTGTTGCAGGAATATAAAATGATGTAATAGCATTACTTATGTCGCTGTAATTGAAATATGCGTTTAAATTTACATACTTATTATTGAACGAATAAATAAGTTGAGCAGACCGTTCAATACTGTTTCTAAGATTCGGATTGCCTGTCTCCCAAATATTGTCGGTTATAAATATCACATTGTCGCTCTGTTGGGACAGACTCGGTTCTTTAGGAGCTTGTTTCATGATTAAACGCAGCATATTTTGATGGTCTATATTGTATCCGACGACAACCTGCGGACGAAAAATCCATGCGCTGTAATCCTGTCGGGCGTTACGAGTGCGTTTATATGTCAGACCCATAGTTAGCCTATAATTAGCTTTTCCCAATACGCCGCCGTAATCGCCGTACAGATAGTCGGAAAAATATGTCGATGTATAATCGGGATTGCCGAAACTGTTCCTGACCGTCGATTGCATATTGTAAGTCTCTACCCTGTCGCCTGCCTGGAACGTGCCGTGTGCAAGCGATTTTTCATAAACGACCTCGCCGATAAGCGACTTTTTCAGGTTTTTCAACTCCATACGGTCATCTATTGTCACAACATCGTTTGATACGTTGATTTCCTGCTGTATAATGTTCTGGTTCGTATTAAACATATTGCCGATCACATCGAATGTGAGGGATTGCTTTTCGGCTATCTTTTTCCAGAAATATAGATTCAGCGCAGGATTAAAGTAATTGCTCTTATTATTGCTCCAACCTGTCCTGGCTTCCGTACCGTCATTGCCGTAAAGTATTTGTATGTCGGAATTATCGCTGTTATGACTGTTTAAAACCGATGGTGAAAATCCTGCCTGAAATACGTAATTATTATCCTCCTGCACGTTGTATTTCAGGTTGATATAATGTTGATCATATCCGAACTTATCTTCGGATAATTTTTCGCGGCGTACAGATGTGGACGATTTAATGCTGTAAGCAGGTTCGGGTATTGCATAATCATACGTTTCAATATCGCGTATATCGTCATAATCGCGAAACGAAACGGAATAATCAGCCGAGAATCTATGACGTCCCTTATTGTATGAAAGGAATACGTTATCATCGAAAAAACCGGTCGTAAAGGCGTGGCGGATTTCGACGCCGCCTGAATATCCGTCGTCTAACGGCTTGGTTATGATGTTGACAACCGAGTTGTACTCTACATATCTTGCGGGCGGTAAATCATAGTATTCGACGCGCAGAACCTTGTTAGGCGCTATGGCCTGCAAGTCGGCATCGGTTGCAGAAATGCCGTTGATAAGTATTTTCAATGCACCACGCGAACTTTTCAGCTTTTGGCTGACAGGGTCGATTTTGATGTCGGGTATTTTCTCAAGCAAGTCCTTTGAATAACGGGCGGATTTGATTTCTTCGGGCGAAACCAGATACGTAGTTTTGTCTAAACCGCTACGGACGGTTTTTGCCGTAACCGTAACCTCGCTTAATTGCTTAACATCAGGTTGCAGCGAACGGTTGAGCGTAATCGTATTACCGTTTTCCGGTTTCATCACCTTAATCCGCTCCTGATGTTTCATATAGCCGATATACGATATTTCGAGCTGAAACTCCTGCAACGGAACATTGTCGAACGTAAACTTACCTTGCAAGTCGGTAACCGTACCGAACGCTATTTTAGTCGTATCATCTATAGAACGCAATACCACCTGGGCTAATGGTATTTCTTCCGTTTTGCCATCTTCTGTCGGGGCGGCAATCGTACCTGCTATACGTACCTGCGCTTGCAGGCAGATACTTGTCAGCATTAGAACCAATAACAAAAAGCGCTTCTTCCTATTGCCTCCGTATACATTCGTTGAATAAGAAGTAATAAAACCTCCTTTCAATGCGTCATTGTAAGAATAAAGTTTCTCAAACTTAGCTAAATTATGCTTTCCGATTTTTGATTTCATCTTGTTGATTATTATATATAATTATTTTCCTAGCTCCAATTGGTTTTTTATCAAATTAAAATAATCGCCTTTATGGGCGATCAGTTGTTCGTGAGCGCCCTGTTCCGTTATGCGACCATCTTTCAATACAATAATTTGGTCGGCTTTTTTGACGGTTGATAGGCGATGGGCAATAATCAATACTGTTTTGCCTTTGAAGAATCCGTACAGATTATCATGTATTCGGCGCTCGTTTTCGGCGTCAAGAGCCGATGTTGCTTCGTCAAGAAAAAGATAAGGCGTATCTCGATAGACGGCACGTGCTATTAACAAACGTTGCTGCTGTCCTCCACTCAGTTGAACTCCTGCATTTCCTACTTTGGTATGAAAGCCCATCGGCAATGAGTGTATGAAATCATCCATACAAGCCATTTGCGCCGCCTGTAACAGACGTTTTTCGTCTATCCTGTCATAAGAATCGGCAAATGCTATATTATCAACTATGGTCCCGCTGAATATTTTTCCATCCTGTAATACCACTCCACAACGCTCACGCCATTCATTGGCATATACTTCACTTGTAGATATATTACCTAACAAAATAGAACCTTGAGTCGGTGGATAGTAGGCTAACAACAATTTGAGTAACGTCGTTTTACCGCTTCCGCTTGCTCCAACTATTGCCGTAACAGTGTTACGAGGTACGGTAAAGTTCACATCTTGTAAAACATACGGACTATAATTACCGGGATATTTAAACGATACGTTTTCGATAGATAATTGATTGAAAGATTCATCTGTAATATGATGACTACAGTCTACATCGTCGTCTTTCTGATTATATATTTCCCCAATACGACTATTAGCAATTGTCGCATCTTGCATATCGCGAATAAAGCCGACCAAGCCATTTACAGGCGATTTTAATTGCCCTATTACGTAAGAAATACTTAACAATACCCCTAACGTCATTTCTTTCTCTACGACAAATACAGCACATATACCTATGGCAATCAGTTCGTTAAATTTTGATAGAAAACTGACGCCGGTAGTCTGATACGTATTCAAAAAGAGAGAACGTAATTGTAAAACATTCAATTTGTTGATAACAGAGAGTATTTTGCCGATAACTTTATTTTGAGCATTATTGATTTTGATTTCCGGCATGTTAATAATAAATTCATATACATTATTATCGTTTTCAGATTGTTTCAGAAACATGGCGTACTCAAGGATTGAACGTTTTTTTAAAAAGAACAATACCCATAAGACGGATGCTGTGGATAAGATGGCATATTCTGTAAAAATCACTAAGTTGTAATACAATAGGATGCTTCCGAATACAATAAGATTGAGAACGTCAAGCAAAAAGGAAATGCCTTTCCATGTAACAAAATTCTGTATTTTCTGTTGATCTCCTATGCGCTGCAATGTTTCCGTATTTAGGCGTGTGTCAAAAAATCTTATCGGTAACCGCATTATTTTTGACAATAGATTTTTTTTCAAGTCAATACTCAATGCGAAGTTTATTTTTGTCAGCAACAGGTTACTGAAAAAAATTGATGCAAAATTTGATGCAAATAATACTAATTGCGCTGCAAGCAAAAAGTATACCACCGATAATGCTTTTTCGGCAATACCCTTATCAATCATGCGTTGGAATGTAAAAGGTATAAGCCAGTTTGCTGCAAGTGCAAAAAGAATCAGTAAAAGAGACGCTACATATTTCTGATTATTAGACTTAACAAACTTTATAGCCTCCTGAAAAAAAGTTGAACGCAACAATGTAGTTTTAGACGACGGTAACAATATTACATTATTGTAATCATCTGCTTTTTGCTCAATTATGGCAATACCTTTCTCATGCGTTCCTTTCCATTCTTTTACAAAAGAATCATGCTCAAGCACAATGCGTCCATATGCCGGATCTGCAATATGGTAATATGTTTTGCCTGATCGATGGCTTATATACTCTAATACGATGAAATGTTCCTGTTTCCAATAAATAATGGCAGGTAAAGGTATCTCTCGCAATTCATTAGGGTGTAGTTTCAAACCGGTAGCATTCAATCCAAGTTTGGGCGACATATCCAGAATATCCTGTACAGATACGCCTATACGGGTAAAACTAAACAGACTTTTAACTTGTGTCAAGTCTACCCGTTTGCCGTAATAACTGTAAATCATGGCTATACAGGCAGCTGCGCAATCTGTACTTTCCAATTGATGGAAAAATCGGCATCGATGTCGTCTATGCTTGAGCATATAATATTTCTTCTACTTTGGTTTTTATTATTTTATTTATTTCAATATCAGCATTTGTATACACGCAATAATTTTTACCATCGTTAAGATGCTCTAATGAATGTTGAGAACATCCGCCATTACACAAAGGTAAAATATTGCACGATAGACACCGTTTGTTGTTCAGTTTGGAATTCATGCGTTTTTCCATGTAACCATCATCCCAAATTAATTCACCGTTGGACGACAAATATCCTGCTCTATTTTCTGTTGTGAAATCACGAGCCGTACATTTGAATATATCGCCGTTATAATTAATTACCACGCTGTTGCGTTTATCCGCATAACATGAATTATACATATTGTTAGGCGAATAGCGAACCATAGTTCTGAAACCTTTATCACGCATCACATCAGATAACTCTTTCATACAATCATTTGCGGCATTGACGTCACTACCTTTAGTATCCGTTTGCCAAACACGATGAAAATCGAATACTAACAACTCGTCTTTAGTTCGCTGTGGCAATTCCTTAAAATCGTCTATTATACAAAACGCTTGTTTAATATTATTGTTTGTATAGTTAATGCGGGCACGTACATGCATCCCTGCTGCTAGCAGGTTTTTAATATTTGCAACTATGGTATCATAACTACCTTTTGTCCCGATATAGCGAACTTTATTGTGTTCGTTTCTATATCCATCAAAGGTGATTTGAAAGTGTGGATGAAGATTACGAATAGTAAAGTAATCAATAAATTGTTCATTAATTAAATATCCGTTTGTTGTAAATGACAGGGTCAGTTCATGTCTTTTTCCTTTTTGTTGCTCTAATGCATACTCAATCAGAGGTATCACATCGTTTTTAAAGTATAAAAGTGGCTCCCCGCCGAAAAAGGAAAGCGAAAAGAGTTTCAATTGTTCATAGTCCGATATGCGTTTCATAATTTTCTTAATTGCATCTTTTTTCTCTTGTGTAAGTTTCGACCCCTTAACGTGAGTCTCATAACAATACCAACAATTAAAATTACAATTCATAGTCGGATTCACGGTAAGCAAAAAGATGAACGGATCATTGTCTATTTGGTTAGTTATTTTTCTTATATCTTCGATTTCATCGAAATTATTTTCTACAAGAAAATTTTGTTCACTCAGATAACCATAGAAATCCGGATGAACCGTTTTCAATCCATCAATGCCTAAAGCAACATGATGTTCCAAAACATCGGACAGTTCCTTTTGAAGAAAGATTACTTTATGCCTTAATGAGTTATAAAGTAAAAACATGCCGTTCTCATATGGAAGAAGTGTGTTAAATATGCTATATTTCATGTGTTTATATATAAATTTAATATTAATATTGATGAAAAATAAAAGAGCAGTACGTCATTTCTGACGTACCGCCTTTTTCACGGTCAATTTACTGTCCTCAACTTCCACAACCAGCGACACAATTACCTCCGCTACAGTTGCTGTTTTTAGTACTACAGTCTCCCAATGCGTTAATTGGTGGTAGACCGTTACCAAAGGTTTCTTCTGAACCAAAAGCCGTAGAAAATCCACCTTTTAAAGTGTCGGTTGAAGTTTGAAGCTGTTCAAACTTGTTCAAATTAAAATTGTCATTTTTCATAAAAAAATAAATTAAAAAATAAATTAATAAAAAGCATTATGGATTTTTTAAAATCTGCTGTAAAAATACAGTTGCTGCAAAAGGAAGCAAAACTGATTTTTGCAACGTTTCTGTCATTTTAGTTGCGTAAATCCGTAATTGTGCTTTTATATGTTTTATATTTGTGTAAATCCGTAATTTTCGTAAAAGAACAAAGGGCTGTTTTCTGATTTGCACAAAAAGGCAAAGGGGAGAAAAAACGGTTTTTGCGAATTTTCATAGAAATTTTTATCATCGATTCGACTACAAGGGTTTCCCGGACGTATAAAAAAATTGCGCACATCCCTGCCGGGACATGCGCAACTCATACGATAATTGCGATTATATATGCAGCATTTGTTGAAAGTTAGAAATTACCGCCTTCCACATCCCACCAGAGGCGGGTGCCTTCGTGATCGGGGCCTTTGAGCAGCGTACGGGCTTTTTCTACTTCCGCCAGGTTTGAATTACGGTCGTTGCGCGGGAAGCGCAGACGCTTCGGAAATTCGCCATCGGGGATATTGCCTTCGCTGTAGTTCGTTGCGGCCGGGAACAGTTTGGGGTATCCCGTACGGCGGAATTCGCTCCAGGCTTCCTGTCCTTCGGGGAACATGGCGAGCCATTTCTGGTTGATAATCTTGTGTAGCTTTTCTTCCGCCGAAGCGCCCTCGTCCCATTTAACCGTAGCCTTGTCTATGCCTTTGATATTATTGTCCGTGTTGAACGGGTCTTCATAATCGGCCGAAACGCCTGTGCCGTTATTGATGTACGCGGCATACTCCCCGTCGGGGATACCATAATCGTTAAAAGATGTCCGGATGCCCTGTTCGTACAGTTCTTTGGCCCCGGCGCCCATGTTCCATCCCCTCAGCGCCCCTTCGGCGCGGAGAAAGTATACTTCGGCCACCTTCATGATGGGCAGGGCATTCGTTATCATGGCCTGGCCGCCGTTCTGGTCGCTGTATTTGCTGTTGGAAGGCATGTGAATCGTGGAATACATGATGTAATTGTTCTTGTCCGGGATAAGTATGCCCTGGCGGATACCGATATATTCGCCCAGTTTGTTCGTGGCGTTGCCGTTCCTGTCTAAGATGTCTTTCTTTGCTCCGCCTTCTTCAAACCAGCCTACGGGGGTGGCATATTTGGGCAGACGGGGGTCGTTGTAACCCTTCAGCATACATACCATCGAAGCGCTTATGCGGATGTCGCCATACGAATGGTTGATTTCGTTCAGGGGGTTCTGCAAACCGGGGTCTGTCACTTCGATGTTTTTATCGGCAGAGGTTAATACGCCGTATTTATGATTTACGGCGGCCTCGGCGGTTGCTTTGGCCAGGGCAGGCTCTACCCTGGCGATACGCATTGCCAGGCGCAGGCGCAGGGAGTTGGCAAAACGAATCCACAATACGTTATCCCCTTTGTTTATGATGTCGAAGTCGGCCATACGCTTTGTTTCGGCGGCAGGGTTCGAATCTGCGAATGCTGTGAGGGCGTTCACCGATTCTTCCAATTCCTGCAGGAAGGTTTTATACAGCGTCTCCTGGCTGTCGTAAGGAACGGTTTCCCCTCCCTTCATCGCCTGGCTGTAAGGGATTGGGCCGTATATATCGGATACGCGGTGCATGGCCGTTACCCGTACAATCCTGGCCACAGACACATAATCCGGTTCTTCGGTAGACTTGAGGATGTCGCTGATGGGTTTCATTACGTAGAGCATACCGGCCTTGAAAGCCATTTCGTTCCAGCCGTCGTTCATTGAATAAGTCGAATTGTTGTAATTACCCCCGAATGGCGTGGGGACAGCCATATAGCCCGACCACAGGTCGGCGTTCAGGTTCTGCTGCAACTGGTATTCGTAGTTCCTGTTCTGGAAATTCAGGTAGATAGACGTCATCGGCTGGTAAAAACGGGCCGATATCTTCACGTCTTCAGGCTCCAGCCCGTTCGGGTTGGTGTTGATCGATTCAAAGTTATCAGTACAGGCCATTGCGCCCATAAGCATCGCTAATGCAGATGCAGAGAATGCTTTTTTCAGTTGGTTTCTTTTATTTTTCATGACGAGATACTTTTTAGAATGTTACCTTTAAGTTAATACCGTAGCTGCGCGTGGCCGGCAAACCGAACGTGTCGAAGCCCTGCCAGGCATTGTGGGTAGAGACAGACATCTCCGGGTCGTGGGGAGAATCCTTGTAGAGGAAGAGCAGGTTACGCGCAATTAGCGAAACGCTCAGGTTCTTTGAAGGAGCCACCAGGTTGCGGAACGTATAGCCCAGCGAAAGCTCCCTTAAACGGAAGTTGGTAGCCGAATACACATATTCGCTTCCCGCCTTGTCTTTGCCGGCAGTAGATTCATAAAAAGTCTGCGCGTTAATCTTCGTACCGTTTCCGATATCCACGCCCCCGTTATCGCGTGCATCGCCCGTTACTTTGGAAACGCCGTACGTATCCAGGTAGCTTTGCGTCATACCGATTGTATGCCCGCCAATCTTTCCGTCGAACAGGAAATAAAAGGAGAAGTCGTTATGGGTTATCGTATTTCCCCAGCCCAAATGCCATTTTGAATTTACGTTGCCCAGGTAAACGTTGTTTCCTTCGCTCAGTTTGGGATTCCCGTCTTCGTTTAATACAATCACGCCGTTGTCGTCTCTTACAAGGGCGCGCCCGTATACGTCGCCGAATGAGCCTCCTTCTTTCAGCATGAAGCGATAGCCGGCTCCCGAGCTTAGTTCTACGCCGTCAGACAAACGGTCGTCTAATTTCTTCACCTTATTATCGTTGTAAGAGATGTTGAAGTCCGTTTTCCAGTTCCATTCATTGTTGATATCGAAGCGGTAGCTGGCCGAAGCCTCAAAACCCGTATTCTGGATATCTCCCGCATTGATATAATAGCTTTCATACCCGCTGGCTAAGGGAGAAGCGATTACGAAATACTGGTTTCTGTTGTTTGTTTTGTAATAGGTAAAGTCGGCGTTGAAACGGTTGTCGAACATCGTCAAATCAAAACCAAACTCCATGGAGTGCATTTTTTCAGGCTTCATCTCCGTAAACGGGGCTTTGGTATTGGGTTCCAGCGAGCCGAGATTGATACCGTCCATCGGGTGGGTGATATAAGCCGGCACGTCGTTACCCACGATACTGTACGAACCGCGGAGCTTCAGCAGGTTAACCCGGTCTCCCATGTCGGCCATCTCACTTAGCAAGGCCGTCAGACCTGCCGAAGGATAGAAATAAGAGACATTATTGGTAAAAGCCAGCGCCGACGACCAGTCGTTGCGCCCTGTTATATCTACATAAATCATATTGTTGAAGCCAAACTGTGCGGTTCCGAACACGGAGTTCAGGCGTTTCCCCGGGCTTTCGATACGCTGATTCCCGTTTCCTCTTATATTTTCGGGAGCGAAGAAATTGGGCTGGTCCAGGCCGAATTTGTCACTGTCTACGATTGTACGTTGCGTTTTAGCGTCCATAAAGCTGCTACCTGCCGAAGCATTGACTTCCCATATCTCTCCAAACGTTTTGCTGAAGTTCAGCATCACGTCGCCATAGAATTGTTTCGGGTCGAATGTTTCTACCCTGTAACGTCCATTACCGCCCGGCGCCCACATTTCCGTAGTAGTGGCATGCCATTTGCGTTCGAACTTATCCTTTGTATTATCGATGCTCAGGCGGCCCTGAATGTTAAGGTAATCCGTAATTTTCAGGTTAGCCGCAGCAGAGGCCATAATACGATCGCGCTTTTCCGTTGCCTTGTTACGGTACAATATCCAGTAGGGATTCGACGTAAAGTCGTTCAATGAAGTATACCAGTTTTGGGCATTCAGGTTACGTCCGCCGTCAAACACTTCAAAATTGTCTTTATAGTTATTGAAGTCCCCATTTGCCGGGAATGTATACAAGCCCGTCAACGGGTTGATATAAGTGCCCCCATGCGGGCGGTTGCTTGCCTTTTGCGTAATATACGAAAGGGAAGCGTCTACCGTCAGTCTGTCTTCAAATAACTTGAACGACTGGCGGGCCGTCATATTATGCCGTTGGAAATCATTCGTCGGCATAATGCCCAGAGACGCTGTATTGGCATACGACAGGAAACTTTGCGCCTTTTCCGTTCCCCCGTTGACTGTAACGGCGTTAATATACGTAGAGCCTGTGCGGAAGAAGTCACTCATACGGTTTTTACCGGGAGCGTCGCCGGATATTTTCTCGCCCCAACTCTTTTCGCTCAACTGGTTTCCGGTCTTGATAGCGCCGTACGTACTTTGCAGCTCCGGCGCGCTCAGCGGCGTTTCCACCGTAATGTTAGACGAAAAGTCTACCCGTGCGGCCCCTTCGCGCCCCTTCTTTGTAGTAATCATAATAACGCCGTTGGCCGCCATGCTGCCATACAGCGCCGCCGCCGAAGCGCCCTTTAATACGTTCATGCCTGCGATGTCGTCCGGGTTGAGGTTAGACAGGGCATCGCCCCCGTCCCGTCCTTCGTATTCGCCTTCCAGTTGGGTTGTTTTCGGGTTATTCATCGGCACGCCGTCTATTACGATAAGCGGCTGGTTGTTACCCCAGGCCGATTTGTTGCCGCGAAGCAAAATCTTTGACGACCCCCCGGCCCCGGTAGCATTCGGCGTAATCACCAATCCCGCCGCCTTGCCTTGCAGCGAGTTAATCATGTTGGCGTCTTTCGCCTTCGTCAGTTCGTTCCCTCCCAATTGCTGGGTGGCATACGTTAAGCTTTTAGCCTTCCGTTCAATACCCATGGCGGTAACCACCACCTCGTTAATCTTCTGCGAATCGGCAAACATATCCACATTAATCACCGTACGGCTGCCCACCGTCTCTTCCACGGTAGACATCCCCAGGTAAGAGAACTGCAATACATCCCCGTCGTTCGCCTCCAGCGAATAATTTCCGTCCAGGTCTGTTACCGTCCCGTTCGTTGTCCCTCTGACAACCACGTTTGCACCAATCAGCGGCATGTTGACATCTTTGTCCATCACAACTCCGCTCACTTTCTTCTGCGCCCATAAAGCGCCCGTACATGTTCCGATACAAAACAGTACGAATAAAGCCAAGTACCTTCTCATACAATTACTAATTTAGGTGAATAAAATCAATAAGATTCTTAGATATATAGAGTAAAAAAAAACAATAAGCATTACAGTTAATAATATGAATAATATAGTTTTGATATTGTTAATTTATGGCACGAATGTAGAGATAAAAAATCATACCAAAGCAATTATTTTGACAAAAAAACATATTCCACCATTAATTTTATACTTTACGCAGCAGCATAGTGAGCCTTGAAGCCAGCGCGCCGGCCATGGCATTGTAATAAGCGCCTGTCTGTGCCCGTATCAGCCGCAGGTCTTCCTTGGGCTTGGCTACGCGCCGGTGCGCCGGGCAAGGTCTTGCAGCAGGTTGTAGAGCCGTTCGGCGGCTTTTTGTTTGTCAGCGGCGAGCTGCTTTTGCGAGCCTTTTACTACGGCGTAAAACCCGCGGAACAGTTCGTCGCGCTTCTTGTCGGCCGCTTCCAGTTCTTTGGTAAGAACGCTTTTCCTCAGTACCACCAGCAAGCCGTCTGCCTTCTGGTAGAGCGGCGTAAACTTGTCGAACAATTCCTTTATACCAAATGCAGGAAGATATTTCGTAAGGGGCATTATCTGACTGAATATGGGTGTACGACAAAATTCCTAATCAGCTTTCTTTTGCATCACAGCAACCCCCATGTAGCAACCCATTCAACGAAAAAAAAGCGAACAGGCCAGGCATGGTTACGCCCAGCTGAAGGAATTCCCCAAAACCCGCTAAAGGTACATAAAGCCCCCTTGCTTTCACCCCAAAACAATAAAAAAATATCCGCTTTTCAGTCACATCCGCCATAAATCACTCATATACCGCCTGATAAGTGTGACTGAACAGGTGACGGAGCGTGACCGGAGGTGACTGAACGGATGATTATCCTGTTTTTGTGTAAAGTTAGTATCGTTAGTAACCCCAAAACTGTAAACCTGTTCCGGGAAAAGCCACCAATTGCGAAGCAAAAAAAA
>JAIRKZ010000076.1 GCA_031259845.1 Tannerellaceae bacterium | reverse complement strand
ATTAAGTTTTAAAGGTATTCTTCGATTTCGAATCCGGGTGAAGTGATTAGCGTCTGTTTCCCCGGTTTCTTTTTTTCATGGGGTAGCTCCTTCCTTTTTTAGTTGATGTAGATTATGTTTCCCTTTTTCTTGTAGTTGAATCCTACGATGTCTTTTAATATATTCAATACATCGCTTATTTCTTCTTCCGGTAAGAATTTTACGGTGAAGGCTCTTCCGGCAAAGCGGTTTACTTCATAGTTTACGGTTACTCCGAATTTCCGTTCTACTGTTTTAATTATTTCTTCGAAGGCAGCGCCCTGGAAAGTTAAGAATCCTTCTTTCCAGCGTGCGTACTTTTCGGCGTCAACTTTTTTCTTCTCAATTTTTTTAGTCGTTTTATTATAAATGAGTTGTTCGTTTGGAGACAGAATAATGGATTGGAGACCTTCGTGGCGTGTCATGATCCTGACTTTTCCGCTTTCGAGCGTTGTGATACTTTTTTCATCTTCGGGATAGGATAAAACGTTAAAAACAGTTCCCAATGCTTCTACTTCCATTGATTTCGTTTTTACGATAAACGGTTTTTCCGGGTCTTTTGCTACATTGAAATTGGCTTCGCCATTAAGATATAATGTACGCGTATTCCCGTTGAATGTTTTTGCATAGACTAAAAGAGAACCCGAATTTAGCCAGACTTCCGAACCGTCGGAGAGGAATAGCTGTTTGCGTTCTCCGTATGGAACAAAATATTCCGTTAATTCAACTTCTTGTATAATCGTTTTATCTTTAATAAAGTAGTATGTAAGCGTTGCGCTTATCAAAGGAAGGAGCAAAATGGCTGCTATCCGGCTGATACGTTTGAATAAAGAAATGCTTTGTCTTTTCTCACAGGCTGCTATTTGTTTATGTATTTTCTTTAGTTCTTTTCCGGTTTCTGTTGTTTGTTCTGCCGGGCAGTTTTCCCAAATACGAAGCATCGCCTCTGTTTTTTCATAAGCCGATTCATTGCTGACAAACCAGTTGTGAAACTTATATTGGATTTCTTCCGGGAGGTTGTTCTCAAAGAATTTGCGGATGAGAGCGTGTATGTACTTGCTGTCCATTATATACCTGTTTATATATAATGACGGGTAAGCGGCTTTATACACACAGGTGGAATAGAAAAAACTTATAAAAAAAAGAGAATGAGCGTTGTAATACTTTTCCTGATATCGTTAAGCGCTTGTGTAATATGGTTTTCTACTGTTCGTTTACTAATGTTCAGTTCCTGTGCGATTGTTTCGTTGGAAAGTCCTTCTTTCCGGCTTTTTACAAATATCCGTTTTCTTTGCGGGGGCATCTTTTCAATGGCGATGTCAATCAAAAGAGATAGCTCGTTAACAAATATTTCTTCTTCAAGGATGTCGGTATACTGATTTTGCGTATGTTCGGATAGTTTGTTGTTGTATTTTTCTTTGATAACACAGCGCTCGTAATAATCGTAAATCATGTTTTTGGCCATACGAAACAAATAGTTTTTAAAAGAATCGACTTTTGAAATAGTTTCCCGGTTAGTCCAGACCTTAAAGAAAATATCCTGAGCCATATCGCGCGCGGCCTCTTCATCTTTTATAAATCCCCTGAGGAAGGAGTTTACTTTGGGGTGATATTGTGTAAAGAGGACATCAAATGCATGATGATCCCCTTTTCCTAAAGCCTCCAGATACGTTGATTCAAGGTTAGTTTTCATTGCGATTAAACCAGGTGTATAGACAACAAGGCTATACAAATGTAAAAAAATTAATCTAAATAAACATCTTTGGGCGGTTTTTTATAATATTCATACAGGGTGGCTATCTGTTCGGGGAGGACGCGTTCCAGGGATAGCGGGGGAAGGTGGGCCGGGGGGAAGAATCCTTTGCCGAGGATGTCGAAGGTTTGGGTAAATCTTCCGCCGGTTATTTCGCACAGGATAAAGATTTTATAGACGTAAAAGGGAACAGGCGGATGCGGGTGCTTACTCATGTCGGCCACAGACAGCAAACGGACGGGATGTACCTCCAGGCCGGTTTCTTCCCTGACTTCTTTTTGGGCTATCTCTTTCGGGGAGTATCCTACGTCTGCCCAACCGCCGGGAAGCGACCAAAGGCCGTCTGCTTTTTCTTTCACTAACAGTATTTCATCCTGTGGGTTGAAAACGACGGCGCGGATATCTACCTTTGGCGTGACGTACTCTTTTGATAAAATGTAGGATGAGTTGATACTGTTTTCATCCAGTCCGGTAACAGATGAAACTATTTTATCGCTTATATGCAATAATTCTTCATACCGTTCGGTATCATATTCACTTACGGAGTATGTAAGGCCATTTTGTGAAAGCGCCCGTATACGTTGCGCCAATACGATAAGTTCTTTCTCTTTCATGGATTTATTTTTTTCAGGTAATCTTCTTTGATACAAATGTACCTATTTGTTGGGGTTTTTATCGTAATTATACACATTAATAGGTATTGACAGGGTAAAGCATTTGGCAGAACTTTGCCCTTATTAATTATTAATGTAAAACATACAATTTGTTTAATATGAAAAAGACAGCCATTTTTTATGGGTCTTCTACCGGTACGACGGAAGATATCGCCGGAAGAATAGCATCAGGGTTAGGGATAAGCTCATCAGACGTGTATAATGTCGATTCGGCAAAGGCAGATGATGCAACCCCTTACGAAGTATTACTGTTAGGCTCTTCTACATGGGGAGCAGGCGATTTGCAGGATGATTGGGAGGGCTTTTTGCCTAAACTGAAAAAAGCGGACTTGAAAGGGAAAACAGTCGCTATCTTTGGAACAGGCGATTCGTCTTCTTATAGCGATTCTTTCTGCGACGCCATAGGAGTTATTTATAAGGAACTACAAAACGCGGGATGTACGTTCTGCGGCAGCGTTGCGCCAGAGGGGTATTCTTTTGACGACTCTGTTGCCATGGTAAACGGGCAATTCGTAGGGCTTCCCATTGATGAAGTGAACGAAGACGACAAAACCGACGCCCGCATCGGCCGCTGGGTAGACCAGCTCAAGGCGGAAATCTCGTAAGTAGCAAGTAGTGGCGGGCGGCGAATAATTATTGCCGCCTACCACATTTTTTTTTGCAAAAACCGGAACCAGAGAAACGCCGTTATGCCTTTCGCCATACTGCTGATACTTATAGCCCACCATACGCCGGCCACGCCCATCCACGAAGAGAGTAAAACAGCTAAAGGAATACGCAATAGATTGAACGTGATACTGATAATAGCAGGAGGCGCCGTTCGCCCAACGCCATAGAAAAGCCCCTGCATGGTGATTTCTATCATCATAAACAACATCGAATACCCGTCTATACGCAGAAATATCCCTCCGGCAAGCCAGGCCTCCCGTTCGGGAACGATGAGTGAGAATACTTCACTCCCCCAAAACACGAACAGCGCCGTGCAGAATAAACCAAGAACGGAAGTCATCGCCAGTGTTGCACGATAAGCCCCCTGCAGGCGTTCTTTCTTTTTGGCAGCATAGTTTTGAGCCACAAAAGCGCTGAGCGCCGTGCTGAATCCCTGCGACGTATTCCAGGCAATCGCTTCTACCTGTCCGCCGGCCGTCATCGTCATCAGCCCTAAATGCCCGCCATGCGTAGAAGCCGTACGTCCCATAACCAGATTAATAAGGGCAAATAACGTATTCAATAAGGCAACGGGCAATCCTAATTGGAAAATCCGTTTCGTATAGCCGGCCTCTAACCGGGTAAAAAAGGTAAAGCCTCCCAGCAGGCGGTTCCGCACTTTCAGTTGGTAAACAAACAGCAGGCAAACCATCGCCTGCGAAATCCATGTTGCCCAGGCAGCTCCATCGGTTCCCCAGCCAAAGCCAAGTATGAACAGCGGATCGAGCAGCATATTAATAACCAGTCCTATTCCATTAATATAGAATGGGATTTTGCTTAGCCCTGCGGCGTTATGTATGCCGGTAAAAGCATAAGAAAGAAAAACAAAAGGAAAAGCCGTTGCAATAATCCGGAGATAATCAACGGCATTTGCCGTTATGGAAGCATCCAGTTTATACAGTTCAATAACAGGATGGGCAAAAACGAAAAGTAAAGCGCCCCAGCAAAGGGCGATAATTAATCCTATCGTAAGATTATGCGACGAATACTTCCGGGCGTCGTCTTCATTACGTCCCCCGATACTCTGCGCCACACTTACTTCCGAACCAACTTTTGTAAGCAAAGCGATAGAACTTGTCATCCAGGTCAGAATCCCCACGGCGCCGATAGCGGCTACCGCTTCACTTCCCAATCGCCCCACCCACGCCATATCCGTAAGGCTATAAGCCATCTGAATAAACGAGGTACCCATAATAGGGATAGCCAGGTTAAAAAGCTGCCGCTTAATCGGCCCGTTTGTCAAATCTTTGGTTCCCTGCATACTTCTATTTTCAACGCCATGACATAATCATGTTCATTTTCTTTCACTGTCTCAAAGCCGAATTTCTTGTACATTAATAGCAAGTTCGGGCGTTTCGGAATCAATATTGCCGTAACCTTTTATTTCACTGTCTAAAATACGCAGCCAGGCGCCACCGACCGTTTTCCCGTCAAGTTCGGCAAACAGGCAAAAGTCGCCTCGTTTTTTCCCGAAATCACGAATATAATTGTCTATTTCAGGCTCTTTGATAATGTTGCGCGGCAACGGTTCTGCACCTTCCGGCTGAAAAATAGCCTCGTAAAGCAATTCTTCCAAAAGCGGAAAGTCATCTTCGCGAAAAAATCTGTGATACATCTTCGCAAGCCACTGGCTTTTAAGCATACTGTAATAATGCAAGTCTATCACTTTTCCGTTCTTCACCGCCGCCTGCTTCAAGATGCCTTCGCGCTCAAAACCGGCTTTTTGCAACACCCGCTGCGAGGCGATATTGAAATCGAAAGTCGTGGCGTAAATCTTCCTTAATTCAGGAAAATGAAGAAAGGCGTAAGATACCGTCTCTTTAACCGCTCCGGTCATTATGCCCCGGTTCCAATACTTCTCGCCCAACCAGTAACCGATTTCGGCGCCAATCCGTTCCACACCGGTTTTCAACACAATCCCGGTACCGCCAACGGCTTTCCCGTTGATAACAATCGCCATCTCAGTCGCCGGCCAGGGCTTGCCTGATACCATCCTGATGAATTGTTTCCCGTCTTCTTCCGAATAAGGATGCGGAAAGTAGTCGCGGACATTGTTCCAGATATGTATATTATTGGCATTTTCGGCAAGCGAAGCAGCATCGGACAGTTGCCATTCACGAAGTTCAAAGTTCCCTGTATGCATCATACTTGTTTTTACAGGTCAAAATTATAACAACTTTCCTCCTTATCCGGCGAATCATCCGGTTTTTATTTCTACTTTAACACATTAAAAAGGGAACATACGAAGACGCCTCCTTCATATACGGGTGTACGACAAAATTCCCTGCATACCCAATCCCGGCGTTTTTTTTATCCGGGAAAATAACAGAAGTTCGGCGCTTCGCGAGAGATGAGGGCAGGCCCCTCGGAACCGCCTTACAGGAGGAGGTTTCAAACCGCGGCATGCGGCTTTAGTCAAAAGCGATGGCAGTGTGCTACGTCCGAAAAGTCTGTCAGGAGGCAGGCAGGTAACCATGTAAAAGGTGAATGCAAATGATCCGTTGATGAGGCGCCGGAATCGCTGAGATGATGTCAAAAAAAAAAACCGAACCGCCGTAAAGGGTTCGGGATGCCGCTAAGGGGAAACCTCTTTACCGCCCTGGCGGCATCCGGTATAGAGACGGCCGAGCTACATGGAGGCTCTTACGGGGAACGTGGGAACCTGTACAGAGATGTTAAGGAAAAAATTCAGGCAGAGACCCTGTAAGA
>JAIRKZ010000063.1 GCA_031259845.1 Tannerellaceae bacterium | reverse complement strand
CTTTCAGAAACTTCCCAACGGCATTTTCAACGTTCTGAAAGCTTTCAGACACTTCCCAACGGCATTTTCAACGTTCTGAAAGCTTTCAGACACTTCAAAGCCTCACTACTTTCTACATTATTTTTCCCCTCTCCTCAATCCTTAATTAATGTGTTAAAGTAGAAATAGTCAAAATCTTTCGTCGTATCTTTGTAGCTTATTAAAGAAAGATAGAAGTTATGATTTCGGTTGATGGACTGACGGTTGATTTTGGAGGGTTTACCCTGTTTGATGATATATCATTTGTGGTTAATAAAAAAGACCGTATTGCACTGGTGGGTAAGAATGGCGCGGGGAAGAGCACCATGCTTAAAATATTTGCCGGACTGCAACCGCCTGCTTCGGGCGCGGTTACGATACCCAAAGACGTTACGGTGGGGTATCTTCCCCAACAAATGAAAGTGGCCGACGGCCATACTGTAAAAGAAGAAGCCGAACGCGCCTTTGAACATATCCATGCGCTTGAAAAGGAGATAGAAAAACTGAATAACGAGCTGGCCGAACGCACCGATTACGAATCGGAATCGTATCATAACCTGATTGACAGGTTAACGCGCAAGACGGAGTTTTTCCAGATGATGGGAGGGAATAATTACGTAGCCGATCTGGAACGGACGCTCATGGGGCTGGGATTTACGCGCAGTGATTTCAGCCGCCCCACCTCCGAGTTTAGCGGGGGATGGCGTATGCGTATTGAGCTGGCCAAACTTTTACTGGCCCGCCCGGACGTTTTGCTGCTCGACGAGCCTACCAACCACCTCGATATAGAATCAATCCAATGGCTTGAAAACTTTATTGCAACGCGCGCCAACGCCGTTATACTCGTATCGCACGACCGGGCGTTTATAGACAACACTACCTTCCGTACGATTGAAATCGAGCTTGGAAAGATATACGATTACAAGGTAAGGTATTCCGATTATCTTGCGCTGCGTAAGGAGCGCCGCGAACAGCAATTACGGGCTTACGAAAACCAGCAGAAGAAGATAGCCGATACGGAAGCCTTTATCGAACGGTTTCGCTACAAAGCTACCAAAGCCGTGCAGGTACAGTCTCGTATCAAACAGCTGGAAAAGGTGGAAAGGATAGAGGTAGACGATGTGGATAACGCCTCGCTGAACCTGAAATTCCCGCCGGCTCCCCGCTCAGGCTCGTACCCGGTAGTTATAGAAGACGTAGCCAGGAGGTATGGCGCCCACGTAGTGTTTGAACAGGTAACGTTTACCATCAACAGGGGAGACAAAGTGGCCTTCGTAGGCAAGAACGGCGAAGGGAAATCTACCCTGGTGAAATGTATCATGGACGAAATAACGTATGAGGGGAAGCTCCAGCTTGGGCATAACGTGAAAACAGGTTATTTTGCCCAGAACCAGGCGCAATTACTGGATGAAAAGCTAACGGTATTCGATACGATAGACTATGTAGCCCAGGGGGATATACGGACAAGGATACGGGATATCCTGGGCGCCTTCATGTTCGGCGGCGAAGCTTCGGACAAGAAGGTGGGCGTACTTTCGGGCGGGGAGCGAAGCCGCCTGGCAATGATTCGCCTGCTGCTCAACCCGGTGAACCTCTTAATCCTCGACGAACCTACCAATCATCTGGATATGCGTTCGAAAGATGTACTGAAAAGCGCTTTGAAGGAATTTGACGGGACAGTAATCGTTGTATCGCACGACCGTGAATTTTTAGACGGACTGGTAGATAAAGTATACGAATTTGGCAACAAGCGGGTGACGGAACACCTGGGAGGAATATACGAATTTCTCGAACGCAAGAAGATGGAAAGCCTGCGCGAACTGGAACTTTCCACGCCACAGAAAACGCTTCCGGGCGAAGGCGGCGGCCAGCCTGCTCCAAACAAACTGTCGTACGAAGCAAGGAAAGAACTCGGCAAGGCAATACGGAAAACAGAAAAAGCAATTACCGAAGCAGAGAATAAAATAGCCGGCCTGGAAAAAGCCGTCAAACGGCTGGAAGCACGCCTGGCAACGCCCGAAGAAGCCTCCAACGCCTCCCTTTACAATGAATATTCGGAAGTAAAGAAAGAGCTATCGGATACAATGGATAAATGGGCCGAATTAACAATCGAATTAGAAGAATTAAATACCCAAAGCAGTTAAATTGTTATATAAAAAGTAAACATATTAAATCCAAAAAAATAAATAAATATGAAAACAAACTTAAGTTCCCAAATCAGTCTTACCCGTATACCTACAAGGTATTACCGCCCGGAGAATGCTTATGAAGAATCCGTGCTGGCCCGTTTTGAAAAAATCCCGCTGGCGATATACGAATCGGCCAACGAAGGCTCTCTGGCTATCGCCCGCGAAATAGCCTCGCTAATCCGTAAAAAGCAGGAAGCCGGCCAGCCTTTCGTGTTAGGGCTACCGGGAGGCCGTTCGCCGCAAAGCATCTTTAAGGAACTGGTACGTATGCATACGGAAGAAGGCCTTAGCTTTCAGCATGTGGTGGTATTTAACCTGTATGAGTTTTATCCGCTGAGGAGCGCTACGTTCAGCAACCTGTCTTACCTGAAAGATTACTTTCTGGACCATGTAGATATAAAGCCCGAACATATTTATTCGCCGGATGGCTTCCTGCCCAAAAAAGATATTCATGACTTCTGCCGCAGTTATGAAAGAGACGTGAAAAAATGGGGCGGGATAGACTATATGCTGTTGGGTATCGGCTATGCGGGAAACATCGGCTTTAACGGCGCCGGCGCCACCCTTAGCTCCGCTACCCGCCTGATATTGATGGACAACAATTCACGCAAAGAAGCCTCCAAGATATTCAAATCAATAGACAACGTACCGGAAGGCGTTATTACCATGGGGCTGTCTACCATTTTCCAGGCGAAAAAAATCGTACTGATGGCATGGGGCGAAAGCAAGGCCCGCATCGTAAAGGAAGTGATAGAAGGAAAAGTAACCGATACCAACCCGGCCTCTTACCTGCAAAACCTGAATAACGTAACGGTGGCCACAGACCTTTCGGCCGCATCCCAACTGACGCGGATAAGCCACCCCTGGCTGGTTACGGAGTGCGAATGGGATAATAAAATGATACGGCGCGCCATCGTATGGCTTTGCCAACTGACGGGAAAACCCATCCTGAAACTAACCAACAAGGATTATACCGAAAACGGCCTGAACGACCTGCTGGCCAAGTTTGGCTCGGCCTACCAGGTGAATATCGATATCTTCAATGACATACAGCATACGATAACCGGATGGCCCGGCGGCAAACCCAATGCCGACGACTCCAACCGCCCCGAACGGGCAACCCCCTATCCCAAGCGGATGATTATCTTCAGCCCGCATCCCGACGATGACGTTATCTCAATGGGAGGCACATTCAACCGCCTGTGCGAGCAAGGCCACGATGTATATGTAGCCTACCAGACGTCGGGCAATATTGCCGTAGGAGACGAAGAAGTAATCAGATACTGCGAATACCTGCGCGACGTTTGCACCAAATATTCGCCTCAAAACGATACGGTAAAGGAAAAAGCGGAACAAATAGCCTACTTCCTCCGCAACGAAAAAGTGGAAGGCGAAAAAGAAAAAGAAGACGTGCTCTTTATGAAAGGAACCATCCGCAGGGAAGAAGCCCGTGCAGGAGCGCGGTACAGCGGTATTGCCAACGACGGCCATATCCGTTTCCTCGACCTGCCCTTCTATGAAACAGGGATGGTAAAGAAGAACCCCCTCGGCGAAGCCGACATTAAAATAATCCGCGATTTCCTGGAAGAAGTGAAGCCCCACCAGATATTTGTAGCCGGCGACCTGGCCGACCCTCACGGAACACACAAAGTATGCCTGGATGCAGCATTAGCCGCAATAGACGAACTGAAAGACGAAGAATGGATGAAAGATTGCCGTATCTGGATGTACCGCGGAGCCTGGGCGGAATGGGAAATGGACCATATCGAAATGGCCGTACCGATGAGCCCCGAACAACTGCGGCACAAACGGAATGCCATCCTCAAACACCAGTCGCAAATGGAAAGCGCACCATTCCTGGGCGATGACGAACGCCTCTTCTGGCAACGCGCCGAAGACCGCAACCGTGCAACGGCCGAATTATACAAAGACCTGGGCCTGGCCTCATACGAAGCAATAGAAGCCTTCGTTCGGTATATCCCGCTACGATAAGTAATTGGGCCGCTTTACCCTCCCAGGGCAAGGCGGCCCCTCTTTATTCTGCCGGAGGGAACCGGGCCTGGGTGCATCCTCCGCCAAAAGAGTTCCCCTGTATTTGCATACGAAAACAAAAAACCTGTTTTAATATAAAAAAACTATTGAACATTTGGCAATAAACAAAATAACCGCTATCATTACCGAAAATTTAATACAAAAACAACATATATCATGAAAAAAAGAATCTTCTGCTTTTTGTTCGGTTTTATTATAGTCACTCCCTTCCCGCGCCACGAAAAAGCCGCGCCGGATGCCAAACGCCTGTCTGATTATGTGAATCCGTTTATCGGCGCCAGCACCAGCATAGGAGCGGCGGGAGTATATCACGGACTGGGTAAAACAATACCCGGAGCCACCTCTCCCTTCGGAATGGTGCAGTTAAGCCCCAATACCATCACCGGCGGCGACAACGGGCCGGGATACAGCTACGAACACGAAACGATTGAAGGCTTCGCTTTTACGCAAATGAGCGGCATAGGCTGGTTTGGCGATTTGGGTAACTTCCTGGTGATGCCGTCTGTAGGCCAGATGAAAACAAATGCAGGCCGCCCGGACAATCCCGATTCGGGATACCGCTGCCGGTATGATAAGAAGTCCGAAACGGCCAAAGCAGGATATTATGCCGTAGAATTAACCGGTTACGGGATAAAAACGGAAGCCACAGTAGCCCCGCATAGCGGTATACTGCGTTTCACATTCCCGGAAAACAAACAATCCCGTATCCAGATAGACCTGGCCAGACGAGTAGGGGGAACCTCCACCCGGCAATACATAAAGGTGGTAGACAGCCATACCATAAAAGGATGGATGGAATGTACGCCCGCAGGCGGAGGATGGGGCAATGGAGACGGCAAGGCGCTGTATACGGTACATTTTTACGCCCAATTCTCCAAACCATTAACGAACTGCGGCGTATGGAGCGCCCGTATCCCCGAAGGGCAAAGCCGTAAGCGCGAAGACATAGAAAGCGACGCCTACCAGCAGCTAATAGCAGATGCCGAGATAATCCGGGGCGCAGATGAATTTGAAGGCAAACATATTGGCTTCTTCACCGAATTTGAAACGGCCCGGGAGGAGGTAGTCTGTCTAAAAGCCGGCATATCCTTTGTAGATATGGACGGCGCCGAAAAGAACCTCAAAGCCGAAATGACCGGTTGGGACTTCGATACGCTACTGGAAGAAAACAGCCTGCGCTGGGATAACGCTTTGGCAAAGATGACGGTAGAAGGCGGCAGCGACGACCGGAAAACCATCTTTTACACCGCCTTATACCACACAATGACAGACCCGCGTATCTATACGGACGTAGACGGCCGCTATGTAGGCGGCGACTACCGGATACATACATCCGGCAAATTTACCAAACGGACGATATTCAGCGGCTGGGATGTGTTCCGCAGCCAGATGCCGCTCCAGACAATCATTAACCCGGATGTGGTAAACGATATGCTAAATTCATTGATTACAATGGCCGGAGAAAGCGGGCGGGAGTATTTTGAACGATGGGAATTTCTGAATGCCTACACGGGATGTATGCTGGGCAATCCGGCGATTTCGGTTTTGACGGATGCATACGCGAAAGGTATCCGCGATTATGATATTGAAAAAGCCTACCGGTATGCCATCAACACTTCCGAAAGGTTTGGAAACGGCAAGCTGGGCTACTCTCCCGGCCCGGGAGGAATCTCCACCACATTGGAGCATGGATATAGCGAATGGTGCGTTTCCGAATTAGCCGGTTGGTTAGGGCATACAGACGACCGGCAAACGTATCTGGAACGTTCCGGTTCGTATAAAAATATCTTCGACAAAGAAAAGAATAGTTTTCGCCCCCGCCAGGAAGACGGCGCTTTCTATCCCTGGCCGGAAGAAGGCCGGCTGAAAGAGGGGTATGGTTGCGCCGAAAGTAATCCCTATCAACAGGGTTGGTTTGTCCCCCACGACATCGAAGGCCTCGCCGGATTAATGGGAGGACGCGAACAAACGCTCGCCGACCTGGACAGCCTGTTTGAAAAAACGCCTTCCCATTTCCTGTGGAACGAATACTATAACCATGCAAACGAACCGGTTCACCATATACCTTATTTATATAACCGCCTGGGCGAACCCTGGAAAACGCAGAAGTGGACGCGCTATATTTGCGAGAACGCTTACAGCAACCGCGTAGAGGGGCTGGTAGGAAACGAAGACGTAGGGCAAATGTCGGCCTGGTATGTGTTGAGCGCTGCCGGTATCCATCCGGTTTGCCCGGGTGAAACACGTTTTGAGATAACATCGCCGGTTTTCGACCGCATAGACATAAACCTGGCCACCGGGAAAACATTCAGCATAATCGCCCTCAACAACAGCCCCCGGAACGTATACATCCAATCGGCCAAATTAAACGGAAGCGATTACAACAAATGCTATATCGATTACCAGGATATAATAAAAGGAGGCGCCCTGGAACTTACGCTCACGGATGCGCCTGAATAAGGGTTCGGAAACTAATGGAAGACAACCACTCCATAGAGATTTTCAAAGAACTCTATCTGAAGAATGTTTCCCGGTTGACTTATTTTGCTAACAAATATGTAGACAGGGAAACAGCGGAAGATATTGTTCAGGATATCTTTCTTAAAGTATGGCAAAAGAAAATTTTTTTATTATCCGAAAATGGCTTGAGAAGCTATCTGTTCAATGCGATCAGGAATGCCTGTCTGGATTATTTGAAACATCAGTCAGTAGAGCAAAATTATATTAGCGCTATCGTACACAAACTGGAAGTGGAAGAATTACAAA
>JAIRKZ010000024.1 GCA_031259845.1 Tannerellaceae bacterium | reverse complement strand
ATCGACACCCCGTTATGGATGATAGCGGTTGCTACGGCATTTGCCGTTGTCTTCGCCAAAGAAGTATTTGGCGGCACGGGGTATAATATATTTAACGTAGCGCTGGTAACCCGCGCTTTCCTGTTCTTCGCTTATCCGGCAGCTATGTCGGGCGACCAGGTGTTTGTCCGCACGGCGGATACGTTTGGCATTGGCGGCGGGCAGGTGGCAGATGCTTTTTCGGGCGCTACCCCGTTAGGGCAAATCGGTATTGCAGGCAAAGAACTGATTGGCTCCTTCCAGGCTATGGACGTATTAGGCAAGCCGCTTACTACACTGGATATGTTTATCGGATTAATCCCCGGTTCTATTGCCGAGACGTGTATACCGGCTATTCTTATCGGCGCCGTTATTCTTATCGTTACAGGCGTGGCAAGCTGGAAAACAATCGTATCCTGCTTTATAGGCGGCGCTGCCATGGCTGCTGTCTTTAACCTTATCGGCACAACGGTTGTTATGACTGTATCCCCGCTGGATCACCTGTTTTTAGGAGGTTTTGCCTTTGGCGCCGTCTTTATGGCTACCGACCCGGTGACTTCCGCCCGTACGGAAACAGGTAAATACATCTATGGTTTCCTTGTCGGCGCTATAGCGATTACCATTCGCGCATTGAACCCGGGCTATCCCGAAGGTATGATGCTTGCTATTCTGCTGATGAATGTATTCGCCCCGCTGATAGACTATTATGTGGTGGAAGGTAATATTTCACGCCGTTTAAAAAGAGCTGTTAAATAACTTATTAATACGTACAGATATGAATAGAGACAGTAACAGTTATACGATAATATACGCTTCCGTGATGGTTGTCCTTGTAGCGGTAGTGCTTGCATTCACTTCGCAGTCATTGAGAAGCTATCAAAAAACAAATGAAGACAACGACAAGAGGCAACAAATACTGCGTTCCATCAATGTGCAGGTTACGCCCGGCCAGGCCGAAGCAAAATACAATGAATTAATCAGGGATGCGTACTTTGTAAATGAAAAAGGCGAAAAGGTAGAAGGCGACGCGTTTGATGCCGATGCCGCCAAATCTTTTGCAGAGCACAAATATCCTGTATTTATAGCGAATATAAACGGGCAGGAAAAATACATTATGGCTATGCAAGGCTCCGGCCTCTGGGGTCCCTTATGGGGATATATCGCATTGGATAATGATAAAAACACCGTATTCGGCGCCGACTTTAGCCATGCGGGCGAAACGCCGGGATTAGGGGCGGAAATATCAACAGCGGCTTTCAGAATGAAGTTTTCAGGGAAGAAAATATTCAGGGAAGGCGAATTTAAGTCAATCGCTATTGTAAAGCCGGGTAAGAGCGCTACCGGACAAGACTATGTAGACGGTATTTCCGGCGGAACGATTACCAGCCAGGGAGTTGATAAAATGATTTTCGACAGCCTCGGCGCTTATGTTAGTTTTTTAACCTCTAAAAACCAATAAGAAGATGGGATTATTATCAGGTAAAAATAAAGAAGTATTGACAGGCCCGTTAAGCAAAAACAATCCGGTAATCGTGCAGATGCTGGGTATCTGTTCGGCTTTGGCGGTGACGTCCAAACTGGAGCCTTCCATTGTTATGGGGCTCTCGGTAACTGCCGTAGTGGCATTTGCCAACGTTATTATATCACTTTTGCGTAATACGATACCTAACCGTATCCGTATCATCGTGCAGTTGGTGGTTTGCGCCGCATTGGTGACAATCATCAGCGAGGTACTGAAAGCGTTTGCTTATGATGTAAACAAGCAACTTTCCGTATTTGTGGGCTTGATTATTACAAACTGTATCCTGATGGGGCGCCTGGAAGCTTTCGCCTTAGGCAATAGCCCGTGGGAATCGTTCCTCGACGGAATCGGTAACGGTTTGGGATATGGTATCATTCTGGTAATTGTCGGTTTCTTCCGTGAACTTTTAGGTTCGGGAACGTTGCTTGGTTTGCAGGTTATTCCGCAGGCATTCTACGATTTTGGGTATGTTAATAATGGTTTGATGATCCTTCCGCCAATGGCTTTGATTGTTGTGGCGGTCATTATCTGGGTACATCGTTCCAGAAACAAAGACCTTCAGGAAAATTAATGCTAACTATTAAACAATTAATAGAATGGAAGAATTATTAAGCACGTTTGTACGGTCTGTTTTTGTAGAAAACATGATTTTTGCATACTATTTAGGTATGTGCTCTTTTCTGGCTGTTTCTAAAAATGTAAAGACCGCGTTAGGATTAGGGACAGCGGTAACGTTTATCCTTGTATGTACATTACCAATCAACTATCTGCTCGAAAACTATATACTCAAAGAAGGAGCATTAAGCTGGCTGGGAGACCGGTTTACCCAGGTGAACCTCAGCTTCCTGTCATTACTTATCTTTATTGCCGTTATTGCATCTTTTACACAGCTGGTAGAAATGGTTGTGGAAAAGTTTGCACCGGCTTTATACGCATCATTAGGTATCTTCCTGCCTCTTATAGCGGTAAACTGCGCTATACTTGGAGGTTCTTTGTTTATGCAGCAGAAAGCATTTGCAAATGTCGGCATTGCCAGTGTCTACGGATTGGGGTCCGGCATCGGCTGGCTGCTGGCTATTGTGGGTATGGCCGCCATTCGTGAGAAGCTGGCTTACTCGGATATTCCCAAACCATTGAAAGGTCTCGGTATTACGTTTATTATTACCGGCCTGATGGGGATAGGATTCATGTGCTTCTCCGGTTTAAAAATCTAAGTATTAACGTATAAACAAAATATAAAGATGATTATATTAATGTCAGGCGGGCTCACAATAGCATCGGGAGCAATCATATTTCTGTTGATAACATTGATTCTTGTTGGCGCATTATTGTTTGCTAAAGCTAAATTGATACCGTCCGGTAATGTGAAGATGGTGGTCAATGGAGAGAAAGAGTTTGGGGTTCCGATGGGAGGAACCGTTATCAGCGCACTTCAAAGTAAAGGTATTTTCCTGTCTTCCGCTTGTGGCGGAAGCGGTAGTTGCGGGCAATGCCGTTGCCAGGTGCCTGAAGGGGGAGGGAATATTCTTCCTACCGAAGTGGGTTTCTTCAATCGTAAACAAATAAAGAATAATTGGCGTTTAGGTTGTCAGGTCAAAATAAAGGAAGACATCAAAATACAAGTACCCGAGGAAGTATTCGGAGTAAAAGAGTGGGAATGTACGGTGGTTTCCAATCATAATGTGGCTTCTTTCATCAAGGAATTTACGGTAAGGCTTCCCGAAGGTGAAATGATGAACTTTAAGCCGGGTAGTTATGCACAAATTAAGATTCCCACATACGATTTGAAGTTTACAGACTTTGCCGTAGACGACCGTTTCAAACCGGAATGGGATAAGTTTAAAATGTGGGATTTGGCTTGCAAGAACAACGAAGAAACTGTTCGCGCTTATTCCATGGCCAACTATCCTGCCGAAGGTAATATTATCACGTTGAACGTACGTATCGCCACCCCTCCGTTCGATAGAAGCAAAGGGGGATGGATGGATGTGAAGCCAGGTATCGGCTCTTCTTTCATTTTCAACCTGAAACCGGGTGACAAGGTACTCATGTCAGGCCCTTACGGCGATTTTCATATCCTCAATACGAAGCGCGAAATGTTATATATCGGCGGCGGAGCAGGGATGGCCCCGCTACGCTCTCATTTGCTGCACTTATTCAACACATTGAAAGTGACCGACCGTAAAATATCTTACTGGTATGGAGCCCGTTCAAAAGCCGAAATATTCTACGAAGAAGATTTCCGTGCCATAGAAAAGGAATTTCCGAACTTCACCTTCAATATCGCCTTATCCGAACCACGCCCGGAAGACCACTGGACAGGTTATGTAGGCTTTATTCATCAGGTAATCCATGATAATTACCTGGTAAATCAGGATGCGCCGGAAGATATAGAATATTACATGTGCGGCCCGGGTCCAATGGCTAATGCAGTAAAAGGTATGCTGGATAGCTTGGGCGTTCCGCCGGAGATGCTGATGTTTGACGATTTTGGATGATAAGAGGAGTTAAAGGAAGTTTTAAGGAAAAAGCGTAGAATTCAATTGTAATTCTACGCTTTTTGCATTTTTATACAATAAATATGCAGCGTTTCCCGTTAAGATAACATCTTTGTTAGCATAGCCAACATTAAATTATTTAGTTATGAAACCTTTGATTCTATCGTTTTTTTTAGTAATACTTGGCTATTCTCTTTTCTTCGACAAGAAAGAAGAACCGAAACAAGTTATTACTCCTATGCAAAAGAACTCAGTGTACTACGATGTCCCTCCTGTTTTGGAAGAAATGGATTCTGTTCTTATCTTAAAAGATAAAACTGCGTTAAGTCACCCAATCTTATGATTTCGTATTTTGTTCACCTTGTTTTCCTCCGCTCACGAGTGTGACAGGAGCCTGTCACGAGTGTGATTGGCTCCTGTCACGCTCGTGAGCGAATCCTGTCACACTCGTGAGCGGTGGAAATGAATGGGAAACCACGATTACTTATTCATCATGCCGGCAATAAAACAACAGGATGATTCGCTTACGTATGCATAATAATGTTATAGAGATGCGCGTATCCCGAACTCAAATTGTTAAAATATCATTATTTTTTTAAATATGTTTTCATAAAAAAACAAATAATATACCTTTGTGGCCTTATAAGATAATAAATTCTTTATTAAATATAAACCTATGTAAAATTTAGTTGTATGAATAAGCAATTTTTTTATTTATTTACATTATTTTTATCCATTGGATTATTCTCCTGTAGCGAGAACGATGGAGGCGAAATTAAGAATACGGACGAAGTCATTATTACGACAAAAGCATTTGAAACGTATTTGCATGTAGAATTTATTGATGCAAAAACAGGTGAATACCTGAAAGGGAAAAAGGTTACAGTGAATGTAATGGGAACCGATGCCAACGCCGTATATAATAATCTGGGTGCGGAAGGAAGCGAATATACAAGCGAAATCGGCATGCTGGATTTAGTGGTAGACCCTTCGAAAGACCGTTCGGACTTTATTCTTAAAGTATCGGCAGCAGGGTATAGCGATTCTTACCACAGAGCCCGTATTGATGAAACCAAATTTACGCCGGTAAGGATAGTAATGACAAACCTGGCCGAATTGCCGGAAGGCGTATCGAAAGGCGAAGAAAAACCGATAACGGTTCCTGCAGACGGCAAAACAACCGAAAATGTATCAATTGGCCTCAATACGGCCAATACAATCAGCATACCGGAAGGAACCGTATTTAAAGATGCTTCGGGAAATATAATCAGCGGGAATATCGAATCGAAAGTATTATTCTATGACCCGGCGGAAGGCGCTGCCCTGAATGCGTTTCCGGGCGGTTTGGATATTCAGGCCGTGCGCCCCGACGGCGAAACGGCTGATATTACCTTTACCTCTGCCGGACTGTTCGACATCTCCCTAAGTTCGGGAGACAACATCGTAAAAACGATTGAAGGACAGGGAATCCAGTTGACCACCAAATTAAGTTCTTCTTTAGTGAACCCGCATACCGGAAACCCGGTACGGGTAAATGAAGAAATTGAAATGTGGAGTATGGACCCTGAAACAGGAGTATGGAAATTTGAAAAAACGGCGAAAGTAAAACGCAATGCCGGCGGAGAGCTATACCTGCAGGAAAATATAGACCACCTGAGTTATTGGAACTGGGACTGGTTTACCAATTCATGTTCCGTAGGAAGCAAGATTAAATGGGAAGGAAACGCATCAGGCGTAAGCGTATTAGTGAAAAACCAGCATCCGATGAATTACTATGGCACACAGACAGTTACCCGTGTAGATGTAAATGACAGCTATTATAATTACCTGCAATTCAATTATGTTCCGCAAAATATGCCTACCACTGTAACGTTTGAAGGTTACGGAGTAGATAAAGACCTGGTATTTGAACCCGCCGTACTTACCATTCCCAATCTTTGCGACGCAAAAACATATACCGTAAAGGTGACTGATAAAGACTTTTACTTTATCGACCTTGAACTGAAAGTTACCTCCAAATCCAATCCGAATATTGTAATCCGGCCCTATGCGTATGCCTATCTGCGCCCGTTTAGCGAAACATACTATTCTTACTATCCATTGACCAACGGGGTATTGAAAACCAAAGTAAAAGCAGAAACCGATTATGAAATCTGCGCATACCTGGGCAATTATTACGGAAGGGGTAAATTGAAACTTCAGGAAGCCGGTAGCCAAATGAAAGTCAGCATCACGCCCGAATTTGTATACAACTATACCGATGGAGACATAGCTAACGCTAATACCGAAGATATTATCGTAGATAAACCTTCCGACAATGTGATCAAAATATCAGCAACAATCGCTCTGTCAGACGACGAGATTAATAATATACGATAAAATCAGATTAACATGAAAAAATCGATAGCATTTATTTTCATTTCCTTTTGTATCTCTTCTATGTTTTTCTTTTCGGCCTGTATCGATCATGATTACGATCTCGACACTATGGATAAAGATATAGTATTCAGCCACGAAAAGGGGATATATATGTATCTGGGAAATTTTGACTCTATTCATTTAGCCTCGATTGAGATTGGAAACATCGAACAGATAAAGTATATAAAAAATATCGAAGGCCTGTTTACGGAAAGTTTTTATGAATCGTTTACCGTTAAAAATAACAACAGGGAAGAATCCATAGGCGCTATTTCTTTCGAGGCCGACTTCTTTCCGGCCATAAAGGATGCGGAGGAGAAAAAATTTACTGATATTAAGCTGTCTGTAGAAATAATAAACCCAAACGGACAAAACACCGGTATAGTTATTGATGACCAAACTTTTGATCCAAAAAAGAATGAGGCGCAACGCTTTAATGCCGTTATCTCGAAAGAAGATGTCTTGAAATTGAAAGATGCGCATACGTTACGATTTATTTTTGTATTTAATGCGAAAAAAGTAGAAAGTAGTGATTATTTCCTTTTGAAAGACATCAGGGTAAAATCATCCGGAGGCATCAAACTATAATTATAAACCACCTTAAATAACTTATAAATGAAACGATTATTTGTTTTATCCATATTCTTCTTATGGGTACTTGGATGTTCATTGATGGCCCAATCGACCTATTCAGACTATTTTGTCAACACCTCGCAGACACGTTCGTCCCTGAATCCGGCTTTCAGGCCTAAACAGGGATATATAGGCGTACCATTTCTGTCGAATATATACGTAGATGCAAAAACGAACAGCCTTAATTTAGATCATCTGACTTTCAAAAAGGGAGGCACAAGGGTATCGTTCCTGCATCCGTCGGTAGGGGTTGACGAGTTTTTATCTGCAATGGACAAGAATAATTACTTTTCGCTAACGATGAATTACCAGATTGCGTCTGTCGGATTTTATGATAAAAAAGAAGGATTCTGGACGATAGGCCTCGGGGTAAGAAGTATCGTAGACAGTAATATACCCAAGTCTCTTTTTGATATGGCTAAACGGGGTTTGAGTGAGGATGAAAATGACGTCTTTAATTATAACATTACAAATACAAAGGTCAATGTGTCCGCTTATGCCGAACTGGGTGCAGGCTATTCGCGCCCGTTATTAGACAACAGCCTGTTGCTTGGCGCTAAAGCAAAGGTATTGCTGGGGCTTGCCAATATGAATCTGGATGTAAAACAATTCAACGTTTCGGTTGGGCATGATAAATGGGTTGTCAGCGCCAAGGCTACACTGGATGCATCCCTTCCCGGCATAAAGCCTGTCTATAACGAAGATGGAATCTTTGACAGTATAGAGAGCGACGGCTTTGGTATGTCCGGTTTCGGGCTTGGAGCAGACCTGGGAGCTGCCTATAGTTTCAAAAACCTGTCGCAGTCTGTATCCAATGAATCAATGCAGAATATTTTAGGCAGGTTGCAAGCCTCGCTGGCTTTCACCGACATAGGGTTTATTTCATGGAAAGAAGCAAACTCTTTGAAAATGAGCACGCCTGGCCACGAAGTAACCGTATACCCCAAAGACCAGGTCATATCTGATATGATGGATGAGTATTTCGACGATTTACTGAATGATTTTGAAGAATCGGTAAATCTCAAAGAAACATCCTCGGGAAAAAACGGAAAGAACACCCTGTTATACACCACCATGAATGTGGGACTGGAATACGAAGCCTGGACTGATAACTTATCTGTAGGCCTGCTGTCTTCCACCAGATTAACAGGAACCCAGACTATGACGGAACTCACTTTATCGGGAAATTATAATCCTGAAAAAATCAAATGGCTTGCCACTACGCTGAGTTATTCATTTATGCATAACAAATTCAACAGTATCGGGCTTGCCCTTCACCTTACTCCGGGTAAAGGGGTTAATTTCTTTATTGCCAGCGACTATTGGATTCCTAAAGTGAATAAAGAATTTTTACCCACAACGAGTAAAGCAGTGAATGTACAATTCGGATTGTCTATTCCGATTGGAGAAGTAGTCAGGTAGTAAAAAAAAGAGCAGTAGTCAAAGAGAAAAACAAAATGCCTTAACCTCTTTGACTGCTGCTTCATACAAAATATAAACACATGAAAAAATCCCTCATTATTCTATTGGCAATTATCTCAATCCCCTTTTGTATCAGCCGGTCTGAAAATTTTCCCAGTTTGGAAACAATCCCTTCCGGCGATTTCGCGGCTTACTTCACACACATAAAAAGCGATTTGCCTTTTGAGCAAATCGACCGCAACGGCAAATACGCAGATATTGTCGTGCGTTTCCCAGACGGAAAGAAGTTCATCTTCTGGCGCGGCTTCAGCTTTCATCCATTCCTCGCGGTTGGCAATCATGTTGAAAAAGTGCCTGTAATAGTGCAACGTGTTGGAAACGGCCTTGAGGACACGCCGGGTGACCGGGTGAATGCTCATTCATTCGTAAAACTTGTTGAGAACTCTGCCAACCGGATAGTCGTTGAATGGCGCTACCAGCCTGAACTTTCAGGAATCCAGCCGATTACGGGCGTTACCGCCCAAAACGTCGTGCAGGAGACTTTTACGATAACGCCCGACGGACATGTTTCCCGCGTTGTAAGGCAAGGAAAGAACGACCCGGATGCGCAGCAATGGAACGATGAATCCGCATGGACCACACAGCAATTCAGCCTGACCGGAAAAGGAATTGCGAACGTAGCTACAGTGGATGCCAAAGCATATAACCGGAAAGAAAAAATTGCGCTTAATCCCATCAAAAATGTCTCCTTTCCGCAAACGCCCGCCATCTCAATCAAATTTGACGAAGGCGAAGGCTACACAGTAGAAGAGTCGGCAACAAAAAGAAAATATGAGATTCAGGGCAACAAAAACCAATGGAAAAAAGGCGTTTCGGGCAGCGGATGGGAATTTGACGGCCAAACCAACAAAATCAGTGTTCCGGACATAAAAGTAAATTCAACCGGTCTTACTATAGATGTATGGGTTGCTCCCTCGGCATACAGCTACAACTGCGTCCCCATAGTGATGAACGATTCCGGAACCGGCGATTCCGGCTTTTTACTGGGAACGGATCAGAACGGGCGGGTCAACCTGCATTTCAAAACCACCGCCGGATGGAATGACTTGTGTAACACAGCCAATTGTTCGCTGGAGCTTGCCCGGTGGAACCATATAACCGCCGTGATCGACGGGAAAGCACATACTGCGGCAATTTATCTGAACGGCAAAAGACAGGCCAACATCACATTCTACGGAGCCCCGGTCTATAAAGACTCGCTTCCCCTGACAATAGGACGCGGGATTGACGCAAAAACCGCATTGCCCGCAGGGAGCACAAGCAATGGCTTGGCGAACGCAAGTTACCCATCGCCAACTGTTTTCACGGGAATCATCGACGAGCTTAACATCTTTGCCCATGCCTTTACCGAAAAGCAAATCCGTGACATCCATACGGCGTATGGCGACGATGCCAATCCCAATCCCGACGTTACCCTGCATGCCTTGCCGGAACTTCCCGAAACCAACGGCTTCCAAGCTATCTACACGAACCTCGACCGGTGGTCTACCAACTGGGGCAAGGCCTTGCGCCTGTCCGACAACTCCGACATCGTTACGGGCTTTGAAGGCAAACCATACAAATACGTTTTCTGGGCCGGCGTACAATACATGATGTCTTTGGTAAACGAAGCCGGCAATTGGCTCACAAACTCATTCAACGAATCACATCAACTGCTGGGAGAAGGTTGCGAAGAGCCGATGTCCGACAAAGAAATCGCCGCAGGCTCTGTATCAATCGTACATGACACGCCCGCCCGCAAGCTCATCAAGTGGCGCTACCGCTTGGAAACCGTGACGCATAAAACGCCAAGTTTAGATTCAAATACCGGATGGGGCGACTACTGCGACTGGTACTATTGGATTTATCCCGACGGCGTAACTGTCAAGAACATGATTCTCTACTCCACGGGCGATACATGGAACAGAATGGACTGGCAGGAATCAATAATCATCAACGGCGCGGGCGAAAGTCCACAAGACAACATCGATCCCCATGAAACGGTCATCTTCTCAACGCTCGACGGCGCTACGGCAAAAGTGAGCTGGGAGCCGAACGCTAAAACGGAAAATGCAGGCTCGAGCGTAGGAAACGACGACAACCGCATACTGCTTGTCAACTTACTGGGCAACTACGATCCGTATGAAATAGTCCTTAGTAACAGACAGAATAAACTGTTCGGAAACAACGATTCATGGACTTGGTGGAACCATTGGCCGATAGCCACCGTCAATTCTTGGGGAAGGACGACAAGCATACCCGATAGGGTAAGCCACACGAGCGTTGCGAATTACGATCCCGGCTACTACAAATTCAATCAAAGCGGCCCCATACCCATCGACGAGCGTCTCATGATGGAAGGAATGACCGACGGCGGCATAAGCGCAACGTATCCGCTCGCCAAGTCGTGGAACAACCCTGCGCCGATACATGTTACCGCCGGTGTCGGCGACGCCGCGTATGATCAAGCTCAGCGCGCGTATGTGGTGACAAACGGGGCGGCAGTCGGCGAAGCCATAAAGATCAAATTCAGCATCGACGCCACACCGGAAAGACCGCTGCAAAACGTGGCGTTTGTGGTTGGGAAATGGCCCTCGCGCATGATGCAAGCCGAGTTGAAGATTGATGGAGACATGGCGGGAGATTATAGTCAGGGCGTGGAAATTGCAACAGACGGTACATATCAATTAGTCATATTTGCAAACTTTCAGGCGACGGGAAAGACGGATTTTGAAATCTTATCGGATTATTGACAATACCATCAATAATGACAGTTAATTTACATTAAACTCTAATAATCTGTTTCCGTTTACGTTTTTCAATTAATCAATCCTAATTTTATCTTTATGAAAGCAATGCATTTTCACTGCCTGTCTTTGTTGCCGTTTCTCTTTTGTTTTTATACATCCTGTACCCCAAAAGAACTTCCGGTTAATGATTCGATCCGGCTGAACCAGTTAGGGTTTTATCCATCCGAAGAGAAAATAGCAGTGGTTGTTGACGAAGAAGCTGCGTATAAAAAATTCTCAATCCGCAATGAGGAAACGAATAACGTTGTCTTTCAGGGCGTGTTGTCTTCTCCGCGTTCGTCTTCCTTTTCACCTGAAAAAACAGCCGTATTGTCATTTTCGGAAGTAAAAACGCCGGGGCGTTACCGGATAGAAATACCATCGATAGGGAAGTCCGAACCTTTTGTCGTCAAAGAACGCCTCTTACAGGATATTGCCTTGGCAGGATTAAAAGTTTTTTATTATCAGCGGACAGCTATGCCGATTGAAGAACAATACGCCGGAAAATGGAATCGTCCGGCAGGTCATCCCGATGATAGAGTGATGATACATCCTTCTGCTGTTTCACCCGGCAGGCCGGCAGGTACGATTATTTCGTCGCCCAAAGGCTGGTATGACGCTGGCGACTATAATAAATACATTGTAAATTCCGGTTTTACGGTCGGCGTACTACTTTCCCTATTTGAAGATTATCCGGACTATGCCATACAAATGAATACGAATATACCGGAAAGCGCCAATTCAACGCCCGACCTTCTGGATGAAATTCATTGGAATTTAGCATGGATGCTTACCATGCAAGACCCGGCCGACGGAGGCGTATACCATAAACTGACAACTCCCGGATTTGAAGGATTTATCAAACCCGTTGATTGTAAAAAGCAACGGTATGTAGTGGCCAAATCGGTAACTGCTTCTTTAGATTTTGCGGCCTCCATGGCACAGGCGGCACGGATTTTCACGGTTGTAGAAGCAGATTATCCCGGTTTCTCCGACAAAATGCTAAAAGCTTCGCGTAATGCTTTCGAATGGGCAATGAGAACCCCGGATGCTTTATATAAGCAAAATGAGATGAATGAACGCTTCGAACCTGCCGTTACCACAGGAACTTATGGCGATCGTTCGGCAGACGACGAGTTCTTTTGGGCAGCCACCGAACTGTATGTTACTACCGGTGAAGAAAGGTATCTCGCCATAGCCGAACAATATGCTCCTGCACAATTTACACTTCCCGTATGGAGTAATGTAAGCAGCATGGGATGTATGACCCTTATCCGTTATGGAAAAACATTAGACGAAAAAGGAAAGATGTTAGCCGGCAAAATGAAAACCCAACTAATGGATTATGCCGATAATGCTTCGAGAAATGCAGAATTATCTCCCTATGCGGCTCCTTACGGGCGTGATACAAAAGATTTCTTTTGGGGATGCAATTCGGATGCCGCCTCCAATCAGGGAATCGTTTTCCTGTATGCCTGGTTGCTGACAAACGATAAGAAGTATCTTACAAACGCTATCCGCAATATGGACTATATTTTAGGCCGGAATGCCACAGGCTATTGCTACATAACAGGCTATGGATACAAAAGCCCTATGCATCCGCATCACCGCCTTTCGGCAAGTGATGATATAGAAGAACCGATTCCCGGTCTTTTAACAGGAGGCCCTAATCCCGGCAAACAAGATGGCTGTAACTATCCTTCCGACGTACCGGACGAATGTTATATAGATGATGAAGCCTCTTATGCATCAAATGAAATAGCAATCAATTGGCAAGGCCTGTTCACTTGCTTTTCAGCAGCATTAGATGCTGCGCTTACTGAATAGTTGTTAATTCCATATAAATTGGAATATCTTCCAGGAAAGCGTACGACTGTGCCTCATAATCAATTTTACAGCAATAGTGGCGTAATCCGTTGCTAACAATCAGAAAAGGGACTCGCAGCGAGATATTATAACGGGTTATCTGGTCGAATACGGCATGGTTAATGGCTATATTCGGCGCTTTGTACTCTATGATCATTACCGGAGTAAGGAAATGATCATATACGATGGTATCGCATCGTTTCATCGTATTATTCAGATGAATCGTAATTTCATTAGCCAGTAATTCTTTGGGATATTTCTTTACTGTTATCAGAAAATTGATAAAATGCTGGCGAACCCATTCCTCTGGGGTAAGCGCCACATATTTACAGCGTAAGGGGTCGAATATAACCGTCTTTCCGTCTTTCTTTCTTACTTTAGCCTCAAATCCCGGCAGATTTAATGAAAGCATTTAGTATATTTGTCGTTAATAACTGTCAAAGGTAATCATTAATGAAGACAAAACAAGAAATCGTTGAAAACTGGCTTCCCCGTTATACCAACAGGAAGTTGGATGATTTCCCTTTCTATATACTGCTTACAAACTTCACCAAATACGTTGAACTTTTTGCCGAACGTTTTGATGCAGAGATAAAAGGATTGAAAAGTTCTATGCCTAATGCGTCAAACGGGCGGATAATGATTATCAATTTCGGGATGGGAAGCGCAAATGCTGCTACCATTATGGATTTGTTGTCAGCCATTAAGCCCAAAGCCGTTTTATTCCTTGGCAAATGCGGGGGATTAAAGAAAGCCAATAAAGAAGGTGATTTTCTCCTTCCCATCGCCGCCATACGGGGTGAAGGAACGTCAAATGAATACTTGCCGCCCGAAGTTCCTTCGCTGCCGGCCTTCTCCATGCTTCGCGCTATTTCGTCGGCCATACGCGATAATGGATATGATTATTGGACAGGAACCGTATATACAACAAACAGAAGGGTGTGGGAATACGACGACAGCTTTAAAGAATATCTCCGTAAAACCCATGCTACCGGTATCGATATGGAAACGGCCACGCTGCTTACCGCCGGTTTTGCCAATGAAATTCCCACCGGCGCCTTATTAATGATTTCCGATATGCCCCTGATAGAAAGTGGTGTGAAAACGGAAGAGAGCGATAAAAGGATTACCCAACAATTTGCAGGCCTGCATGTAAAAATGGGAATAGAAACACTGCAACAGATTATTGACGGAAAGAAAACGATACAACATATACGCTTTAGCTGGTAAACAAGATGGAGTTTAAGGAAATATGTAAAGACATAAAAAGCAGGAAATTTGTCCCTGTTTATTTTTTAATGGGTGAAGAACCGTTTTTTATCGATCAGATAACCGATCTGTTAATTGAACAGGTTGTGCCCGAAACAGAACGCGATTTTAACCAAATCATCCTATATGGCAGCGATACCAATGCTGTCAATATTATTGAAACAGCCCGCCGCTTCCCGATGATGTCCGAATATCAGCTTGTAGTTGTGCGCGAAGCCCAGCAGGTACGGGATATTGATACGTTGGTTCATTATGCAAAAAACCCAATGAAATCTACCGTTTTAGTGATTAATTACAAATATAAAACGATAGATAAAAGAAAGTCATTAGCTGTTTCTATTGATAAAACAGGCGTTTTGTTCGATTCAAAGAAAATACAAGATTATAAAATGCCCGCTTTCATCGTCTCTTTCCTGAAAGAACGATCTACGGATATTGATCCTAAAGCAGCGCAGATGTTATCCGATTTCTTGGGTAATGACTTAAGCCGGCTCAGTAAAGAACTTGATAAATTAGCAATACTACTGGCTGAAAACAAACAGAAGAAGATCACCCCTGACCATGTAGAACAAAATATCGGAATCAGTAAAGAATACAATAACTTTGAATTATTAAAAGCGATTACATCGAAAGATATATTAAAGGCTAACAGGATTATACAATACTTTGAAAAGAATCCCAAAAGTAATCCTATACAAATGACCCTTTCTGTATTATTTAACTATTTTTCGAACCTGCTGATTTGTCAATATTCAAAAGACCGTTCCGAGAACGGCATAATGAATACCTTGGGATTACGTAGCGTATTCCAGACAAAAGACTATATAAGCGGATTGAAATATTTTTCACCCATGAAAGTTTTCAATCTTATTAGTGATATCCGCACAACAGACGCCCGGTCGAAAGGGGTACACAATGCCTCTGCCACAGATAGCGAATTACTAAAAGAATTACTATATAGAATACTTCACTAAGTACCGTAAACCGCAAATCATCCTGCGGTAATTTTTATTTTACAAAATTATATTTCAATAGGTTAGTAGCAATTTATCTATCGAATAGCGTCCGTTTTTTCGAGCATCTGTAAGGATGCCCATAAAAAACGCCTCTATTTACTGTTTAACTAAATAAACAACTCTTGCAATGTATACAGTAATGTATACGAAAAGACAAAGTGTCAGTTGATGTAATTCATTCTTATTTGTAAACAGATTAGATGTGTACAATGGTGTAATATATAAATGTGTGCGCCGGCGTTCGTTTATATAACTATATAGACAGTTTACAAATATATCCGCGCATACGATACGAAAACCTTAGTAAACTACGAAACAAAAGTATATTGTTTACATTAACTGATGTTTAAACAGAAGGGTTGTATTTCTTATAGATTTATCTAAACCAGTGTATTAAATTAATTTCTTAAAGATATACATTAAAAAAGGGGCAGGGTAGGGGATATGTTTGTAAATTTCGCTTGCCAAACCTCATGAATAGATAGATTAAGCGCTGATAAATCAATAAATTAATTCTTTTATACAAAGTAATTGATTAAATGTAAATTCGCCTTGTATATTCGGTTTACATACATGTAATTTACAGTTATATATTAATGTATTGAATTGTATATTTATATAACTGTAAAATAAATTGCATATATTAAATTTATTGTTTATGTTTGTATTGTTTACAGTTGAGAGCTGTTTACTTTGTTAAATGAGACAATTTGGCGGTAATAATTGATAAAGTTTTATAAATATGGCGGACATAAAGGAACGAATCATTGAAATCATGAACTATAAAAACCTTTCTCATTCTCAATTTGCGGAGAAGGTGGGTATACAACGCTCAACTGTGTCTCATATAATGAAAGACAGGAACAAGCCGAGTATGAGAGTATGTGAAAAGATACTTGCTCGATTTACAGATATAAATCCTGATTGGTTATTGTTTGGGAAAGGAAACATGATAATAAAAGAAAATCAACCAATGACGCCAAGAACTTTGTTTTCATCTACTCCAACCGATATACCCTCCAAAACGCCCGGAATTAAACCCAACCCACAGGCTATTGATGAAAATTGCCGGGAAATTGGGGTTGATAGACCTGAAATAGATACTAAACAAGCTACTCCAAAGGAAGTTATCATACAAAAAATCGAACCTAAAAATATCTCGAAAATTATCATTTACTACACCGATAATACATTTGAAACATTTATACCGGAGAAAGTAAAGAAAGATTGATCTTTTTCTATCGTAGACATATTCAAATCATGTATCTTTGCCCCTAAATTGATGCGTATATATGAAGAAGTACATGCTCGACATGAAGATTACTGAAAATAAATCACTTCATGATAATTATTGCCTGCTTAAAATAACTTCGGATAAAACATTGCCGGAAGCCCTTCCCGGACAATTTGTACAAGTACTGGTAGATCGTTCGCCTGCCACTTTTCTCCGCCGCCCCATCTCTATCAACTATATAGATAAAAAATCGAATGAGTTGTGGCTGCTTGTTCAGAAAGTTGGAGATGGCACTCATGCTATGGCTACTTATAAACCGGGAGATTCTATGAACCTTTTATTGCCCTTGGGAAATGGGTTTACCCTTCCCGGCAGCAAAGAAGAAAACCTTTTACTTATCGGAGGCGGCGTGGGTACGGCTCCCATGCTTTTTTTAGGCGCCTGTCTGAAAGAGAAAGGTTATAAACCTGTCTTTTTATTAGGGGCCCGTTCGGAAAAAGACCTGATGCAGTTGGATGATTTCCAACAATTCGGAACTGTTCATATAACTACGGAAGACGGCTCTCGCGGTGAAAAAGGGTATGTTACCAATCATTCTGTATTGGCAGATATACAATTTAACAAAATATACACGTGCGGCCCCAAACCTATGATGCAGGCAGTAGCCCGGTATGCTTCGGCCAATCATATCGCTTGCGAAGTATCCCTCGAAAATACGATGGCATGCGGTATTGGAGCTTGCTTGTGCTGTGTGGAGAAGACAACAAACGGGCATGTATGCGTATGTACGGAAGGCCCTGTATTTAATATAGATAAACTAACATGGCAGATTTAAAAGTAAATATAGGTAGTTTGGAACTGAAAAACCCGGTTATGACAGCTTCGGGGACATTCGGATACGGTACGGAATATACTGATTTTATGGATATAAACGCTTTAGGTGGTATATTTGTAAAAGGAACAACAATCGAACATCGCGAAGGGAACCCTTATCCCCGGATGGCTGAAACGCCGGCTGGTATGCTGAATGCCGTTGGGCTTCAAAATAAAGGAGCCGACTATTTTGTTGATAAAATTTATCCGGCCATCAAGGATTATAAGACAAATGTGATTGTAAATGTAAGCGGGTCGTCTATTGAATCATACGTGGCATGCGCCGGAAAAATAGCCGGGCTGGAACAAATCCCTGCTATCGAACTGAATATTTCGTGCCCTAATGTAAAGAAAGGAGGCATGGCATTCGGAGTAACCTGTGCCGGAGCGGCCGAAGTAGTGCGCGCTGTAAGAAAAGTTTACCCAAAGATACTTATTGTAAAACTTTCGCCCAATGTAACCGACATTACGGAGATTGCAAAAGCGGTGGAGGATAATGGGGCCGATGCTGTTTCGCTAATCAATACCTTGCTTGGAATGGCTATTAACGCCGAAACAAGAAAACCTGTATTGTCTACAATAACCGGCGGCCTCTCAGGCCCATGTGTAAAGCCGGTTGCCCTTCGTATGGTATGGCAAACCTGTAAAGCGGTAAATATCCCTGTTATTGGTTTGGGAGGAATCGCTAACTGGAAAGATGCGGTAGAGTTTATGCTTGCCGGAGCCACAGCTATTCAGGTAGGAACATACAATTTTATCGATCCCACCGTTTCTGCAAAAATTATTGAAGGATTAAACGGGTATTGCGATCAATTCGGCTTTAAGTCAGTTTCGGAACTAACGGGAGCATTGGATATTTAGGCTTGTTCAGGCTTGCTTATCGCTTATTTCAAGTACGGCCGGGCAATGGTCGGAGTGTTCTGCGTCATTTAATATGTAAGCATCGCTTATCCGCGAATTCATCGGTTCGCTTACCATACAGTAGTCTATCCGCCACCCTTTGTTATTGGTTCTTGCGTTGAAACGGTAACTCCACCAGGTGTATTGCTGCTTCGCGGGATTCTTATAACGGAAGGAATCGGTAAAACCTGTATTTAAAAAGCCTGTCATCCACTCTCGTTCTTCGGGAAGGAAACCGCTGTTTTTGGCATTTCGTATTGGATCGTGGATGTCGATGGATTCGTGGCAAATGTTGTAATCCCCGCAAAGAATCAGATTAGGATGTGACTTGCGTAATTCCAATACATAAGTTTGGAAAGCTTCGAGCCATTCCATTTTAAAACGTTGCCGTTCGTCGCCGCTTGATCCCGAAGGGTGGTAAACGCTTACAATTGAAAGGTCTCCATAATCGGCGCGGATGAATCGCCCTTCATTGTCGTATGCCTGGATTCCCATACCTATTTCTACATGATCGGGTTTTTGTTTGCTGAATATGGCTACTCCGCTATATCCTCTTTTCTGTGCGCTAAACAGGTAGGCATAATATCCTAATTGGGTAAATTCTCCGGATGGAAACTGTTCGGGCTGTAATTTTGTTTCCTGAATACAAACTACGTCGGGGTTTTCCTGCGCAAGCCATTCCGTGAAGCCTTTGGTTATAGCAGAGCGCAGGCCATTTACATTATAGGTAATTATTTTCATGGGTTATTCTTTCTAAAATTCGTAATCTATGCAGGCCCGTTCTGCTTTTACGGGGGCTATTACATTTGTTGCTACTTCCAGGTGGGCGGGATGACTGGCGTAGGCGTCAAGTTCTTTGAGCGATTGGACTTCTGTGGTGAGGATTATATCCCAGGGTTCGGACGGATTTACATTGAAGTTGACTTCTATTTTATGGAGCTGCGTTATTTTGTCTTTCAGCGCTTCCAGACGGGTTTTTATTTCTTGCATTTTGGCTTGCTTCCCGGAGGGGGTTGCAAACGCCGTTAATTTGAACATTACGATATGCCTTATCATTTGCTGTTTGATTTTAATGTTATTATGCCTGTTCGTTCATATATGAATCTTTATATCCCAGAAAGTATAGCACGCCGTCTAAACCTATGGTGGAAATGGATTGTTTGGCCGTTTCCCTTACTTTCGGTTTGGCATGGAATGCTATGCCCAGGCCGGCGATACTGAGCATGGGGAGGTCGTTTGCCCCGTCGCCAACGGCTACTGTCTGGCGGATGTCTACGTTTTCTACCTGTGAAATCAGCCGTAGCAGTTCTGCTTTCCGCTTTCCGTCTACTATGTCGCCGGTATAGCGGCCGGTGAGTTTTCCATCTTCTATTTCCAGTTCATTTGCGTATACGTAGTCTATGCTGTATTTCTGTTTCAGGTAATTGCCAAAGTAAGTGAATCCTCCGGAAAGGATTGCTATCTTGAAGCCAACCCTTTTCAGTACTTGCATTAAGCGGTCTGCTCCTTCGGTGATGGGGAGGTGTTCGGCTATTTCCTGCATTACGGATACGTCTAATCCTTTTAATAAGGCTACGCGTTCCTTGAAGCTTTCTGCAAAATCAATTTCTCCGCGCATGGCCGATTCGGTAATGGCTTTTACCTGTTTGCCTACGCCGGCGCGTTCGGCCAGTTCGTCTATGACTTCTGTTTTGATAAGGGTGGAATCCATGTCGAAACAAATCAGGCGGCGCATTCTGCGGTACATGCTGTCTTCCTGGAAGGAGATGTCCATTTCGAGTTCGGAAGAGAGTTCGAGGAAGGCTAATTGCATTTGTTTTTTATCCCTGGGGGTTCCCCGGACGGAAAATTCTACGCTTGCCTTGGGCGTACGCTCCATTTCATCGAGTGGTATCCGTCCGGTAAGGCGGCGGATGTCGTCTATATTCATTCCCTGGCTGGCTACGATGCGGGATATGCCGGCGATTTGTTTGGCTGTGAGCTTGCGCCCCAGGATGGTGATGATATAGCGGTTTTTACCTTGCATATTCACCCACCTGGTGTAATCTTCCGTAGAGATGGGGTCGAAGCGTATCGTTACGCCCAGCTCATAGCTTTTGAACAGCAGGTCTTTCATTATATCGCCCGAATCCCTGCCGGCGCTTTGGAACAGGATGCCCAGTGAGAGGTTATTATGGATACCGGCCTGGCCAATATCAAGAATTACGGCGTTCTTGTTTGCCAATATCCCGGTGAGGGCGGCGGTTACTCCGGGGCGGTCGTAGCCGCTTACGTTTATAAAGATAATTTCGTTGTTTTCCTGCATTATTCAGCAATTTTCCGGCAAAGGTATTAAAACCATTTTATTCTTTTAAAAATGTAGAAGGCTAATGTGGATATTCCGATTGAGGCAGCTACGATAGCGAGGAATCCATGCGGCCATTCTTCCGAATGATTGATTACGTTCATGCCATAGAAGCTGGCGATAAGCGTAGGAACCATCAGGATGATTGAAATAGAGGTCATACGCTTCATGATGGTATTTACGTTGTTGGAAATGACCGATGCGAATGCGTCCATTGTACCTGTAAGGATGTCGCTGAAGATATTTACCGTGTTGTGGGCCTGTTTTAATTCGGTATCTACGTCGTCAAGGATTTCACGGTCTATATGGTAGACGGCTTCCTGGAAAACGCTTTGCAGCTTGGTGAACATGATTTCGTTTCCACGGATGGAGGTGTTGAAATAAACCAGGCTTTTCTGTAAATTCATCAGCCGGAGTAAATCTTCGTTGCGGATGCTTTTGGCCAGGGCGCTCTCTGCTTCGGTTATCTCATTGTTTATTTTCTTCAGGTATTTAAGGAACCATACGGCCGAGGAATGGATGATGCGTATGATCAATTCGTATTTATTATGTATAATCAAGCCTTTCCTTCGGGTATAGAGTATGAAATCCGGTATTGCTTCGGTTTGAAAATAACAGACGGTTACAATCACGTCGCCATTCGTCATAATGCCTATCGGCACGGTGGAATAGGGGATTGATTTGTTTTTTTCGATAACAGGGATGCGCAGGATGGTAAGCAGCCAGTTATCTTCGTATTCTATGCGCGGGCGTTCGTCTGTATCTTCTATATCGGATATAAAAGATTTGGGAACTTTCAGTTCGTTTACAAGATAGCGGATATCGTCCGGGGCAGGCGTTTCTACCTTTACCCAGCAGTTAGCCATCCAATGGTCTTTTTCCACAAAACCTGTTGCTTCGGAATGGAGAAAACTTTTCATTCTTGTTATTTTAGCGGCACAAAGGTAATGATTCTTGCCTAACTTCCGGTACGATTTATGGATAGCGTGGAAAATAAGTAATCGCGAGGCTGTATCCTGCCGGCCTTTCCGCCATGATGGGCCGGCCGGCTCGCAAGCTGCCTTACCCCGGCGGGAAGACCGGCGTATACAGGGCGATGCCTCTCCGGGCCAGTGGTTTCCGGCAGGAAAAGCGCCAAATTCCGCGCGGAATCCGTCTGTTTCCGTGCGGAATTGGCTTGTTTCCGTGCGGAATTGCCCCGTTTCCGCGCGGAATTGCCCCGTTTCCATGTGGAATTAGCCCGTTTCCATGTGGAATTGCCTTGTTTCTGCACGGAATTGGCCTGTTTCTGTGCAGAATTAGCCTGTTTCTGCGCGGAATTGGCCCGTTTCTGCACGGAGTTTTCCTGTGTCCGGAAGGAGTTTTCCCGTGTCCGAAAGGAGTTTTCCTGTGTCCGGAAGGCATTTTCCCGTGTCCGGCAGGCATTCCCCTCGGGCGTAATGCCTGCCGTTACGAAATACATCGTCATTTAACGCTTCCAACTGTTTCTACTGCTTAAAAAAAACTATCTTTGATGTCTCAAAAAAGAATCGTTCAATGGCGGAAGAAACAAGAAATTCAGGAAGAAGCAGGCAGAAAACGGTTGTAGTGCCCGAAATGGGGCGTTTACAGCCGCAGGCAAAGGAACTGGAAGAGGCCGTGCTGGGGGCATTAATGCTGGAGAAAGACGCTTATTTTATCGTTAGCGACATCCTTAAACCGGAATGTTTCTACGAGAAATCTCATGAGATGATTTACGGGGCAATCGTTGATTTGGCTGTTTCGCAAAGGCCTATCGACATGCTTACCGTTACCGAACAGCTTAAAAAGCGGGGAGAATTAGACGTGGTGGGCGGCCCTTTCTATATCTCGCAACTCACCACTAAAGTGGCCAGCAGCGCCCATATAGAGTATCATGCCCGCATCATCGCCCAGAAATACCTGGCGCGCGAACTGATTTCCTTTACGGCGGGTATCCAGGGCAAAGCGTTCGACGAATCGATAGATGTAGACGATTTGATGCAGGAAGCGGAAGGAAAACTGTTTGAAATATCCCAGCGGAACGTAAAGAAAGACGTGATGCAGATTAACCCCGTTATTAAGGAAGCGATTGATTTGCTTAAAAAAGCAGCCGAACAGGAAGAAGGATTAAGCGGCCTGCATTCCGGTTTCCATGCCTTAGACAAGATAACCTCCGGATGGCAAAATTCCGACCTGGTGATTATCGCCGCCCGTCCGGCGATGGGCAAAACGGCCTTTGTACTGTCAATGGCAAAGAACATGGCTGTGCACCATAATACGCCGGTAGCCCTGTTTTCGCTGGAAATGAGTAACGTGCAGCTGGTAAACCGCCTGATTGTGAACGTTACCGAGATTGTTGCCGACAAAATCAAGAGCGGCCGCCTGGCAGACTACGAATGGGAGCAGCTGGATTTCAAACTGGCCGACCTGTACGACGCCCCCGTCTATATAGACGACACGCCCAGCCTCTCGGTATTTGAATTAAGAACGAAAGCCCGCCGCTTAGTCCGCGAGCATGGCATTAAATGTATCATTATAGACTACCTGCAGCTTATGAATGCCAGCGGGATGAACTTTGGCAGCCGCGAACAGGAAGTAAGTATGATATCCCGCTCGCTGAAAGGACTGGCCAAAGAGCTGAATATACCGGTTATAGCGCTCTCGCAGCTGAACCGCGGGGTGGAAAACAGGCAGGGAGTGGAAGGTAAACGCCCGCAACTGGCCGACCTTCGCGAATCGGGAGCTATCGAGCAAGACGCCGACATGGTTTGCTTCATCCACCGCCCCGAATACTATAAAATAACGGAAGACGAAAAGGGAAATTCCCTGATTGGCCTTGCCGAAATAATCATCGCCAAGCATCGTAACGGGGCTACCGGCGACGTGCGCCTGCGCTTCAAGAGCGAATTTGCCAAATTTATGAACATCGACGACGATATACCTGTGCGCACCTTTACTTCGTCTATCAATGGAGGCGACGCCGCCGGTGCGCTGCCACCCATAGCTCCGGCGGTGGCCGACTTCCTGTCGCAAACAAACGAAGATATTCCATTCTGATGTACGCCGGTGAATTGATTTCGCTCGGCGTAGCCGTATCGTGGACGGTAACAGCCCTTTTCTTCGAATATGCCGGGAAGCGTATGGGGTCTTTATCCCTTAATTTCATCCGCCTGGCGCTGTCTACCCTTATGCTGGGCATAACCCTCCTTATCTTTACCGGACAGGCCATCCCCTTCAATGCCGGGGGGAAAGCCTGGCTATGGCTGGGAATATCCGGATTTATCGGCTATATAATAGGCGATTATTGCCTTTTCAATTCCTATATACTGATTGGTTCGCGTTTCGGACAGTTGTTTATGACGCTGGCGCCCCCGTCGGCAGCGCTGGCCGGCATGCTTATCCTGGGCGAAAAGATGGGGGGAATGGCCATCCTCGGCATGTTCGTTACGCTATCCGGTATCGGCCTTTCGGTTGCAGGCAGGGGAGCAAACAGCGAGGGGGCCGGCAAAGCAAAAAAGTGGGAGTTTAAGCTACCCCTCCGGGGTATCCTTTTCGGTACAGGCGCCGGGGCCGGACAGGGCGTAGGCCTTGTATTCAGCAAATTAGGGATGGAACATTATATGCAGGCAATCAATCCGCAAGACCCGGCAGGCGTATTTATGGCTCCTTTCGCTTCCACCCAGATACGGGCCATCACCGGCGCCTTAGGATTCTTTATCATCATACTGGCAACGAAAGGCCTCAGGCGGCTATCCCGTTCGCTTACCGACGTTAAAGCGATGGGAGCTACAACGGGCGGAACGTTCTTTGGCCCCTTCATCGGCGTTTCGTTCTCCTTAATGGCCGTGCAATATACCGGCGCCGGCGCCGCTTCCACCTTAATGGCCTTAACCCCCATACTCATCCTGGTTCCCTCATACTTCTTTTTCAAACAGAAAGTATCCCTCAAGGAAGTAGCCGGCGCAATAATCAGCGTTATCGGGGTATCAATGTTTTTCGTATAAAAAAGTAAAGGGAGACGAACGAACCTCCCCCTAACTTCTTCATTTCCTTTAAACGCCTTACAGCTTAACGATTTGAATATTCCGGAATTGAATATCCTTGCCTTCGCTTTGCAAGCCGATGTGGCCGGCTTTTACCTTGCTGGTTCCCGTATTTTGGTAAACGCCATTGATGTAGACGGTAATTGTGCCGTTTTTAACCCAGATATTGGCTTCGTTCCATTCGCCAACGGGTTTTTCACTCGTAGCGTTGGCTTTCTTTACCACGGGGAAGGCGGGGCGTTGCTCGCCAGGCCGCTGTATAAATTCCGCCAGGTCCGAACCGCCCAGGCAAACGAAGTCGCCGGCATTCCCGGCAGCCAGTTGGCACTCGATACCGTTAGGAAACGGATTCTTCACATCTTCTATTAAAAGGAAAATTCCGCTATTGGTTGCTTCCTGCGGCCAGCGCCATTCTACATGCAGCTTATAGTCGCCGTATTTCTCCTTTGTGTACATATAGCCAAACGGGTTTCCTTTAATGTGGATAACGCCGTCTTCCACCCAATAAACCTGGCCGGCCGGAACGCTATTCTTATCCACGATAAAATCCCAGGCGGAAAGGTCTTTCCCGTTAAACAGTTTAATAACCTGTTGCGCACTCGCCTCACCGGTAAAACAACACAGGGCGATGCTCATAATCGCCAAAACAAACATTTTTCTTTTCATGATACTTACATTTATAATTAACTCTTTTAATTACTTTTCCAACAATTTACGATACCGCACCCGTTTGGGTTCTTCATACCCGGGTTGCTTCTTCTTATACTCTTCATATTCGGAATAGGAACCTTCAAAATAAACTACGTTTGAATTTCCTTCAAAAGATAAAATATGCGTACAAATGCGGTCGAGGAACCAACGGTCGTGCGAGATAACAACGGCGCAACCGGCAAAATTCTCCAACCCTTCTTCCAGGGCGCGCAAGGTATTCACATCAATATCATTCGTAGGTTCGTCTAACAGCAATACATTTGCATCCGCCTTCAGCGTAAGCGCCAGGTGAAGCCTGTTCCGTTCCCCGCCAGACAGTATGCGGCAAAGCTTTTCCTGGTCGGCCCCGGCAAAATTAAACTTAGACAGGTAAGCGCGTGCGTTTACCTCCTTGCCGCCCACACGGATAAACTCTTGCCCGCCTGAGATTACCTGGTAAACCGTCTTATCCGGGTCGATGTCTTTATGCGTTTGATCGGCATATCCCGTTTTGACGGTTTCGCCTACTTCAAAAGCGCCTTTGTCAATGCTTTCCATACCCATGATCATCTTGAAAAGCGTTGTCTTTCCTGCTCCATTCGGGCCAATAACGCCCACGATGCCATTAGGGGGAAGCGTGAAGCTCAGGCCATCGAACAGTAATTTGTCGCCAAAAGCTTTTGCTACCTGTTGTGCTTCAATTACTTTATTCCCGAGGCGGGGGCCATTGGGTATAAACAATTCCAATAGAGCTTCACGTTCTTTCTGGTCTTCATTCAGCAGCTTTTCATACGAATTCAAGCGGGCTTTTCCCTTTGCCTGGCGGGCTTTGGGCGCCATATTAATCCACTCCAGTTCACGCTCTAATGTTTTCCTTCGTTTGCTTATCTGCTTTTCTTCCTTCGCCATGCGTTTGGTCTTCTGGTCGAGCCATGAAGAATAATTTCCTTTCCAGGGGATACCTTCGCCACGGTCTAATTCAAGAATCCAACCGGCTACATGGTCAAGGAAATAACGGTCGTGCGTAATACAAATAACCGTACCGGCATATTGCTGCAGATGCTGTTCCAGCCAGTCGATAGACTCGGCGTCTAAGTGGTTGGTAGGCTCATCCAATAATAAGACGTCCGGTTGCCGGAGCAGTAGCCGGCATAAAGCTACCCGGCGGCGTTCTCCACCGGATAATGTTTCAACCAGCCGGTCTTCGGACGGGAGGCGCAGCGCATCCATGGCTCGTTCCAGCCGGCTGTCGAGGTTCCAGGCGTCCGTTGCATCTATTTTATCCTGCAATTCGGCCTGGCGGGCGATTAGTTTATCCATTTTGTCCGGATTGTCCAATACTTCCGGATCGCCGAATTGTTCGTTTACGTCTTCATATTCTTTCAATATACCAACGATTTCCTGTACACCTTCCTGCACGATTTCCCTTACAGTTTTACCGGCTGCCAACTGCGGGTCTTGTTCAAGATAACCGACAGAATATCCCGGAGAGAAAACCACTTCGCCCTGATATTCTTTCTCAATGCCGGCAATAATCTTTAGCAAGGTAGATTTACCAGATCCGTTTAAACCGATAATTCCGATTTTAGCCCCATAAAAGAAAGACAGGTAAATATTTTTCAACACTTGTTTTTGAGGTGGAAATGTTTTACTTACACCCACCATAGAGAAAATAATCTTTTTATCGTCTGCCATAGTTCTATTTTTTGCAGTCAAAAGTACTCAAAGGAGTCAGAGTAGTCAAATAGTTTGGGAAAATTAACTCCCCCGGATTCTATTAAACATAATCGTCATTATCGGATTTCATTACAGTCTTTTTTCCATATCTTCAAAATTCATAAAGCCCCTTGTTGCTAATCGAACAGTTTTTCTATATCTTGCCATTCCATCGCAGCAAAAGGATTATTAGTGTTAATAAATGTTTCGGAAAGAGCTGTTTTCGATTCCTGTAAATGGATAATTTTTTCTTCTATCGTTTCGCTGGAAACAAAACGATATACAATTACCGGTTTATCTTGCCCGATACGGTGTGCACGGCTTAATGCTTGCATTTCTGCTGCAGGATTCCACCAGGGATCGATAATAAATACATAATCGGCAGCCGTCAGGTTCAAGCCTGTTGCCCCGGCTTTCAGAGAAATAAAGAAGCAATAAATATCATTATTGCTGATAAACCGGTTTATTTCTTCTTCCCTCTTCTGTGTATCACCGGTAAGCATGGCATACTGCCAGCCTTCCTCGTCAAACTTTTCGGCCAATAATTCCAAATGCCGCACATAAGAAGAGAATATCAACACCTTATGCCGGATCGCCTTCAGATTTTCAAAAGACATAATTATCTGCTCAAACTTACCGGATTCTCCTTCATACGATTGATCTATCAGTTTCGGGTGGCATGATAATTGCCGTAATTTATTCAATCCTTGCAATGCGATGAATGTATTTTTAGGCCGTTCGGGATGTTCTTTGGCTTCAATCAATGTGTTACGAATTCTATTTTTCTCGGCTTCGTAAATATCTCTTTGTTTGTCAATCATATCGCAATAGATAATTTCTTGCAATAAGGGAGGTAATTCGGGCGTCACTTCTTCTTTCGTACGCCTGAGTAAGAAGGGAGATATCAATCTTTTAAGCATTTGTTCCCGTCTTTCATTCTTTTCTTTTATTATCGGCTGGATAAAATCCTTCTTAAAAGAGGATAAACTTCCTAATAATCCTTCATTGATAAAATTAAACTGCGACCATAGGTCTTCGAGCGAATTTTCAATAGGCGTTCCGGTCAGAACAAGCTTATGTGCAGAAATGAGCTGGTTGGCAGATTGGTATGCTAACGATTCGCTATTCTTTATATATTGGCTTTCGTCTAATATAATCATAGTAAAAGTATACTCGCGAAAATAGTCAATATCGTTTCGCATAATACCGTAAGAAGTTATAACGACCTGATAATTATTGAATATCGTGTTAATATCTTTGATACGCTGCCTTTCATATCCTGCATAAACAAAAATATCAAGTTCGGGAGCAAAACGCCTCAATTCATTTTTCCAATTATGTAATAATGAAGTAGGCGCTACTACCAAAGTAGCCGGAAGTGACGACGGTGCAGAATCAAATAACGATAACTGCCCACAGGCGCCTGCCTTTTGTTTCCGCTCCTGGTTTTCATAAATATATTGAATAAGCGTAATCGTCTGCAATGTTTTGCCAAGCCCCATATCATCAGCCAAACAACCACCCAGGTTATTTTCATACAAGTGGGCAAGCCAGTAAAAACCTTCTTTCTGATACGGCCTTAATTCCGCTTTTGTATGTGCCGGAATAGACGGTTTTTCGGGCGGCGCTTGTAGTTTATATTCTTGTTTTTTTAATATTTGCTCATCCAATACATGCTCTATTATGGAAGTATGTATTTTCCTGATACGAAAACCTGTTTCATCTTCACTTCCAAACATGAATAATTCGCGATACTTTTCAAACCATTCGTCAGGAAGGATAACTACCGTTTTATCCGGTAAGAGAAACTCTTTATTTCCGGCAAGTATATGTTTTCTAAAACGCTTGAATGGTATCTTGATATTACCTATAATTACACTGATATTTAATTCGAACCAGTCAATTTTGTCATCTAATCCGGATTGTATCTCTAACTGACCGGTAAAATAGTTTTGACTCAGGCTTTGATTTAATATAAAATATTGTGTTATAATCGACTCATGCTTATTCAGCCATTCTATTAATCCATAAGAATTACGGCTTTTCGAAGGATAAAAGTGATTGCTTCCCTTCGCTGTAAGGCCTTCTTTCTTTAATAGGTTTATTAATTCGGTCTCCCATTTAAAATCCCTGTCATACCAACTTATTCCCGGATTTCCATTTACATCCTCCAACTGCACTATTTTTGTTCGTTTATTATCCGGAAACATTCGTTTATTATCATATTGAAAAAACAATAGCAGTACTAATTCCTGATTAAAATCCTGTTCAAGCGAGAGGAAGGCTTTTTTAACCGGATTTAACTCTTTCATTGGAATACCTTGTATTTTTACTTTATATTCCAGGATTGTTTTCAATACAAAATTCTTCAAATATACGTCTTCAGACCGTGCAGGAACAACGACGGATTCTTTCGTAAAGAAGGGCGTCAATTTCTTCGATTCTATATTTTCAATGAAATGTATTTCATTTCCAATTAAAGCAATAGCCGGCTTTTCCGAGATAACGACGGCAGGTTTGGTTTGCAAAGAAATTTCACGTCCGTTATTCGTGAGGGAAATAAAATATCTCAAGCCATTTTCGTCTTTCACGAAATTGAATAAGCATTCGGTAGATGTCGGAAGAATATACAAACGATTTCGTTCATAAAGAATATTGCTTTTTAATTCTTCACGAAGAAACACTTGTATATCTGTTTTTTGGGCTAATCCTATAATCTTACTGTTCGCTATTTGTATGCGCGGACGTATATATCGCTCAAGCATATCTTCGGTAATCTCTTTCTCAAAATCGCTGATTGTCTTCTTTTTAGAATAAGCTTTCATCAACGCCTGATCTGATATTTCCATTGCCCGCGCTATCATTTGCACTATTTCTTTCGGCGCGCCACTTGCTTCTTCCTGTTTGGCAGCAGGAGTGCCTAATATCTGTAAACTCCCATTTCCAGTTAGTTTGGCTGAATAGACATGAAGTTTCCATCCAAATATCCGGTGCCCGGAAAGTACCAGTATAAGTTTATCTTCCGTCATCTACTATGACAACGCAGCAATGGCCGAACCTATCAGATTAGCATTATCCACATGATGAATATCTACTTTTACATCTTTATATCCGAAGCTTCCTAATAATTTATGCAATTCTACGATAACGATGTCCTTATAATCTACGCCCTTACGGTCTTCGCTCCAGAATAAGCTGCCTTCCGCTATCAGGCGGATTCGTTTGATAGACTTATCATGTGATTTCATTAGCAAAACGAGGCCGACTAATGACGCAGCTACCAATTTAGCAGACCTTTCATAAATCCAACGGGCAATACATACATACTTTTCTTTGTGAATATCAGGATAGCCCATTATATTAGTCAATTTCTGGGCGTCAAACTTTTCTTCAAACTCGTCAAACGGGAACACCGCTTTAAGTATTTCGCCCAGATACATTCCGGATACAGCCTTCTCAAAACGTTGCGTTCCGAAAGTGCCTGAACTTGCATCAACTACTGCATCAATATCCGTCAGGTGGGGAGGGTCAAAGTTCCCCGATTCCAAATTAACAGGTAATAAACCGGAGAAGTTCTCCTTTCCTTCCAATTTTGTTATTTTGCCGGCATTAATAAACGTAGCCATATTGGTTCCGGTTCCAACAATAAGGCCAATATATGCATCATAATCCGTACGGGTAAGGCCGGCAAAAAGGCTGGCTACCGTATCATTAATAACATTTGCTTTTATAAATTGCTTTTTCCCTGCTTTATCATTCAGATAGTTAACTAAGGATTCTCCAATCGGTCTACCTATCATTTCAGGGATATTTACACCTTTTGTCCAACGAAGTAATGTGGCATCGCCATTTGGCAAAGATTCGGCAGGATAAGAGAAACAATAACCGATAGGCAATGGTTCGTCAATCTTTATTTCCATAATCGGGTCGGCCTGTTCTTTATAAAGAAGCTCTTCTGTAAATTCAGGCTTCTTCATAATGGAAAGGTCCTTTTTCCAACCATTTTCCGGACGGATAGTCGTTTTACCTTCTGAAAAATCCACCGTTGCTACCCTGTAATTCGTACCGCCTAAATCCAAGACAAGCGATTTTCCTTCCGCTCCGGCTTTAGGGCTGATAAATGTCGGTATACATTGTACTTCCTGATTTTCTTTACTAAGGCCTTCCCCTACCCTGCTTTGCAATGCTTCTGCAATTTCTCTTAACTGGTCGATGTTTAATTTAAAAATGTTGTCTTTCATGATTAGTGATTTATTTTATTTTCAAAATTCTTCAAAAGTAGAAAACTAATTTCATTTACACCCTCTTTATCTTGTAAAAACAAGTTAATAGTAATCAAACAAAATCTCATCCCCCTTTAATGGAAGGGACTACTTTTTTAAGGCTCTGGCGGCCGGACTGTTAACCCGGTCGGTTTTGGAGGAGATGATACATCCGCCGGTTATTTTGTTGTGAGGGACAAATCCCGGACAGGAGGCAAAATGGTTGCCCGTGGAGAAATGGAGGTAAGGTCCGTTTTCTTTTAATGGCGCAAAAGATAAACAAAAAAACAACAGCTAAAAGATAGAACGATGGAAATTTGTTCAACCCTCGTGGGGTAAAGTCGTTTAACTGATGCTATATTTGCACTTACTAAAAGCCATCATCATGATTAAAATATTTACTACGGAAAAGATGAAAGACCTCGACCGGTATACCATAGAAAATAAACCGATCGCCTCTATTGATTTGATAGAAAGGGCTTCTACCTTGTTTGTACAGGAGTTTATCCGCCGTTTCTCAAAGCAATGCCGCATTGTTGTATTTGCAGGATTTGGGAATAATGGGGCCGACGCTTTAGCCGTCGCCCGCCTCTTAAAAGATGAATCTTATAAGGTGATCACCTATTTGTTTAATACGAAGCAACATCTTTCACCCGACTGCCTGGAAAATAAACACCGGCTGATAGAGACGGACGCAACAGGGTTTAATGAGGTAATCTCTAATTTTACGCTGCCGGAATTAACTGGAAATGATATTGTCATTGACGGCTTATTCGGTTCGGGCCTCAACAAACCAATCGAAGGAGGTTTTGCAAAGTTGATCAGCCACATTAATGAGTCCGACGCTTATGTGGTATCTATTGATATTCCCTCCGGCCTGTTTGGTGAAGACAATCGCAAGAATAATACGGAAGCAATTATCCGGGCAGATATCACCCTTACGTTCAGTTACCCCAAATTAGCCTTTCTGTTACCCGAAAATGAAGAATTTGCAGGCAAATGGAAAGTATTGGATATAGGGATTCATCCCGATATAATAACCAAAACAAAAACGCCCTATAATCTCATATTAGAAGACGATATCTGCAAGACAATACTTCCACGCAGGAAGTTCGGACATAAAAGCCTTTATGGACACGCGCTGCTGATAGCCGGCAGCCGTGGTAAAATGGGTGCGGCGTTATTGGCGTCAAGAGCTTGTATGCGCAGTGGCGCAGGCTTATTAACCGCACATATACCACAATGCGGAGAACTGATTCTGCAAACTGCCTCTCCGGAGACTATGCTTAGCTTTGATCCGCATCCCGAGTATTATACTACTCTCCCCGATCTCTCACCCTATTCAGCCATAGGGATTGGCCCCGGATTAGGGCGGCAGCCTCAAACAGCATCAGGGTTAGGGGATTTATTCCGCAAAGCGCGTACACATTTAGTAATTGACGCCGACGCCCTGAATATCATCGCGTCAGACAAAAACCTGATGGAACTCATACCCAAAAGAAGTATACTTACCCCGCATCTGAAAGAATTCGATCGCCTGGCAGGAGAAAGCAGCAGTGGGTATGAAAGACTAATGAAAGCGCAAAGCCTGGCTCGGGAACATAAGTTGATTTTTATTCTAAAAGGAGCCTACACCGCTATCTGTACACCGGGAGGCAACATCTATTTCAACAGTACCGGCAACCCTGGAATGGCTACAGCAGGAAGTGGAGACGTTTTAACCGGCATTATACTTGGCCTGCTGGCACAAGGATATGAACCGGAAACAGCCTCTGTCATAAGCGTATTTCTGCACGGAACAGCCGGAGACCATGCCGCCGCCACTCATTCCGAAGAAAGCATGATAGCGGGAGACATTATCAGCTCCTTAGGCATAGCATTTAAACAGGTTAAGTAGGGTCTTGCCAAGGGGGTTTATCGTGAGGTATGCACTGAAGGCAGCGGGACTGCAAAATCCGGGGGAGGTCTTGCTTGTCATGAGTTGGCAGGGAAATAAAAACGGATTAACTTTATTTAATGCGCCGCCATGAACAATAATTTGTTTCATTGTTTGTTTTTATTAAGAGATCGTTAACTTGGTGTAAAACAAATCAAGTGTATTGGGGCATTGAATTATAATTGAAAAAAAACTCGTCGAATGAAAAATCTTAGTATCGGGATACTATTGCTTTCCATAGTGATTTTCCCTCTGTTTTTTTCAGGTTGCAAAAAGAGAGAGAAACAACAACTTCCCATTGTTATTGTAGAAAAGCCCTCAAAAGAGGAGGTGTATATTTTTGGAGAATATGTAGGGCGTATACGTGCTGCCAGCTACGTAGAAGTTCATGCACGGGTAGAAGGTTATCTGGAACGGATGCTTTTTAAAGAAGGTAAATACGTCAATCAGCATGAGCCTTTATTCATTATTAATTCGGCGCAATATAAAGCCCGGCTTGAAAAGGCTAAAGCGCAATTAAAGAAAGCCGAAGCGCAGGCGGCTAAATCTAAACGGGACGTAGAACGTTTAACGCCGCTTTACGAGCAACATGCCGCCAGCCAGTTAGACCTTGATAATGCTATCGCCTCGCTGGAAGATGCGCAAGCGAATATCGGTATCAGCAAAGCCGACCTCGAACAGGCGCAGTTGGAACTGAATTATACGGCCGTAACATCGCCCATCTCCGGATATATCAGCGAACGGTTTGTAGATATAGGCGCATTAGTAGGCCCGGGCGTAAATTCCAAACTGGCTGCCGTTGTAAAAAGCGATACCGTATTGGTGGATTTTAAAATGACGGCATTAGACTATCTGAGGGCCGAGGGCCGGAATGTGCGTTTTGGCGAACAGGATACAACGCGTTCGTGGCAGCCAAGCGTTACGGTTACGCTGGCCGACAATTCGGAATACCCGATAACCGGCTATGTAGACTTTGCCGACCCTATTGTAGACCCGCAGACTGGAACCTTCGGCGTGCGCGCCGAACTGGCTAATCCTGACCAAAGACTTCTGCCGGGACAATTCACAAGAGTAAAGTTATTGTTAGATGTACGCGAAAGAGCCATTGTGGTTCCCCGTAAAGCGGTATCCATTGAAAAAGGAGGCGCTTTTATATACATCATCCGCCGCGACAATAAAGCAGAGAAACGCTTCGTACAAATTGGCCCTGAAATACAAAACAATATCGTAATAGAAAGAGGATTGGGCGAAAATGAATGGGTAGTGACGGAAGGATATCACAAACTTGCGCCGGGCGTGGAAACACGGGCTGTCAACTCGTCTGACGAAAAAGCATTGGAAGAATTAAGAGAGGAGGACAGAGGATGAATACGGGATTTTTTATAGAACGCCCGGTTTTTTCAACCGTGCTTTCCATCCTTATTGTTATCGCAGGAATCATTGGCCTTATCTCATTGCCGGTAGACCAGTATCCGCAAATCACCCCGCCGGTAGTAAGGATTAACGCTTCCTATCCGGGAGCCAGCGCGCTTACGGTGTCTCAGGCGGTAGCCACTCCTATCGAACAGGAACTGAACGGTACGCCGGATATGATTTACATGCAAAGCAGCAGTTCCAATTCGGGCGGGCTGAACGTTACAATCACATTCGATGTGGGCGCCAATCCGGATTTGTCGGCTGTTGAAATTCAAAACCGTGTAAAACTGGCCGAATCGCGTTTGCCGGCGGAAGTGGTACAAAACGGTATCACTGTAGAAAAGCAAGCGTCCAGCCAGTTGATGACGCTCAGTTTATTGTCTGACGATCCGCGTTTCGATGAAATATACCTGAGCAATTTTGCTACGGTTAATGTGCTCGACGTATTGCGCCGTATCCCCGGCATCGGACGCGTATCCAATATCGGCAGCCGGTATTACGGTATGCAGATATGGGTGTACCCAGACCGGCTGGCGAATATGGGACTGACCGTGCAGGATTTGCAAAACGCTCTTAAAGATCAAAACAGGGAGTCGGCTGCCGGTGAATTAGGGAAGCAACCGGTATTGGACGTAGACGTTACATTACCTGTCACAGCTCACGGACGCCTGTCTACCGTTAAGGAATTTGAAGAAATCGTAGTACGCGCCAATCCTGACGGTTCTATTGTGCGCCTGCGGGATGTAGCCCGCATATCGCTGGAAGCATCTTCTTATGCTACCGAGAGCGGGCTGAATGGGAAAAACGCAGCTATCCTGGGAATCTATATGCTTCCCGCCGCCAATGCCATGAAAGTAGCCGCCAATGTGAAAGAGGCTATGAAAGAAATCAGCAGGAATTTTCCCGAAGGTATGGAATATATGTTCCCTTTTGATATGACCGAATACATCTCGCAATCCATACACGAGGTATATAAGACATTGATTGAAGCGCTGGCGCTGGTTATTCTCGTAGTATTCCTGTCCTTGCAAACCTGGCGGGCCGCCCTGATTCCTACCATAGCCGTACCTGTTTCATTGATTGGGACATTTGGCTTTATGCTTATCATGGGCTTTTCGTTAAACATGCTTACGTTGCTGGGGCTGGTTCTGGCTATCGGTATCGTAGTAGACGATGCCATTGTGGTGGTAGAAAACGTGGAGCGTATCATAGAAGAGGAGAAAAAAACGCCACGCGAAGCCACGCATAAAGCCATGCGTGAACTGAGCGGCGCCTTGATTGCTACTTCGCTCGTACTGGCGTCTGTGTTTATTCCGGTGAGTTTCCTCAGTGGGATTACCGGGCAGCTGTACCGGCAATTTTCCGTAACAATTGTTGTTTCCGTCTTGCTGTCTACCGTTGTAGCCCTTACGCTTAGCCCGGCGATGTGCGCCATTATACTGCGTCCGTCGTCAGGGAAAGAGAAAAAGAATATTGTTTTTCGTAAGATTGACGAATGGCTAAGCCTGGGGAACCGGAAATATATTTATCTCCTGAGGAAAACGCTTGTATATCCAAAGCGTATATTGGCCGGTTTCGGCATCATGTTAGTATTTATTTTCGTACTTAACAGGATAATACCTGCCAGCTTTATCCCCGAAGAAGACCAGGGATTCTTTACCGTTGAACTGGAAATGACAGAAGGGGCCACACTGGAACGCACCCGCGCAGTAACCGCCCGGGCCATCGCCTGGCTGAGCGGCCTGCCCGCTGTGGCGTATGTGCAGAACGTTACCGGAAGCAGCTCGCGCGTGGGTACTTCGCAAAGCAGGGCTACCCTCACTGTTATACTGAAGCCTTGGGAAGAACGGAAATCGTCTGGCATGGATGTGGCGAATGTGATGGAAGAGGCCCGGAAAGAGTTGTATTATTATCCCGAAATAAAGGCCTACCTGAATCGTCCGCCCGTTATCCCCGGCCTGGGGGAAAGCGGCGGGATAGAAATGCAACTGGAAGCCCGTGGCGACGCCGGCTGGGAAAACCTGACGGAAGCCGCGGATACGTTCCTGTTCTATGCTTCACGGGCGCCCGAGTTGCAGAGTGTCTCTTCTGCTTTGCAACCGGAGATACCCCAGCTTTATTTTGACGTAGACCGAGACCGGGCTAAGTTCCTGGGTATCCCCGTGGCTGATATATTTTCTACAATGAAAGCATACCTGGGGTCTGTATATGTTAACGACTTCAATATGTTCAACCGTATTTACAAGGTATATATACAGGCCGAAGCCCCTTACCGGACTGCCAAAGAGGATTTGGGGCTGTACTTTGTTCGCTCGCAGAGCGGGTCTGTGATACCGCTCACGGCGCTGGGTTCTACCCGGTACATCACCGGCCCGGGGACGATAAAGCGCTTCAATATGTTCTCTACCGCAGCTATCAATGCGGTGGCGGCTCCCGGATACAGTTCGGGCGAAGCGATGGAAGCGATGCAGCGGATTGTGCGCGAACATCTGCCTGAAAACATCGGGTTAGAATGGAGCGGCTTGTCTTACCAGGAGAAAAAGGCCGGCGGACAGACAGGATACGTGCTGGCGCTGGTATTCCTCTTCGTCTTCCTGTTCCTTGCCGCCCAGTATGAGAGCTGGATAGCGCCGGCAGCCGTTCTTTTATCATTACCCGTTGCGGCATTGGGCGCCTTCCTGGGCGTTTGGGTAACGGGACTGAACAACGACATTTATTTTCAGACAGGACTGGTAACGCTTATGGGGATG
>JAIRKZ010000203.1 GCA_031259845.1 Tannerellaceae bacterium | reverse complement strand
ACGACCATTTTTCAATAACGCATTTTCTTCCTGCAATTGCTGAACTTTTTCACCTAATTCCGCTATCACAGATAATAACTGTTCATATTCCGAACGTCTTATGGTTATCGTATCTTCCACGTCCCAAAGATAATATTTTTTTCCGGTTTCATTCTTTTTCCCTTTTTCAGGGTATCTGAGTAGTTACTACCAAATAATCCTGAAATTTTTTAGGGTGTTGCAATGCGGAAAACAGGAAGAGGATGACGGATAAACAAGAATGACTCCTGATAATATAAAAAAAGCGGGCGTTTTCAGAAACGTCCGCTTTTTTTATGTTGGATAATGGCTCTGCTCTTTATTATCCTAAGAATCCTAATAAGATACCGGCTGCTACGGCCGAACCGATTACGCCGGCTACATTCGGGCCCATCGCATGCATCAACAGATAGTTGGTCGGGGCATATTCCAAACCTACGGTCTGCGAGATACGAGCAGAATCAGGAACGGCCGACACACCGGCATTACCGATAAGCGGATTGATCTTATTCCCTTCTTTCAGGAACAAATTAAAGAATTTCACGAATAAGATACCGGCACAGGTAGCAATAACGAAAGACAAAGCTCCCAAACCGAATATCTTAACCGAGTTCAATGTAATGAACTGGGTTGCCTGTGTAGAGGCTCCTACGGTAATTCCCAATAAAATGGTGATCGTATCGATCAGCGGGCCACGGGCCGTTTCCGCCAAACGACGGGTTACGCCGCTTTCTTTAAGTAAATTCCCGAAGAATAACATACCCAGAAGAGGCAATCCGGTAGGTACAAGGAAACAAGTGAGCAACAAACCAATGATTGGGAAAATGATCTTTTCGGTGGAAGAAACTACCCTCGGCGGCTTCATGCGGATAACACGTTCTTTCTTGGTGGTAAGCAAGCGCATAAAAGGAGGCTGTATAATCGGTACGAGCGCCATATACGAGTAGGCCGATACCGCAATAGCTCCCATCAGGTTAGGCGCCAGTTTAGACGAAAGGAATATAGCCGTTGGGCCGTCTGCCCCTCCGATAATACCGATAGCGCCGGCCTGGTTAGGCTCGAATCCCATTTGCAGGGCAATAATATAAGCTCCGAAAATACCGAACTGGGCGGCAGCGCCGATTAGCATGAGTTTAGGATTAGATATCAAAGCCGAAAAGTCGGTCATTGCCCCAATCCCCAGGAATATCAATGGCGGATACCACCCTTGCGTTACGCCCTGGTAGAGGATGTTCAGCACGGAGTTTTCTTCGTAAATACCTATTTGCAAACCGGCGTCTTTAAAAGGAATATTACCTATTAAGATACCAAAACCAATAGGGATAAGAAGCATCGGTTCAAATTCGTATCGAATCGCAAGGAATATAAATAACAGTCCTACCGCGATCATGATCAAATGGCCGGGCGTTACGTTATATACTCCTGTATAGGTAAGGAACAGTTGAAGGTTCTCACCAAGGAATGATAAAAAACTTTCTTGCATATTCTTATCCGATTACTACGAGTTCTGCATTTTCTAATACAGAGTCGCCTTTATTTACTTTTATTTCCTTAATTACTCCATCTCTGTCGGCATTGATGCTGTTTTCCATTTTCATGGCTTCGAGGATGATAATTGTTTGCCCTCGCTTTACCGTATCGCCTATCTTGCATTTTACTTCCAGTATAACGCCGGGCAGCGGCGATCTGACAGCTCCTTGCGACGTTGAAGCCGTCGGGCGTGAAACGACAGGTTCCCCCGTTGCCGTAGTAGGAGCCTGAGCCGCTCTTTTAATGGTAACAACCTGTTTCTTGGTAGGCTTCTCCATCTTCACTTTAAAAGGAGTTCCGTTTACTTCCACTTCGGCAATATCTTCCACTACTGAATTGATATGTACCTTATATACATTACCGTTGATTGTATATTTAAAACTTTTCATTCTTTGTTTGTTTTTAGATGATTACTTTCTTGGAGTTTCGCGTAGGCCGTAAATTTTCGAGCTCCACGGAGAGTAGTTCCGTTTTACTTTCTGTATGGTGAGTACCGTATTTTCGATATCGTGTACGTCTTCGTCCAGCTCGTATAAAGCCATACTGATAGCCGCCAGTATTTCGCCCGATACGTCGCCGCCGCTTTTGCCGCTCGTTTCTCCCGAAGCCTTTTCGGCCCTGCGTTTGCTGGCGGATATGGCTGCCTTGCCAACGCCTTTAAAGCACAGGAATAAGAGGATCAGCCCCAGGAAAACGACAGCCATCGCCGTCAGCGTCATACCGATACCGATTGCGTCGTTCTGTTTGAAATTGTCCATCTTTTCGTTCGTATCCAGCGTCAGGTTGTTTGTGCTGGGCGTTACTTTTTCGAGGTAGCCCCATTCGTCCTGTCCGTCTATCCGGCGGCCATAGCTGATATCCGTCTGTTGCCCGGCAGGAATTGTTATTTCGTCTACCAGCGTGCGACCATCCGCGTCGTAGAGGGCGATGTAGTTTTCTTTATCCGGGTCGAGCGTGAAATTCAGGTGGAACGTTCCGTGCGAAGCAACCCCGTCGGCCCAGAATAAAGCATGTTGGCGGGGTTTTATCCGGGTTAGCACGTCTCCTTTGGGAATGGGATATTTTTTCGGATTGTCTTTGTCGTCGGTAAGAAAACATCCCCCGATGTTGACGGTTCCTGCGGATGGGTTGTATAATTCAATCCATCCGTTGCGTTTGCCGTAGTCGTCCACAAAGTTGTCTTCATTAATTACCAGCACTTCGTTTATCCGCATGGAGGTAACCAACTGGGCCTGCGCTCCTATCGAACATAGCAGCATAAGCGACAGTAGTACCCCTGTTTTCTTTTTTATCATATTCTTTATTGTTTTAAGAATTTAGAGAGGCAGGTTATCGTGTTTCTTGGCAGGATTCGACAGCTTTTTGGTTTGCAACTGCTGTAAGGCGCGGATAATGCGGAAACGGGTATTGCGCGGTTCGATTACATCGTCTATATAGCCATACTGGGCAGCGTTATACGGGTTAGCAAATGCCTTTTTGTATTCCTCTTCTTTTTCTGCCGCTAGTTTTGCAGGATCATCCGAAGCGGCCACTTCTTTTGAGAAGATAACTTCAACGGCTCCGCTTGGGCCCATTACGGCGATTTCGGCTGTTGGCCATGCGTAGTTCATATCACCCCGAAGGTGTTTGGAACTCATTACGCAATAAGCGCCGCCGTATGATTTGCGTAATGTAACGGTTACTTTAGGCACAGTCGCTTCGCCGTAAGCATACAGCAATTTAGCTCCATGCAGGATTACGCCGTTATATTCCTGACCTGTTCCCGGAAGGAATCCCGGTACATCGACTAACGTTACTAATGGAATATTGAACGCATCGCAGAATCTGACAAAACGCCCGGCTTTGCGTGATGCATTGCTGTCGAGGCATCCTGCCATAACCTTAGGCTGGTTGGCTACGATACCAACGGATTGTCCGTTAAAGCGGGCAAAGCCTACGATAATATTTTTTGCATAATCGGCATGTACTTCCAGAAATTCGTTATTATCAACAATGGTGCCGATTACTTCATACATATCATACGACCGGTTTGCATTGTCTGGTATTATATCATTCAGATTGTCATCCAAACGGTCTATCGGGTCTTTGCAGGCAACTAATGGCGTTTCTTCCAAATTGTTTTGAGGAAGGAAAGTTAACAGTTTACGGATAAGCCGGATTCCTTCTTCTTCCGTATCAACGGCAAAGTGAGCCACGCCCGACTTGGTGGTATGTACGCTCGCGCCGCCTAATTCTTCCTGGGTAACATTTTCGCCGGTTACTGTTTTTACCACCTTCGGGCCGGTAAGGAACATATAGCTGGTTCCGCGCGTCATGATATTAAAGTCGGTTAAAGCAGGAGAATAAACGGCTCCACCGGCGCAAGGCCCGAAAATACCGGATATCTGCGGCACAACGCCCGACGCTAAAATATTGCATTGGAAAATGTCGGCATATCCGGCAAGCGCATTCACTCCTTCCTGGATACGGGCGCCTCCCGAGTCGTTTAAGCCGATTACCGGTGCTCCCATTTTCATGGCCTGATCCATTACTTTACATATTTTCATGGCAAGGGTTTCGGATAAAGCGCCGCCGAAAACGGTAAAGTCCTGTGCATAGATATATACAAGGCGGCCGTCAATCGTTCCGTATCCGGTTACTACTCCGTCTCCCAGGAATTTAGTCTTTTCAATACCAAAGTTGGCGCTGCGATGCTGCACAAACATATCGAACTCTTCGAAACTGCCTTCGTCAAGCAACATGGAAATACGTTCGCGAGCCGTATATTTGCCTTTGTTGTGTTGAGACTCGATTCTTTTTTCCCCACCGCCAAGACGTGCCTTTTCGCGAAGGGCGATAAGTTCTTTTACTTTTTCAAGTTGGTTACTCATTGTTATTTTTGATTTGTTGTTAGAGATGAACTGTTTTATTTTTTACCTTCCATGCAGAGCTCTGTCAATACACTACAGGTTGATTTCGGATGCAGGAAAGCAATGTTAAGGCCTTCTGCGCCGCCACGCGGAGCTTTGTCTATCAGTTGTACTCCTTTAGATGCCGCTTCGTCTAATGCTTCTTGTACACACGGTACGGCAAATGCAATGTGATGAATGCCTTCTCCCTTTTTTTCAATAAACTTGGCAATTGTACTGTCTTCGCTTGTTGGTTCAAGCAATTCAATTTTAGTTTGGCCCACTTTAAAGAAAGCTGTTTTTACCTTTTGGTCTTCCACAACCTCAATGTTGTAGCATTTCAGGCCCAATATGCCTTCGTAGTAAGGTAAACACGCCTCAATGTTCTTAACGGCAATACCAAGATGTTCAATATGTGTAATATTCATACGGTAATAAATTAATATTTAGTTATACGTTAATATAAATGAATTTTGGGTGTAAAGGTACGTACTTTATTTAGGAATAGGGAAATAATTCCTTATTTTTTCAGGGCAAACGCATTTTAATTTTTCAGGATTTTAATCAAATAATCGTTATCCCACCCGGCATCCAATCTTTTTCTTCTGACGCTTCTTTTTTTCGACTGCTCCTGTTTAA
>JAIRKZ010000140.1 GCA_031259845.1 Tannerellaceae bacterium | reverse complement strand
GATCCCAGCGGGAAGTTAGTCGTTGACGAAAGTGTAACTCGTGATATAGAAGGTACTGTGGAAATAGATTGGGAAGTAGAACCATTTTTGAAAATAGAATGGGTTGGCGAACCTGTTGTGAATGCAGCTAAAACAAAAATTACAGCTTCTTTCAGGATAACGAGAGGTACTAATAATCCAAACTTTCAGCAAAATGTAACCGATATTTACCTTTTTATCAACTCTTCGAGTTACCACGTTGGGCAACATAATCATGACAACCGGTATTCAGGAAGTCTGCAAGGCAATGACGCACAAGCAGCTTTTGCAACCGGAGATGTTATTACGCTTACAACTCAAGGCGAATTTTCTCCGGAAAGAGATTATTATGTCAGAGTTGGAGCCCGTATAAACTATCAAACCGAAGGCCAGCAAAGATATAACTACAATGAGCCGAAAAAGGTGAACGTTTTGAGCAATTAATTTCTAATGAAACCGTTTTCTATTTGTTTGAAAACCATTTTAATGTGAGCTCGGTAGGAGATAGATGCCATTGATGCAAAAGTTTAAATCGAGCTCACGTTATTTTAATCAGTTGAAAAATTTCACAATGAAAAAAATAAGTATAATACTATTCTCTGTATTATTTGTATTTAGCTGTAAGACAAATAATGTAAGTTTAAATAAAAAGGGATTGAACAATGATGGCGAAAAAACGGCATTTCAAACGTCTAATCCCTGGAAACCGGCGACCGATGTCAGAGCCGACGTCGCTATTGTGTATGGCGCCGGCGACAGGCGCGCCTCAAACAACAGGCCGGCTATGACGTTTGAAGAACGGGTTCAGTCGTGGCGTGATCGCGGATATATCACTCACTTTATGACCGGTATTGCCTGGGGTAACTATCAGGATTATTTCACCGGTCGATGGGACGGTAAATGGCATTTAGACGAAGGACAGGTTACAGCGCATGGCGACACGCTTTGGCATGGGAATCTGGTACCTTATCTGGTGCCGTCTGAAAATTTTCTTAAATACATGAAAGAGGTGCATGTGAAGCGCGTAATAGATGCCGGCATTGATGCAATTTACATGGAAGAGCCCGAATTTTGGATGCGTGCCGGTTATAGCGAAGCATTTAAAAGAGAATGGCAAGATTATTACGGATTTGAATGGCGCCCTCAACATGAATCGCCGGAAAATACTTATTTGGCTAATAAACTGAAATATCATCTGTATTACAGAGCTCTGGAAGATGTGTTTACATTTGCTAAAGAATACGGTAAAAGTAAAGGATTGAATGTAAGGTGTTATGTTCCGACACATTCGCTTGTTAATTATTCGCAGTGGATGATCGTCAGCCCCGAAGCAAGTTTAGCCTCGCTTTCATGTGTCGATGGATATATTGCACAGGTTTGGACAGGAACGTCGCGCGCACAAAATTTTTTCAACGGGGTTGGCAAAGAACGTGTATTCGAAACGGCATATCTTGAATACGGCTCAATGGAATCAATGACAGCCCCTACCGGACGTAAGCTCTTTTTCCTTACTGACCCTATAGAAGACAGAGCCCGCGATTGGGTTGATTATAAAAAAAATTATCAGGCTACTTTTACGGCTAAATTACTTTATCCCAATATTGCAAATTATGAAGTAATGCCTTGGCCCGACCGTATTTACGAAGGCTTATACAGAACAAGCCCAAGCAGTAATGAAAGGGAACGGATTCCAAGATATTATTCCACACAAATGCAGGTAATGATTAATACGTTAAATTTTATGCCGATATCCGGCAATACGTTAAGCGGTACTCCCGGGATAAGTGTAATGATGTCAAACTCGTTAATGTTTCAGCGTTTTCCGAATCATGCAGGTTATGAAGATCCGGATTTTTCAAATTTTTACGGACAAACGCTTCCTTTCGTAAAGCGGGGAGTACCCGTAAAAACATTGCATATTGAAAACGTGTCGTATCAGGAGACATGGAAAGACACCAAAGTTTTGATTATGTCCTATTCCAATATGAAGCCGATGGATGAAAAATATCACCGCTACATAGCCGAATGGGTTAAAAATGGAGGAGCGCTTGTATATGCAGGAAGAGATACTGATCCTTATCAGACTGTATTGGAATGGTGGAATAGTAACGGAAACAACTATCATGCTCCGGTTGATCACCTGTTTGAATTAATGGGCTTTGACGCTGGCTTAACAGATGGCGAATACAAATACGGTAAAGGAATATTGCGGGTGATTCGTATCGATCCGAAAGAATATGTTCTTGAAACAGGCAAGGATGCAGACTTTGTAAATATTGTGAAGAAACTGTATGAAGAAAACGCAAAAGCAGGGAAAATGATCTTCAAGAATAATTTTTATTTGGAAAGAGGCCCTTATACAATGATTGCAACGCTGGATGAAAGCGTAAGCGACGCGCCTTATACGTTAAAAGGTAATCTGATAGATTTGTTTGATCCAAAACTGCCGGTTTTAAAAGAAAAAGCAGTTAAACCGGGCGAACAGGCTTATTTATTTTCAATAGACAGAGTGGAAAATAAAAAGCAGCCGCAGGTTTTAGCTGCCGCATCAAGAGTTTATGATGAGAACAGGACTGAAAAAAGTTATTCTTTTATAACTAAAAGTCCATTGAATACAACAAATGTTATGCGCATTTTATTACCGGGAAATCCTTTAAAGATCACTGTCGGGGATAACGATGGAAATATGATTCCGTCTGAAAATTTATGGGATAAAGAAAGTAAGACATGTTTCTTAACTTTTGAAAATGATCCTGATGGTGTTCAGGTTACGATTGAATGGTGAGAAAATAATTTAACGTTAAGTCAAAAATTCAAATAGATGGAAAAACTAATTGTTCTGTTAGTAACAGTTTGCATGGGGATTTGTCCGGTATTTTCACAAAACAATTCCGATACATATTCAAATCCGGTCGTGGACAGGAATTTTCCCGATCCATCCATAATAAAAGCAGAAGACGGCTCGTTTTATATTTACGGAACATCACGATTGACAGACATTATGAAATCCGATAATTTGGTTGATTGGGTTCGGGTAGGGACAGCATTCACGCCGGAAACGCGTCCGAATTTTGAAAACAGAGCAGGATTATGGGCTCCGGATATCAATTACATCAATGGGCAATATGTTTTATACTACACCCTGTCGAAAAGTATGGGTTGGCAAACTAACGGCATAGGAGTTTCCGTATCGGACAAGCCGGAAGGGCCTTTCAAAGATCTGGGAGCCATTTTGCGGGCAAATGAAATAGGTGTGATTAACTCGATAGATCAGTTTTATATTGAAGATAACGGGAAGAAATATATTTTCTGGGGAAGTTTAAACGGTATTTTCGGCATCGAATTAAGCGCTGACGGATTAAGTATAAAAAAAGGCGCTGAAAAAAAACAGATAGCAGGCGACGCTTTTGAAGGAACAATGATTTTGAAAAGAGGGAACTACTATTATTTCTTTGGTTCTGTCGGCACATGCTGTGAAGGAATTACAAGCACATATCAACTTGCTGTGGGAAGATCGGATTCTTTATTTGGCCCTTATGTCGATGCTAAAGGTAAAAGTTTAATGCTCATTGACGGCTATACCGTAATTGTTGGTAAGAATGAAAGGTTTGTTGGAAATGGTCATTGTTCCGAAATAGTTCAGGACGACGAAGGCAATGACTGGATTTTATATCACGGTTACGATGCAACTGATGAAAATCCCCGTAATCGTAAATTATTGCTCGACCAGATAAAATGGGACAAAAAGGATTGGCCTTATATAGAAAAAGCATCTCCTTCATTGAATGCCAAAAGGCCCGTCTTTCACAAAAAATAGTATGCGTATATTCGTTTAGAAATATCAAATTACAAGAAAACATGAAATTTTATATCTCCCTTTTAATCTTACTGTTTGATTTCACATTATTATCTGCAAACAACTTTTTTGAGCCGGCGCAAAAAGTCAAACTCTGCGCCCCTTCAGTACCGATCATTACGTGCGATCCCTATTTGTCGATATGGTCGCCCTATGATAAATTAACCGAAGGGAATACCGAACACTGGACAGGAAAGGAGCATCCCATAATCGGAGCTGTAAGAGTTGATGGAATTGTATACAGATTTATGGGAAAAGACAGGAAAAATTTGAAACCGATTCTTCCCATGACATATACGGAGCATTGGGAAGCCTCTTATACAACGGAACAACCGGCCGGCAACTGGACGGATGTGAACTATGATGACGCCGAATGGAAAAAAGGAGAAGCTGCTTTTGCTACAAGGAGAATGCCGCGTTTGAGAACGACGTGGAACACCGGGGATATTTGGATTCGCCGGACGTTTGATGCGGAGAGCGATATTTTAGCAAAAGAACTGTTCGTAATGTATTCTCATGATGATTTATTTCAATTGTATTTAAATGGGGAAAAGCTGGTAGAAACCGATTATTACTGGGCGAATGACATGATGCTGAAATTGGAAGACAATGCGAAAGAAAAATTGCAGACTGGCAAAAATGTACTTGCCGCTCATTGTCATAACAGGGCAGGAGATGGGTATGTTGATTTTGGCTTGTTCTATAAAGATAAATATGCCTGCAATTTTGAGAAAGAAGCCATACAGCAGTCGCTCGATGTATTGCCGACACAAACTTTTTATACATTTACCTGTGGCCCGGTTGAATTAAAACTTGTTTTTACAGCCCCTTTGCTGTTAGATGATCTTGACCTTGTTTCAACCCCCGTCAATTACATCTCTTATCAGGTAAAATCGTTGGATAAGAAAAAACATGACGTTCAGATATACTTTGAAATAACTCCGGAACTGGCAGTGCATGAGCCTTCACAATTCATTATGGCCGAGCGTATCGAAAAAAACGATATGCTATATTTGAAAACAGGCACAATAGACCAGCCTTATACCAAAAGAACCGGCGACGGCGTACGCATTGATTGGGGGTATGTTTATTTAGCATCCGGGAAAGAAAGTAACAAATCCCTGTGTATGGGGGATTATTATTTTATGAAAGAAGATTTTATAAAAAGAGGAAAATTCGGATCTACCATGTTCAAAGAAGATATTCCCCCAAACATGTATGAACACATGACGGCGCTTTCTTATATCGAAAATTTCGGAACGATTGGAAATGAAAGTAAATCGGGATTTTTGATGTTGGGATATGATGACGTCTATTCTATCGAATATTTCTACAAACGGCGTCTGGCTTATTGGAAACATGATGGGGAAGTAGATATTTTCCAGGCATTTGAAAGGGCAGGTAAAAATTATAATGTCGTGATGCAACGCTGTAAGGATTTCGACAAACAAATGATGGCTGATGCCCTGAAGGCAGGAGGAAGCGAATATGCCGAACTTTGCGCTTTAGCGTACAGGCAGGCAATAGCGGCGCATAAAATAATAAAAGACGATGAAGGGAATATTTTGTTCCTGTCGAAAGAAAACCACAGCAACGGTTGTATTAACACGGTTGATATTTCATATCCTTCCTCCCCGTTATTCCTGATATATAACACAGAACTGATGAAAGGCATGCTGACGCCGATCTTTTATTACAGTGAAAGCGGGCGATGGACAAAACCCTATCCGGCTCACGACCTGGGAACTTACCCGGTTGCCAACGGCCAGTTATATGGCGGAGACATGCCTGTGGAAGAATCCGGCAACATGATCCTGTTGGCTACTGCAATCTCTTTGATAGACAACAATGCAGAATATGCCCGGAAGCATTGGGAAATGCTGACGCTTTGGGTAAATTACCTTGCAGAAAAAGGGCTTGACCCGGAAAACCAGCTATCTACCGATGATTTTGCAGGTCGGTTGGCCCATAATACAAATTTATCCATAAAAGCTATTATGGCGATTGCCGGATACGCTAAAATGGCAGGAATGCTCGGAATGGATAATGTGGCGCAAAAATATGCCGGGATGGCAGGTAAGATGGCTATTGAATGGGAAAAAATGGCTGATAACGCAGACCATTACAGATTAGCATTTGACAAACCGGATACATGGAGCCAAAAATACAATCTGGTGTGGGATAAAATTTTCGACATGAATGTTTTTCCATCCATAGTGATAGAAAAAGAAATACCCTTTTATCTGGCAAAGCAGAACAAATACGGACTTCCGCTCGACGTGAGGAAAAATTACACGAAGTCCGACTGGGTAATGTGGAGCGCCTGTTTGGCTCCAACACTGGAAGAATTTAATCAATTTGTAACGCTGCTATATAAGTATGCAGATGAAACCCCTTCCCGGATACCGTTAAGTGACTGGCACGATACGGAAACAGCCAGGCACATGAACTTTAAGGCGCGTTCGGTGGTGGGCGCTTATTTTATGAAATTGCTGGAGATGAAAATAAAGGAAAGGCAGGGCGGGGCAATTAAGTAAGGGTGCAGGCAAGGAACAAAACAAAAGTTTTCCGCCCTGTCACAGTTTAGACAAGGAACAAAACAAAAGTTTTCCACCCTGTCACAGTGCAGGCAAGGAGCAAAACAGAAATTTTCCACCCTGTCACAGTTTAGACAGGGAGCAAAACAGAAAAAATTATAACCATTTTAATAAATACCGAAATGAAAACGCAGAAATTTAAGCTATCATTGTTCATGGCGTTGATTACCGTCGTATTTCAATGCTGCACCGAAAGCAAGCCGGCGACCGCCCCGGTCGACGATGTTTATATGTACATCGGGACCATCAATCCGAAGACGAGGGGGACTACTCCCGTAATTAAAGTTCCGGGAGGTACGGTAGGATTGTTTCCTGCATTTACGCCGGGGATGACAGACTGGTATTTTGCCGACAAAATATACGGATTCCCGCTGGGTGTAGGCAGTTTGATGGCAAACACGGGCCAAATGAAAGTGGGAAGCAGGGAAAATGCCTCGCGATTTGACCACGACCTGGAAACGGCCACGCCTTATTATTATCAGGCGCTGCTTGAAGACCCGGAGATCAATACAGAATTTACCGTCACGGAGAATACAGTCGTTTTCAGGTTCACCCTTCCCGAAAACGTAACATCCAATTTGTTCCTGAACCTGGCGGGAAATGCCGGCGTTGAAATCAAAGACAATACGGTGATTGAGGGCCAGACGGCGTATAGGGGAACAAGAGGGGGAGAAGAAAATAAGAATTATTTCCATATTCAACTAAGCAAACCGTTTGCATCGTGCGGAACGTGGCGAAACGATACCGTTATCCCGGACTCCAAAACGCAGAAAGGCTTCAATACGGGATTTTATGCAGGCTATCCGGCAGCTTCTTCTAAAGAAACCGTAGAACTGAGAATCGGCTTGTCGCGCAGCAGTATCGACGAAGCCCGGCGCTTTGTGGCCAGTGAAGCGGGCGCCTTGTCATTCAATCAGTTGAAAGAGAAAGCCAGGCAGTTATGGAATGAAGAACTGAGCCTGATCAAGGTGAAAGGGGGTACGGACAAACAGCGCCGCCTCTTCTACACAACGCTTCACCGTACGCGCGCCCTGAGGATGGGCAACGTGTGGGATACGTACCGGTGCGCCTATCCGCTTCAAAGCCTGATCAAACCCGAAGAAACGAATAAAACCATCCAAAACTGGCTCGCAAGGTATGACGAAACCGGCTGGTTGCCGAGTTCCGGGGCGATGATCGGACACCATTCCACGCCGGTTATTGTAGACGCCTACTTCAGAGGATTGCGCGATTACGACGTCGAAAAAGCCTACGAAGCCATGAAAAAGAATGCCCTGGAAGCCACCATGATACCCTGGAAAGATGCGATGTACATCACCGAACTGGAACAGTGTTATTTCGATAACGGATTTTACCCCGCTTTGCCTGTCCGGAAGGATTTCAACCCGGAACAGCAGACGGATAAGTATGAACGGTTGCCGTATCAGACACGCTGGCTTCCCGAACCGGGCGTAGAAGAATGGGTGAAGGAAGTCGACAGCTGGCACAGAAGGCAGTCTGTATCCGTCACCCTGGAACATTGTTATGACGACTGGTGCCTGGCGCAAATGGCTAAAGAACTGGGCAAAGAAGACGATTACCGGCTATTTATGCAAAGGGCGCATAATTATCAAAACCTGTTTAAACCCGCAATCGGGATGATGGCGCCCAAGTCGGCCGACGGACAGTGGATTGAGCCGTTCGACCCCAAATATTCGGGCGGATTTGCAGGGGAAGGATATTTTGCGGAAGGCAACTCCTGGATGTATACCTGGCATGTGCAGCATGACGTGCAGGGACTGATCAACCTGATGGGCGGGTGTGAAAATTTTGTGGCGAAGCTGAACGAACTGTTTATCACCGGGCATCGGATGGACAAACTGCAGTTCCTTGCGCAATTCCCCGACATGACCGGCCTGATGGGTATGTATTCGCACGGGAATGAACCCGATTTTCATATTCCCTACCTGTACAACTATGCCGGACAGCCGTGGATGACCCAGCAAAAGGTAAGGCAAATACTGGAATTATGGTATGACGCCACTCCCTTTGGGCTAAGCGGCGACGAAGACGGCGGCTCCATGTCGAGCTGGTATGTGCTGAGTTCGACAGGGCTTTATCCGCAGTGTCCCGGAAGGCCCGTCTTTGATATTTGCAGCCCTGTCTTTGAGGAGGTCTCCATCAACGTGGGTAATGGAAAGACGTTCGTCGTCGAAGCCCGTAACGTGTCGGCTCAGAATAAGTATATCCAGTCGGCTACGCTTAACGGAACGCCGCACAATCAGGCATGGATCAGTCATTCCGATATTGTACAGGGCGGAACGCTTGTTTTCCAGATGGGCCCGCGGCCCAATAAAGACTGGGGCAGCTCTCCGGATGTAAGGCCGCCTTCGATGTCGGCGCCAGTTCAATAATATCGACATTTAGCTTAATTCTAATCAGCAAATAAATTGCAGGACATGATGAAAATAAATAATCATCCGAACATCAGTAAAATAGTTCCGGTTTTATTTTACGTACTTTCTGCTATTACCTTGTTGGCAGCCTGCCAGAGTCAAAATTCACCGGCAATGCGCAAGGAAAAAACGGCATTTCAAACGTCCGGCCCGTGGAAACCTGCTACCGATGTAAGGGCCGACGTTGCTATTGTATATGGCGCTAATGACAGGCGCGCTGCCAATAACAGACCCGGAATGACGTTCGACGAACGGGTTCAGTCATGGCGCGAACGAGGCTATACTACCCATTTCATGACCGGTATCGCCTGGGGCGGATATCAGGATTATTTTACCGGAAAATGGGATGGAGAGACTCATTGGGATGAAGGACAGGTTACTGTAAAGGGCGATACGATATGGCATGGGCGCAGTGTACCTTACATCGTGCCTTCCGCAAACTTCCTGAAATACATGAAAGAAGTACATGTAAAGCGTGTGATAGACGCCGGTATCGACGCCATCTACATGGAAGAACCCGAATTTTGGATGCGTGCCGGCTACAGTGAAGCATTCAAACGCGAATGGGAAGAGTATTACGGATTTCCCTGGCGTCAGCAACACGAATCTCCTGAAAATACCTATTTGTCCAACAAGTTGAAATATCATTTGTATTATCGCGCGTTGGAAAACGTTTTTACTTTCGCCAAAGAATATGGAAAAAGTAAAGGGATGGATGTTCGATGCTATGTACCTACACATTCATTGGTAAACTACTCGTCGTGGCAGATTGTCAGCCCCCATGCCAGCTTAGCTTCATTGCCGTGTATGGATGGATACATTGCCCAGGTGTGGACAGGCACGGCGCGCGAACCGAATTATTACAACGGCGTTTGTAAAGAAAGGGTATTCGAGAATGCTTTCCTCGAATACGGTTCCATGGAATCGATGACGCGTCCCACAGGGCGTAAAATGTTCTTTCTGACAGACCCGATTGAGGATTGGGCGCGTGACTGGGATGATTTCAAGAAGAATTACGAGGCAACCTTTACCGCTCAACTGCTCTATCCGATGATTAATAATTATGAAGTGATGCCTTGGCCGGATCGTATCTATGAAAGATTGTACAAAGTCTGCGATACGTGTAGCGCTATGGAGAAAATCCCCCGTTTTTACTCTACGCAGATGCAAGTAATGATTAACGCGCTAAACGACATGCCGCTTTCGGGTAACAAGGTAACCGGTTCGCAAGGTATCGGCGTAATGATGTCTAATTCGCTGATGTTCCAGCGTTATCCTACCCATAACCAAAACGGCGAAGTAGCAGAAATATTTAACAGGGGAAGTATGCAGTTTATGGAGGAGAATTTAGCAGATCCGCAATTTTCCAATTTCTACGGACAGACTTTACCATTACTGAAGCGCGGAATACCTGTAAGTACGGTGCATCTTGAAAATGCCGGTTATCCCGATACATGGAAAGACTTGAACGTGTTAGTGATGTCTTATTCGAATATGAAGCCCATGGAACCGGAATCTCATCAATACATTGCCCAATGGGTAAAGGATGGCGGAGCTCTCGTTTATTGCGGTACGGATACGGATGCTTACCAAACCGTGATGGAATGGTGGAATACCGGCGGGAATACGTACAAAGCTCCGTCGCAACACCTGTTTCAATTAATGGGCCTGGCTTCCGATGCCCCCGGTACAGGCGAATACGCTTGCGGCAAAGGTAAGGTATATGTGATTCGCGAAGAGCCTAAGAACTTTATAATGAATCCGGGCGGCGACAACATTTATTTGGGCGTTGTTCAAAAAGCATTCAGCGCCGTGTCTGGTAAAGACAGGTTTGAACTGAAAAACAACTTATATTTAGAGCGCGGCCCTTATGTCATTGCCTCTGTGATGGACGAAAGCGTATCGGATGAATCGATGACGCTGAAAGGGATATTCATCGATCTGTTCAACCCTGCACTGCCTGTTTTGAAAGAGAAAACAATTCATCCGGGCGAACAGGCTTTCCTGTACAACGTACAGCAGGTGAAAAACAAGAAAAGACCGGCTGTATTGTGCGGGGCATCGCGAATATATGAGGAAACGTTCAAAAGCGGATTTTACTCGTTCATGGCCAAAAGTCCTATAGAAACGGATAATGTGAGCCGTGTGTTACTTCCCCGAAAACCCCAAAAAGTGACAGTAAAAAATGTTGCCGGTGAAATAATCACTGCTGCCGAACATACATGGGACGAAATCTCGAATA
>JAIRKZ010000125.1 GCA_031259845.1 Tannerellaceae bacterium | reverse complement strand
TTCAACTGGGATTTGTTATTTTAATCAAGGAGAAAGGACGTACGCTTTCTTTGTTTTTGCTATATTTGTTGCCATTTTGATAAGTAGCAAACGGTATGAGCAGTTATTTTATCTTATGTATCATCGCCGCCTATTTTGGCATATTACTCTTGATATCCTGTTTCACCGGAAGGAAAAACAGCGGAAATGATGCATTCTTTTTAGGCAATCGCCAGTCTCCCTGGTTTATCGTATCGATTGGAATGATCGGGACTTCCCTTTCGGGCGTCACCTTCGTTTCGGTTCCGGGGATGGTACGCAGTATTGATATGACGTATATGCAAACCGTTTTGGGGTTTTTCTTTGGCTATATCCTGATTGCAAACGTATTGCTTCCGCTCTATTATAAATTACAACTCACCTCTATCTATTCATATCTTGAAACACGTATCGGGAGGAGAAGTTACAAAACGGGCGCTTCCTTTTTCCTGCTTTCTAAAATAGTAGGCGCCGCTGCACGGCTCTATCTGGTAGTGCTCATTCTTCAAACCTACGTTTTCGGCGCCTGGAATATCCCTTTCTGGATAACAACGGTGTTAAGCATTGCACTCGTGTGGCTGTATACCTGCCGCAGCGGCGTTAAAACGATTGTATGGACAGATACGTTACAAGCCGTCTGCTTAGTTGCCATGCTTATTGTTATTATCTGGCAGGTAAAAGGCGCAATGGGGCTTTCTTTTAATGGAATGGTACAAACGCTGGCAAGTAGCCCGCACTTCCGTATTTTCGAATGGAACGATTGGCATAGTACGCAGCATTTTGTTAAGCAATTCTTCAGCGGGATATTTATCACCATTGTTATGACCGGGCTGGATCAGGATATGATGCAAAAGAATTTATCATGCAAAAGTTTGAAGGATGCACAAAAGAATATGTATACATACGGATTTGCTTTTACGCCGGTTAACTTCCTGTTCCTTTCTTTAGGCGCATTACTGCTTACCCTTGCCGCCCGGCAAAACATTTCATTGCCTGCTTTAAACGACGACATCCTGCCTATGTTCTGTACGTCTGGTATATTGGGAAATTCTATCCTGATATTCTTTACTATCGGCATTATTGCTGCGGCATTCAGTAGCGCCGATTCGGCATTGACGGCGCTTACAACTTCTTTTTGCGTTGACATTTTGGGCGTTGAAAAGAAAGAGGCGGAAAAAGCAAAACGCATCCGGCTCAACGTACATTTAATGATATCCGTCTTATTTGCCGTCATCATATTAATTTTCAAAGCGCTTAACAGCCGGAGCGTTATCGACGCTATTTATATGATCGCATCTTATACGTATGGCCCGTTGCTGGGATTATTCCTCTTCGGGCTTTTCACCAGAAGGAAACCTTGCGACAAATATGTACCTTATATATGTATCGCTTCGCCGCTGGTTTGTTTCACTCTTGATTACGTGATACGGCGGTATACCGGATATGTTTTCAGCTATGAAATGTTAATGATTAATGGCGGCATTACGTTTGCGGGATTGTGGTTAAACAGTAATAGAGATAAACAATATGGAAATCAAAAGCGCTGAATTTGTTATTAGTAATACGGATGTAAAAAGGTGTCCGGAGGGGAATATACCGGAATATGCTTTTATCGGGCGAAGCAATGTAGGCAAATCGTCCTTAATTAATATGTTGACAAACAAAAAGGGATTGGCCCTGACTTCCCAGCGGCCGGGTAAGACACAATTGATTAATCACTTTATCATCAATCAGGAGTGGTATCTGGTAGACTTGCCCGGATACGGGTATGCGCAACGGGGAAAGGAAGGAAAAGAAAAAATCCGCCATATCATAGAAGACTATATTCTGGAGCGCGAACAGCTTACCAACCTTTTTGTATTGCTTGACTGCCGCCATGCTCCGCAAAAGATTGATTTGGAATTTATGGAATGGTTAGGCGAAAACGATATCCCTTTTTCTATCATATTCACCAAAACAGATAAGGTGGGGAAAGGACGGCTACAGGAAAACATAAAAGTATATCAGGACAAATTATTGGAAACATGGGAGGAACTTCCCCCCATATTTGTTTCATCAGCCGAAAAGAAAGAAGGAAAAGAGGCCATACTGTCGTATATCGGAGACATTAATCTCCATATTGCTTCTTCTTAATATTTCACCCATTTAATCATTTCTTTTATACTGGGCTTTTTACCATACATAAGGATACCTACGCGATAAATCTTAGCCGAGAGCCAGGTTAATGCCATGGCCGTGGCAAACAGGAGGGCTACCGATACAAGCAGTTCCCACACAGGTACGTCATAAGGGAGGCGCACCATCATTACAACCGGGGAAGTGAAGGGTATCATAGAACACCAGAAAGCCAGAGGCCCATCGGGATTGTCTATACTGTATATACCGGCATACAGTGCAAAAATCATAAACACCATAACCGGAGCAATAAACTGGTTCGAATCTTCCTGCTGATTGATAGCCGAGCCTATAGCCGCAAAAATAGCGGCATATAATAAATATCCTCCGATGAAATAAAGAATAAAGAAAATTCCGATTTCAACAAAGTTAATCGAATGGATAATCCCTAACCATTCGTTTACCTCTTGCATGACAGCCATATCCACGCCGGGTTGCATTGACATGCCGCCGCCCTGCGCCATTGACATGCCCTGTTGTACGGCCGAAATATCTGCCGCCCCGCCTCCTCCCAGCAGGAAGGTTCCTCCCGCTATTAAAGCAGACGTCATTATCCCCCAGAGGAATAGTTGGGTAAGCCCCACAAGGGCGATACCGATGATTTTCCCCATCATCAAATCAAACGGGCGCACCGAAGAAATCATCAGTTCAACAATCCGGTTCGTCTTTTCTTCCATTACCCCTTGCATCACCATCGATCCATAGACAACAATAAACGTATAGACAATAAGGGTAAATATCATACCAAGAATAGAGGCTGCCATGGCAGACGAGGTATTTTCACTTCCATCGGCGCCCCACTTGATGGTTTGCACACTGAAATTGACCTTGCTTTCATTTATAATCTCCCGCAGGTTTGGAATATTGAACGACGTAAGTTTTTCTTCCTCCAATACTTTTTCCAGCGTTTGGTTCACAAGGCGGCTTAACTCTCCGGGAATCTGTTTTTCGGAATAAAGGGTCGCTGCTTTCGGATTTTGGAGCAAATCGCCTGTGATATTCAGGAAAGCAACTATTTCCTTATTATCACTGTTCCGATAATCATCCAGTGATTTATCGCTATTTATAAACCGGAAATTTCCTGTATCTTCAAATAAGGAAGCATATTTGCCTGTTGCATCCATAATGGCTACCGTCTTTACGTCATCACTCCGGATAGAAGACAGCCACAAAGGCACAAAGGCCAGAGCCGCAACCATAAAAGGCATCAGGAGGGTAACCAGTAAAAATGATTTTTTACTTACGCGCCTTAAATATTCTCTTTTTATAATAATTGCTGTCTTATTCATATTTGTGTAGAATTAGTACTTGAAACGGTGTTAATAAAGATATCATTCATAGAAGGCAATTCTTCGGTAAAAGACATTATTTCATACGCCCTGCTTAATTCTGTTAGTATTTCCGAATTAGCGGCTCCCGGGTTTTTCCGTATGCGCATTTTTACTTCGCCGGTTCGAGCCTTCGCGCTCAAAACCGTATAATAATTTGAATCAATGCTGAATATGCCTTCTTCCCAACGAAGCGCCACGTTTAATATATTTGACTTAAAACGGTTTCGTATTTCATTTACTTCACCGGAAAGTACTACCTTCGAACGGTCTATTAAAGCTATCCCGTCACATATTTCTTCTACCGACGCCATATTATGCGTTGAAAAGATGATGGTATGGCCTAAATATTTCAACTCTAATATTTCCTGTTTCACACGGTCTGCATTCACAGGGTCGAAACCGCTGAATGGTTCGTCAAAGATTAATAATTCCGGTTTATGAATGACCGTGATAATAAATTGTATCTTCTGTTGCATTCCTTTAGAAAGTTCTTCCAGCTTACGGTTCCACCAGGAGGTGATTTCAAACTTGTCGAACCATTCCATCAGACGCTTTTTAGCTTCCGGATACGATAACCCTTTTAAACGCGCCAGGTAAATAGCCTGCTCCCCTACTTTCATTTTTTTATACAAGCCTCTTTCTTCGGGCATATATCCGATACGGAAAACATCCTCAGGCGTAGACTCCAAGCCATTAAAACGAATACTTCCGCTATCGGGAGCTGTAATACGATTGATAATACGAAGGAGTGTGGTTTTTCCTGCCCCGTTAGGGCCAAGCAGCCCGAATATTTTTCCCGGTGGAACCTGAATACTTACCTTATTCAGGGCTAAATGCCCGGAAAATTGTTTAACCACATCTTCTGCTTCTAAAAAATACATACGTTGTTTTTTATTACATTTTTAATATGATGCGCTCTCCTATTCTTTTGTTAAGCGCCTTCTTTATCTCATTCAGTTCATCTTGTTCTTTCATCAGAGTTACTACTTGCCCTAAATCAGCCGTCTTCTGTAATTCCTTTATTTTTAAGCCAATCTCATTAATTTGTTTACGGATACAGGCTTCTTTAAAACCAAATACATCATGCGATATCATCTGATGGAGCGAATCTTCTTCTTTTTTTATCTCCTGGAATTTTGCATGGTATTTACTAAGCTGGTATTTCTCACTTATCAAATCGGCAGCCAGCTGACTCACCGACGCATCCTGATGTGCCAGGAAATAACGGGAGGCAACAAAATTATCCTCCCGGCAAGAGGCGTCTGCTTCATCCAGCATCTTCCGGTAAAGCGGGTTTATGAAAGGCATATCATCCTCTTTGAGTTCGGAACGGATATATTCGGCCACCCGGATGATTACTCTTTCATTGGTTTCTTCATCTTCATATTCATACAATATCTTCTCTCCATACCGTACGACATAACGAAGCAGGGCCAACTCCAATCCTTCAAATGGAGAACGCTCCGGCGGCTTGGCCTCCGGCGGTTGTGGCGCTGCTGCCGGGGCTTTCTCTATTACCGGGGCTGGCGGCTGTTTTTCATTGTTTCGTAAACGTATCTTATTTACTTCATTTAATAAAAGCCGTTCGTCAATTTCCATCATCCCGCTACATTCCCTTATATATAAGGTACGTGCAATATTGTCCGGGATAATGGCTACCGTACGGATAATATCCGTTATTAACGATGAGCGTTTTACCGGGTCGTCGCCTGCCTCATCCAGCAACAGCCGCGTTTTAAAACGGATAAAATCCGTTTCACTTTCTCTTACAAAATCAATAAACCGGCTCGAATTATGTTTCCGGGCAAATGAATCAGGGTCTTCTCCATCGGGAAGCAATACTACTTTTACATTTAATCCCTCTTCAAGCAATAAATCAATCCCCCTCAGAGCTGCTTTTATACCGGCAGCGTCTCCATCATAGAGAACCGTTATATTATCGGTAAAACGATGAATCAACCTAATCTGTGGCTGCGTCAGGGCAGTGCCCGACGAAGCTACCACATTTTCAATTCCTGCCTGGTGCATGGATATCACATCCGTATATCCTTCTACCAAATAACATTTATCTACCTTTACAATCGCTTGCTTTGCAAAGAAAATGCCATACAGTTCATTACTCTTATGATACACTTCACTTTCCGGCGAATTAACATATTTGGCTGTTTTCTCATCCTTTTTCAGTATACGCCCGCCAAAAGCAACCACTTTCCCGCTCAGGGAATGAACCGGAAACATCACACGCCCGCGGAACCGGTCGCTTACCGAACCGTTTTCATAGGCTATAACCAATCCGGTCTTTTCCAGAAACTCTTTCTTATAGCCTGCCTGTATAGCCGCTTTATAGAGGGCATCACGCTCTTCCAGGCTGTATCCCAAGCAGAATTTCCTGATAATATCGTCCCTGAAACCTCTTTCTTTAAAATAACGCAACCCGATATTTGCGCCGTCTGCATGTTCGTGTAATTGGGTGATAAAATACTTTTGAGCCCAGTTATTAACAATCAGCATACTTTCGCGGTCGCTGCGCACTTGCTTCTCTTCATCCGTCAGTTCCCGTTCCTGTATGTCAATATGATATTTCTTAGCCAGGAACCGGAGCGCATCAAAATAATCCAGTTGTTCGTGCTTCATAATAAAATGCACGGCTGTCCCTCCCTCTCCGCAAGCAAAACATTTACAAATATTCTTTGCCGGGGAAACATAAAACGATGGCGACTTATCCTGATGAAAAGGGCATAACCCAACATAATTAACCCCACGCCGGCGCAGGGTAACAAATTCAGACACTACATCTACAATATTCGCAGCATCCAATATACGGTCTATCGTGGGTTGATCTATCATTAAATCTCAAAATACAGAATACAGAGGCAAAAATAAATAAAAAACAAACGGTATCAAATGGCTGCTTCATAAAAGTAAAAAACAGATAAAACCTTACGATAATATAAAATGCGTATATTTGCCTTATTGAATAAAATATAACGGTATGAAATATATCTTTCTTTCCCTGTATTTGCTTGTATTTCTGGATTGTAACGGGCAACAGGGTAAAAATACAACTACTGAAAAGGCTGCATTCCGGATGGTAAATATTCCAAGCATGATTGTAGAGCATACAGACCGGGCTAACTATCTTGCCAGGCATTATTGGGATAATTTCGATTTTGCCGACACGGCTTATATACATCTGCCGGAAATAACCGAACAGGCTTTGGTTGATTACATTGATGTGCTTTTCCTTGTTCCGGATGCCGTATCGTCTGCTGCTATAAAAGATATGTTGGAAAAAGCAGCCGTTGAGCCGGTCATGTTTACGTATTTCACGAACCTGTATGAAAAATACTTGTACGACCCCAATTCTCCCATGCGTAACGACGGACTATATATTCCCGTACTTGAGGCGATGCTCGCCTGCCCGATCATAACCGAAAAGATACGCCCGGCCCATCTGTTGGAGCTGGCGCGGAAAAACCGGGTGGGAGAAAAAGCCGCCGATTTCACCTACACGCTGGCTAATGGTAAAAACGAGACGCTCCATGCGATCCGGTCGGATTACACGCTTCTCTTTTTTTATAATCCGGGGTGCCATACCTGTAAAGAGATCATGGAACAATTGGCCTCTTCATTGAGCGTCAATTATATGATGCAGGAAAAAAGGTTAACGATAGTAGCCGTTTATCCCGACGAAGACCTGGCCGAATGGAACATGTACCTGACGCAAGTTCCCGGCGAATGGGTAAACGCTTACGATAAAGGCGCCAAGGTACAAAACGAAGAGATATACGACTTAAAGGCAATCCCCGCTTTGTACCTGTTAGATAAAGACAAGAGGGTGATACTGAAAGATACCACGTTTGAACAGGTAGAGAATTACTTCAGGCAAACGAATTGACTCATTCCACAGCCTGTTTTCACTAAATATTGTTAATCAACGCAATTTTATGCCGTATAATTATGCTGCATAACATAAAAACCCCTATATTTGCATTGTGTTTTTCATGGTATTAGATTTAAGGTTAGCAATGAAGATTGGTTGTCGTGATGACAACCTTTTCTTTTTTCTATAATTGAAGCATTAATTCATCCCCCTCTTCCATTTCAACAGATAATATGCCGCCTGATACCGGTAGTGACAATCGCTTTTGGTTCAACTTCACATCTAAGTTCAATGAATTTGCGGGCAATTTGATATGATATGTGCCTGTATATGGCGTTTTGAGCGATGCTTCTGTTAATTGGGCATTCTTCCAACGGGCCGAAACGATACCGCCGCCACGCACCCGCAACCCTTCAAAGTTCCCGTCTTTCCAAGCAGCGGGAAGGGCGGGAAGGATTTCGATAACGCCCGTCTGGCTTTGCAAAAGCATCTCTGCAATACCCGCCGTGGCGCCAAAGTTGCCATCAATCTGAAACGGGGGATGGGCGCAAAAGAGGTTGGGATAACTTCCGCCACCCGACATATTTACCGCTGAATCGATAACGGGGGTCAACAAGTCTCCCAACAGCTTAAAGGCGTGGTCGCCATCATGCAGGCGCGCCCAAAAGTTAATCTTCCAGGCCATCGACCAGCCGGTACTCAGGTCGCCGCGCGCTTCCAGGGATTTGCGGGCGGCTTCTGCCAGTAGAGGCGTTTGGCTTATGGATATTTCATTTCCCGGGTGTAATCCATACAGGTGCGATACGTGGCGGTGATGCGGCTCGGCCTCTTCGAAAGGTTCGAGCCATTCCATGATGCGTCCGTCGGACGCTATGGTTGTGGGCATCAGTTTGCTTCGCTTGGCGGTAAGTTCTTCTATAAAACCGGAGTCTATGCCCAGGATAGCGGCGGCTTCTATTGTATTGGTGAATAGTTCGCGGATAATCTGGTTGTCCATTGTAGAGCCGGCGCAGATATTTACGTTTTTATCATTCAGCTTGAAGGCGTTTTCGGGCGAGGTGGTGGGGGCGGTTACCAGGTAATTGGTCCGCGGGTCTTCCACCAGCATATCTACAAAGAAAAGGGCGGCGCCCTTCATTACGGGGTAGATTTCATACAGGTAGCTTTTGTCTGGCGCATAGAGGTAATGCTGGTAGAGGTGGGCGCAGAGCCAGGCTGCCGAGGTATTGGTGGCTCCCCAGGAAGGGTGTTCGCCGGGGGCTGTAAACTCCCATACGTTTCCCAGGATATGGGTTACCCAGCCACGGGCGTTGTAGAATACCCGCGCTGTTTGTTCGCCGCTGGCCACTTGCTGTTTTGTCCATTCAATCAGGGGCAGGTGGAGTTCGGGGAGGTTTGTTGCTTCGGCGGGCCAGAGGTTCATTTGCAGGTTGATGTTCAGGTGGTAGTCTCCATTCCAGGGAGTTTGGAGGGTGTTTGCCCAGAGGCCCTGGAGGTTGGGGGGCAACAGGCCGGGGCGGGTGGAGGATATCAGGAGGTAGCGCCCGTATTGGAAATAGAGGGCGGCCAGGGCCGGGTCTGCTTTATCTTTCCGGAAAGCTTGCAGGCGCTCGTTGATGGGGAGGTTGGCCCGTTCCGAGGAGCCTAAATCGAGGCTTACGCGGCCGAACATTTCCTGGTAGCCGGCAAGGTGTTCTTGCTTTAATGTGGCGTAGTCTTTTTGTTCGGAGGCTGTTATTTTAGACATTACGGCGGCCTCGGGGTCTTGGCCGAAATAATCGGTTGCCATGCTTACCAGCAGCAGGGCTTCGGAGGCGCCTGTAATGGAGAGGGCGTCGCCGGCTTTCTCTATTTTGCCTCCCCGGGGTAAGAGCACGCGGGTGCAGGCTGCGTAGCGGAGGCCGTTGCCGCCGGCTCCGTTGGTTAGCTGTCCGTGCATGACGAGGTCGTTGCCGCTGGTTGTTACTTCGCAGCGTTCGGGGCGGTTCAGGCCCAGGCGGAAGTGGAGGGATTCGCCGGCGTTGGCGGTGAGGCGGATGACGCCCAGGTCGGCGGCAAAGGAGGTGAACATCTCGCGCCTGTAGGAGACGTTTCCTTTTTTGAACGTAACGGTAGCCGTGGCGCTGTCGAGGCTTAATTCGCGGCGGTATGAGGATATGGGGGAAACGTCGCCCGGATAGGCGTAGTCGAGCGTAAGGTTACCCAGTAACTGATAGGAGCCGTAGGGGGTGTTTGCCCCGTTTCCCTGTCCGCTTCCCTGTCCTTTGCATACGAAGGATTGGTACATCAGTTGCTGGGCTTCGTCGTTGCGTCCTTCAAAGAGCAGGCGCCTTATTCTGGGCAGGGCATAGATGGCGTAGGGGTTGCCGGTATCCTGGCGCCCGCCCGACCATACGGATATTTCGTTGAGTACGATGGTTTCCCGTTCGATGCCTCCGTCGGGCATCATGCCCAGGCGTCCGTTGCCTAAGGGGAAGGTTTCTTCCCAGATGGCGGCGGGCGAATCGAAGAAGCAGGCTGCCGGGGTGTGTTGCTTTTGCCGGGGCGGGGTGCAGCCTGCCGCCAGTAGGAGCAGGGTTGCTAACAGATAATTGGTTTTCATAATGATGGGTATTTATTGGTGGATATTTATTGTTACTGATTTCTTTGCGTTGTGAGGGCTTCCTTTTTTAGAAGTTTTGCATGTCGCAGAGCTTTTTGTAATAACCGCCGAGGCGGAGGAGGTCTTCGTGCCGGCCATGTTCTACGATTTTGCCTTCGTGCATTACGCATATCCGGTCGGCGCGCCGGATGGTGGAGAGGCGGTGGGCGATTATGATGGTGGTGCGGCCCTGCATCAGGTGTTCGAGCGCTTGCTGTACGAGGCGTTCAGACTCGGTGTCGAGGGCGGAGGTTGCTTCGTCGAGGATGAGGATGGGGGGGTTTTTCAGTATAGCGCGGGCTATGCTGATTCGCTGCCGCTGTCCGCCTGACAGCTTGCCCCCCCGGTCGCCGATGTTGGTGTTGTAGCCCTCCGGGCAGGCGATGATGAAATCGTGGGCGTTGGCTATGCGGGCGGCTTCTTCTACTGCTGCGGGGGAGGCGTTGTCTACGCCGAAGGCGATGTTATTGAAGAAGGTGTCGTTGAACAGGATGGCTTCCTGGTTTACGTTGCCCATTAAGCCGCGGAGGTTGTAGAGGGTGGCGTGGCGTATGTCTGTGCCGTCGATGGTGATGCATCCTTCGTTTGCGTCGTAGAAGCGGGGGAGGAGGTCTACCAGGGTGCTTTTGCCGGAGCCCGACTGGCCTACCAGGGCTATTGTCTGCCCTTTGGGGATGACGAGGTTGATGCCTTTGAGCACCCAGTGGTCGTTGTACCTGAACCATACGTCGTTGTAGGCGATTTCTCTGGCGAGGGCTATCTTTTGCGGGCAGGCGGGGTCTTTTATATTGCTCCCGGCCAGTAATATCTTGTCTATGCGCTGCATGGAGGCGAGGCCTTTCTGTATGGCGTAGGAGGCCCGGCTGAGGTCTTTGGCGGGGTTGATGAGGCTGTAGAAGATTACCAGGTAATAGATAAAGGTGGGGGCGTCTATCGTGCTGTGTGCGCTGAGGATGAGGCTTCCGCCATACCAGAGTACGATGGCGATGGTGAGGGTGCCGAGGAACTCGCTCATGGGATGGGCCAGTTGCTGGCGCATATATATCTTGCCGGTGATCTTGCGGAAGGCTTCGTTGCTCTGGCGGAAGCGCTGCCTTATTTTCTCTTCGGCATTGAAGGCTTTGATGATGCGCAGGCCGGAGAGGGTTTCTTCTACCTGGCTCATGAGGTAGCCCCACTGCTGCTGGCCGGAGAGCGACTGGCGCTTGAGCGTTTTGCCTACCTTGCCCATTATGTAGCCGGCGAGGGGGAGGAGGATGAAGACGAACAGGGTGAGCTTCCAGCTGATGATGAACATCCCCACCAGGTAGATAGCGATAAGGATGGGGTTCTTGAACAGCATGTCGAGGGAGCTCATGATGGAGGTTTCTATCTCGTTTACGTCGCCCGATACGCGGGCTATGATGTCTCCTTTGCGTTCTTCGGAGAAGAAGCCGAGGGGCAGGCGGGTGATTTTCTGCATAATCTGGTTGCGGATATCCCTCACCACGCCTGTGCGGATGGGTATCATCGTGAAGAAGGAGAGGTACATGGCCCCTACTTTAAGGAAGGTCATGCCTACGAGGAAGAGGCCCAGTATGATTAGCGTAAAGGAGGCGCCCTGCGATTCGGCCAGGTGGGAGACGTACCAGTAGAAGTTGTCTTTCACCAGGGCGGGCAGCGACTTCCACCATTCCCAACTGCCGGGCTGCATCTGCCACGGGATAAAGGCGTATACCTTCTCTTCTATCTTGAAGAGGATGTTGAGTATCGGGATGACCAGTACGAACGAAAAGAGGTTCAGTATGGCCGAGAGTACGTTGAACACTACGTTCAATATCAAATACCTCTTGTAAGGCGGGATAAACCGCCGGAGTATGTGGAGGAAATCTTTCATCTATCTTTCGTTTAAAACCTTGTCTATTGCGGCAATAATCCCGTCGGGGCCTGTCGTATCCGTATTGATGGCCCGGCTGTGGCCGCCGTATGGGCAGTACACGGAGGGGTTGGTTATTGAAAAAAGGCCCAGCACCGGCGCGCCCGAAGCGGATGCCAGGTGCATAATGCCGCTGTCTGCCCCGAGGAACAGCGCCGAGCAGGCTATCACCGAGGCTATCTGGCGGATGTCGCGGCTGTAATACGCGGGGGCCTCGAAGCGGATGCGCGATACGTTCTCTACCGGCAATACTTCGAGGATATTGTAGCAGTCGGCGCAGGCCTCTTTCAGGCGGGCGTACATCACGGCCCACCATGCTTCGGAGTAACATTTGGCGCCGGTAGCGAAGGTATAGATGCAGACAGTCTTTTTAGCGGGGGATACGTAGCTGTCCATCACCCTGCGCCCGCCGGCAAGCTCGGCGTCGCTCAGGCGGAGGTTCAGCGGCGGAACAGGGACTTGCCCCGCTCCTCCCCCAGGGTATCCCAGGTAGCGGCGAAGGTTGTACACCGGGCCCTGGGCCATGTGCTCCCATCCGGGGAAGAGGTCGCGGGGCAGGCCGCCGGTATTATTGAAGAACCGCTGCCGGGCGCGCGCCAAACGGGTAGACAGCCGCCCCGACAGGGAGCCTTCCGCTACATTGACCGCCAAATCGTATTGCAGCCGCCTGAGAGACAGCCATACCTTTACGTACCGCGCCAACTGCCCGAAAGGCTTCCGCGGCAGCTCTATTATCCGGTCTACCTCCGGGTAGTTCTTAAAGATGATTTCACAGAGGGAGCCTTTTACAAACAGGTCTATCCGGCAACCGGGATAACGTGCAGCGATTTCCTCTACAAGAGGCGTTATCATCAACTGGTTTCCCAGCCTTCCGTTCGGGCGGCACAGCAATACCCTTTTCAAGCCGGCAGGGGCCTCCTCCCCTCTCTGCATTTCTATCCCCGGAAAGCCTACCATCAAGGCCAGCACACGCGCCACGGCCCTCCTTACATTATTTACGACACTCTTCAAACTCATTACCTAATTTATATCAGGAGACAAAGATAGGATTAAAACCGATACGATACAATCCGCCCCCACTCCAAAGAACAGTCCCTGCAATCCCCTGAAACAACAGGGGGCTTGCAGGGACATCAGTTTCGTCAAGCCAGGCCTTCGCCGGCAGGGGGACGTCGTCAGCCGGCATCGAGAACCAGCATGAGGGGATAAGCCATGCCTGTGAAGCGCGCCAGCACATCGCTGTCTTTCTCTACCCACGCCCCGCAGGAACCTTCGCCGGTGAAGGGGGAGATGAAAGAATGGTTCACCGACGGAGAGGCTGCTTCAAGAGCCTTGACCGTATCCTCGCCGCCCTCGCTCTCCGTCTTAAAGCCCGTTATGGGAAAGAGCGCAGGCGCTTCGCCGGTCTTTTCAAGTATCAACACGCCTCCCCCGGCAGCCGGATAAAGGGCCTCGGCAAAAGCGGCAACGTCGGCCGGGAAAACGTACATCACTTCCTGCGACGGCGCTTCCTGCGAAGCTACGGCCAGGAAGGGGACGCCTGTGCCGGGCGTATCGGGGAGGCCGCCGCCTTCATCCTCGTCTTCATCGCCGTTGCCGGGTTTGTTTTTAGAAGTG
>JAIRKZ010000101.1 GCA_031259845.1 Tannerellaceae bacterium | reverse complement strand
GCTCTTCGGATATCTCAATTGCCGTAAACATATCTTCGAGGTGTACTCGGCTAACTCTTGTTAGCCGCAATCCAAAATTAACTGCAGGAACTTTTCCGGCTTTGATAAGTCGGCGAATCGTATCTTTGGAAATGCCAAAAAGGATAGTCGCTTCTGTGATTGAAATATAAGGGCGTGTTTGCATTTCCGCAATTTTTTCAGCCGATTGCTCCAAAAGAGTTTGCTTCTGTTCGGCCTCTTTTGCCTGCTTCTTCTTTTCTTTGCCTGACTTATTCGCACAGGCAGGACTACAGAAACGAGTTACCACCGTTTTCGCCTCAAAAGCTTTGCCGCATTGCTCGCAAATCTTCGGTATTTTCAACTTACTAAATCCCATATTTTTCTATTATCCGTTACATCATCGCCGATTAAGGTCGATTAAGAAATGATAAGTATGTTTAAGGCGCACATTGTCGCCAATTAGCGCGCGGAACAATTATGGTACAAATGTATGATAAAAAACAATCAAAAACAATAGCCTTTCACAAATTTACAAAAGCAAAAATCCCTGCAAACTCTTTGTTTACAGGGATTTTGTAACATTTAGTTATCGTTTGTGATAGCCTATTACTTTACTTCCTCAAAATCAACGTCCGTCACACCGCCGTTTTGTTTGTTGTTTCCAGCGTCTCCGGTTGGTGGTTGGTGGTTGAAGTTGGGGTCGGTTGGGCCGCCGGGTTGGGCATTCTGGGCATTATAAATGTCTTGGCTTGCGGCTTGGAATACGTTGTTTAACTCGGCTGTAGCAGCGTCGATGCCGGCTATGTCGCCTGCTTTATGGGCTTCTTTTAGTTTGTTTAATACTGTTTCTATTGAAGCTTTTTTATCGGCAGGAAGTTTGTCGGCCAAATCTTTCAGTTGTTTTTCCGTTTGGAAAATCAAGCTGTCGGCTTGGTTCATTTTATCAATGCGCTCTTTTTCTTTTTTATCCGCTTCAGCGTTGGCGGCAGCTTCATCTCTCATGCGTTTTACTTCATCATCGCTCAAGCCGCTGGACGCTTCGATACGGATACTTTGTACTTTTCCTGTGCCTTTATCTTTAGCTGATACATTTAATATACCGTTTGCATCAATGTCGAATGTAACTTCAATCTGAGGCGTACCGCGCATTGCAGGTGGAATACCGTCTAAGTGGAAACGCCCGATTGATTTATTATCTTTCGCCAGAGAACGTTCACCCTGCAATATGTGTATTTCTACAGACGGCTGATTGTCGGCTGCGGTTGTAAATGTTTCCGATTTCTTTGTTGGTATCGTTGTATTGGCGTCGATTAACCTGGTCATTACGCCACCCATTGTTTCGATTCCTAATGAAAGCGGGGTTACATCTAATAATAATACGTCCTTTACTTCACCTGTCAATACGCCACCCTGAATAGCAGCGCCGATGGCAACCACTTCGTCCGGGTTAACTCCTTTGGACGGTGTTTTTCCGAAAAATTTTCCTACTATTCCCTGTATGGCTGGGATACGGGTAGAACCACCAACCAATATCACTTCATTAATATCAGAAGTGCTCATATTGGCGTCTTTTAAGGCTTGGCGACACGGTTCAATACACGCCTGGATCAGACTGTCGGCTAATTGTTCGAATTTCGCGCGGGTTAATGTCTTTACCAAATGCTTTGGAATACCGTTTACCGGCATAATATAAGGTAAGTTGATTTCCGTACTCGTCGTGCTCGACAATTCAATTTTAGCTTTTTCTGCAGCTTCTTTCAAACGTTGTAAGGCCATGGGGTCTTTACGTAAGTCGATGCCTTCTTCTCTTTCGAATTCTTCAGCCAGCCAGTCAATAATAACATGGTCGAAGTCGTCGCCGCCGAGGTGAGTGTCGCCATTTGTAGATTTTACTTCAAACACGCCGTCGCCCAACTCAAGTATAGAAATATCGAATGTTCCGCCTCCCAGATCGAAAACGGCAATTTTCATGTCTTTGTTTGTTTTATCCAAGCCATAAGCTAAAGAGGCGGCTGTCGGTTCGTTTACAATACGGCGTACGGTAAGGCCTGCTATTTCGCCTGCTTCTTTTGTTGCCTGGCGCTGAGCGTCGCTAAAATAGGCCGGAACCGTAATAACGGCTTCTGTTACTTCCTGTCCTAAATAATCTTCGGCCGTTTTTTTCATTTTCTGAAGAATCATGGCCGATATTTCCTGAGGCGTATAAAGGCGTCCGTCAATATCCACACGAGGCGTATTGTTATCTCCGCGCACTACCTTATAAGGTACGCGATTAATTTCTTTTTGCACCTGGTCGTATGTTTCACCCATGAAACGTTTGATTGAAAAGATTGTCTTTCCAGGATTCGTGATAGCCTGGCGCTTAGCCGGGTCGCCCACCTTACGTTCTCCGCCTTCCACAAAGGCTACAATAGAAGGGGTTGTTCTTTTTCCTTCACTATTCGTGATAACAACCGGTTCGTTACCTTCCAGAACGGCAACGCATGAGTTGGTTGTTCCTAAGTCAATTCCAATTATTTTTCCCATTTTGTTATACTATATTTTTTAAGTTATTATCGGATAATCTTTTGTTTTTCTATCTCATTTGATACAAATAGTATGCCAAAACACCAACTGTCTTATTAATCGAATTACCTGACAGTATAAAATGACAATACGTCAGAAAACACAGAAAAACATTTACTACTGAGATTGATTGAAAAAAATAACCATAGGATAATAGTTCGCAAGATTTGGGCGAATCTATTATTCTATGGTTAATACATGTTTAAACTCCAGTTCTTTACTTAATTTCCTTTTCTTCTTTCATGTCAAGCTCGTTTTTATCGGGATCATAAAATTTATATTCCAGAAAAGCCAGACTTTGGTTGGGAATAACTTTCATTCTCAATGAGTATTTCAGTTTCCATTTCCATTTTAAAGAAAAGAATCCTTTGTTCACATAAGCTGCAACATAAGGATGTAGGTACAGGGTAAATTTCTTCACATGATGTTTATTAACCAAACAATCAATTTTTCCCTCCAGGCTATTGGTAAATAAGATAGAGGGCTTAGCCGTACCTGTCCCAAAACAGGTGGGACAGCTTTCGGATGTGTTTACATCCATTACCGGGCGTACTCTTTGCCGGGTAATTTGCATTAAACCGAATTTACTCAGTGGGAGAATGTTATGCTTAGCCCTGTCAGTAGCCATTGCTTTAGACATATGTTCAAAAAGCTTTTGCCGGTTACCTGCGTCTCCCATATCGATAAAGTCGATAACAATAATTCCTCCCATATCGCGTAAACGAAGCTGGCGGGCTATTTCGTCAGCCGCCGCATTATTTACATCAATAGCTGTTTTTTCCTGGGCATCACTGCCTTTAGAACGGTTGCCACTGTTTACGTCTATTACATGCATAGCCTCCGTATGCTCTATAATAAGATATGCTCCACTTTTGTAAGTTACAGTACGCCCAAAGAGCGATTTAATTTGTCTTGTTATTCCAAAATTGTCAAAAACCGGGAGTTCGCCGGTATATAATTTGACGATATCTTCCCTTCCGGGTGCAATCAGGCTAACATAATCGCGTATATTATTATATACATCATTGTCATTTACGTGAATGTTTTGAAACGAAGGATTAAAAACATCACGTAAAAGGGCTACCGTACGAGCTGTTTCTTCGTAAATAACGCTGGGAGGTTTTACTTTAGGTACTTTTACAATGTTGTCTTCCCAGCGTTTTACTAATGTTTTCAGCTCATGGTCGAGTTCGGCCACGCGTTTACTTTCCGATGAAGTGCGAACGATCACACTGAAATTCTTAGGTTTAATGCTTTGAATTAACTGACGTAAACGTGCGCGTTCTTCATTTGATTTGATTTTTGTGGAGACAGAAACTTTGTCGGCAAAGGGGATTAATACAATGTATCTTCCGGCAAACGAAAGTTCGGACGTTAGCCGGGGCCCTTTTGTAGAAATAGGTTCTTTGGCGATTTGCACTAACACCTCCTGTCCAACTTTAAGTACATCGCTGATACTTCCGTCTTTATCTATCTCCGGAAGGATTTGCAGTTTAGACAGGGAAGGCAGTTTTTTCTTTTCAGTCAGCGCCTGTTTGAGGAATTTTTGTTGCGTGTTAAAATTAGGACCTAAATCCTGATAGTGAAGAAATGCATCCTTTTTATATCCTACATCAATGAAAGCAGCATTTAACCCAGGCATCAATTTTTTTACTTTACCAAGATAAATATCACCTACGGCAAACGAAACATTGCGGGCTTCTTTTTGGAGCTCCACAAGGTTTTTGTCTTCCAGTATGGCGATAGATACCTCTTTGGGTTGTACATCTACTACTAATTCACTAATCACAATATAAAGAGGTTTGTATGTAAGCCTTATTAAATACACAAAGAACAAACTTAAAAGGCCTACATTAAGTTTGTTCTTCATTTTTTATTGGCGAATAGACCTATTTTTTCTTATGTCTATTCTTCTTCAGTCTTTTTTTGCGCTTATGCGTTGACATTTTATGTCTTTTCCTTTTTTTTCCGCTCGGCATTGTTCTCTTAATTTAATGTTATTATTACTCTTTACTTACTTTCTCGTGGAATGTTTTCGCAGGTTTAAAGGAAGGGATGCTATGCTCCGGAATGATGATCGTAGTATTCTTAGAAATATTACGGGCCGTCTTCTGAGCTCTCTTTTTAACTACGAAACTTCCGAAACCTCTTAGATATACATTCTCACCCTCCGCTAATGAATCTTTCACAATTTCCATAAAAGATTCCACACTGGCTAACACTGTTTGTTTGTCGATACCAGTATTTTTCGAAATTTCACGCACAATATCTGCTTTTGTCATATCTTTAATATATTATTGTTTTAATCGTATTAATTTTTTGGCATGCAAATATATAGCTTTTATTTAAGTGAAAAAAGAATTGTTCATCATTTTTTTTAAGTTTTTGTTTTTCTTATAGTATATCATATAAAAAGCTACTTTATTCAAAAACTCCATTTCAGCCGTGCAAATGCAGCATAGATATTTCCGTTGGCAGCGTATTCTGATCCTGATTTGCCGAGTAAAAGTTGTGTATTGAGTATCAGTTCGAGGCTGTCGGCAAGCGAAAAAGTGCAGTTGGGCGAAAGATATGCCGAAACATCGGCAGGATTGAACATTGCCGCCAAACCGACATCGAAAATCGGACTGACAGGATAACTTATCTGAGTGAAAATCTCAAACATCCCATAAGATAATTTTTTGGCGCTTAAATCGTTTTGCGTGACAAAGAGATTCATACTTTCGGCGTTCTTTAATTTTCCGGATGAGTTAAATAATGCTGCACCATGTAAATAGATTTGATTTTCAAAGGTATAATCGGCTTCGACTGTAGCAACAATGGCCGTTTTATTGTCAATATTTCGTTTTAGAACAGGAACAAAAACCGACATCTCACCGCGAAACGACATATTTTTTATAGCGCCGCTCCAACCGAAACCGCCTACAATATCATTATTTCTTTTACCCGCAATAAATTGAAAATCATAATTTTTCACATTAAAAAGATAACGCGCGGCAGCAGTATATTGATACGAAGAATCAACAGGAGTTTTATCTACTTTTCCCACCACATCAAGTGAAGAAACCGGCGACCTGTACCACGTTACCGAAACAGCGTCGCTGCCCGGCCGCTCTTCGTAATCAAAATCAATGTAGGAGAAGGCGTTAAAAATATCGTTGGGGTTCCAAACTAATCCAATACCCCAGTTTACGCGTTGCCTGCCGAGTTTAATCTGCACATTTTCTATAGTATAATCAATGCAGGCACGGTCGAAAGAGGTATTGAAAACAAAACCGTTTTTATTGAAAATGTTCCACGATAAATCTATAAGTCCGTTATCAACGGCAAGGACATCGGTATATTGCGGAATCTTCCTAATAAAGTCGCCGCACAAAAACCGGTTTCTCATTCCAATATTAAAATTCAGGCTTTTCGTGGCATTAATATTGAAATTTAGACGATTATGCATAAGGTTATACATAGTCCATTGCATTGTTCCGGTAACCGGAATTGGAATTTCATTTTGCAAAAAATAAAATGAGGGCATTTCTTTGATATAGCCGTTTAACTCCAAGATTTTGGGCTTTTCGTTCTGCGCTCTCACCGTAAGGAACGAGAAAACAAGTAATATAAAGAGGATTCTTTTCATTTTCTTTCGTCCGATACTATCTTGCCATCTTCCAGCACAATTACTCTTCGCGCCTTGCTTACAACGCGCGAGTCGTGTGTAGAGAAGAGAAAAGTAATGTTTTCTTTTTTATTGATTTCTGTCATCATATCAAGCAACTTTTCGGCGGTTTTGCTGTCGAGATTGGCCGTAGGCTCATCTGCAATAATAAATTGGGGGCGCGAAGCCATCGCCCGTGCTACTGCTACGCGCTGCTGCTGCCCGCCGGAAAGTTGCGCGGGGCGGCTCATAAGACGGTCGGCAAGCCCTACATCAGAGAGAATTTCTTTTGTCCGCGCATCAATTTCTCTTTTTTCTCTGCCTTGCAATTCCATTATAAACGACACGTTTTCGGTAGCCGTCAGTACAGGGATTAAGTTGTAAGACTGAAATACGAAACCAATATTTTTCAGGCGAAAATCGACCAACTGTTTTTGACTAAGTTGCGTAATATCCATGCTGTCAACAATGATTTCGCCGCTCGTGGGCCGGTCAAGTCCGCCAATCATATTCAGCAGCGTGGTTTTGCCAGACCCCGAAGGTCCTACAATGGCGGTAAATTCGCCCTGTTCGATTGTCAGGTTTACATTATCAACGGCTCGCACTTCCATTAAGCCTGTGGAGTAAACTTTTACGAGATTTTTTGTTTTAATTATCGACATGATATTTTACTGTTTAGCTTATTATTATTCTGTTTTTATTGCCTCTATCGTATTTATTTTAAGCGCTCTACGTGCCGGATAAATGGCGGATAATATTCCGGCGAAAATTACCAAAACGGCTATTTCGACAAACATTTTCAAGTTGATTACCGGGTAAACAATGGCCGAAAAGCCGTAATCTTCAAAGGTGTCGCCCATCATAAAGGTGAGGTCAATACCTGTTTTGAGCGAAGGAGTTAGCACAATTGTCGCCAAAATGATGCCCGCAACGCTGCCGAGAAACGTTAAGAACACGGTTTCGAACATTATCATTCGGAAAATTTTGTTTTTACTCATACCGATTGCTTTCAGCATACCAAGCTCCTTGGTTCGCTCCAAAATCGCCATAAGCATTGTATTTACAATCCCGAAAGAAAGCGCCAGCAGGAAAATTCCGATAATAATAGCGCCGAAGAACTCCGTTGCGCCTAAAGACAACGATAACGTTGGGTTGATTTCTTTCCAGCTCAGAACTTCCAAACCGGGCAATGCGGCTTTGATTTTCGGATAAACCCAATCGCAGGTTTTCAAATCCGGGAAATTAACAGCCACCTCATGAATTGCATTTTCGGGAAGGGCGGTCAGCGGAAAAATGTCATCGTATTTTACAAAAACGGCGTTTTCGTCGAACATTGAGTTGGACGTTTTATAAATACCGCAAACACGAAATGCAACACTTTGCATTTCTTCATTAGCATTTTGAAAAGTAAACACAATTTTCGATTTCAAATGTACTTTCAACTTTCCTGCGGTCTTTTTGCTAATCACAATCGGCATTTTAATGTCGTCAGGCAGATAGACTCCCATGCTGTCGGGAATGGTTTTCCAAACGGCGCTAACCGTTTTTTCCTGTTCGGGAATTACGCCTTTTGCCGTAATTCCCAAGGCATTGTTGGCTGATTGCAGCATACCCGCAAGGACAATTCTTCCTGAAATTGTCGTTTCGTCCGGCATTTCCGCAACGTCAGGAAATCCTTGCAGATATTCCCTTACATCATAGTTTGCCAGGAATTTTGGGCTGTGAATTTGAATACAGGCAATGTCGGTATCAATACTTTCTTTTACCGTTCCAATTATCCAGCCTTCCATAAACGCTGCAAGATAAGTTCCTGCAAACAATCCGATTGCGATTGCGCTTAAAATTACGCCGCTGCGAACTTTATTGCGCCAGATATTTTTCCACGCGAGTTTTATTAACATAGCTTCTTATTTTTCAATTAAATTAATTCGTTTTATTTTGCGAACCGGATAGATTGCCGTAATAAACACAATAATCAATACTACAATGATTTGAGATACAAAGATGGAAGCGTCTGTAGAAGTAGGCAGAATCGGTTCCATGCCATAATCGGTATATGCTTTTGCCATTTCGCCCGACATGTGAACAGGGTGGAAATGAAACCACGCCGCCACCGGGTACGAAATAGCAAGCCCTGACAATACGCCGATAAAAGCCATTAACAATAGTTCGATAACAACCGTAAGCGCTAATTTACCGCGTTGCATTCCAAGTGAAATCATTGTGCGGAACTCTTTTTTGCGTTCGTTGGTAAGCATAATCACTGTTCCCAAAATTCCAAAACCAACAATCAGGTAAAGAATGAAAATAATTAATTTGGAAAACAACTGATCGGATTCGGCAGTTTGCAATAAGCGTTGCATCGTGAAATGCCAAGGGTAAACTTCATTATTTTCAGTATCAACTACTTCTTTTACTTTGTTAATAGCATTATCCAATCGTTTACCATCTTTCAGCGTTATCAAGATACCGCTGTATCCGTTGGGCATATCTATAAAATTTTGCACGGTGGGCAAAGAGGCGTAAGCCACGCTACTATTGAGTTCGTGGGCTGTAAAATGGAATACGCCACGCACAGGGAAAAGTCCCGCCGCGCTTACGCCAAAGTGTCCCTGCCCGATAAAAGCAACGGTATCGCCGACAGACGCCTGCAAGTAGCCGGCCAATTCTTCGCCGATAATGATACCGTCATCCGTTTCCGACAGATAGCCGCCTTTTGTAATGTGCGAAGCAAGATTAAATTTCTTTGCTTCGTTGCCGGGCGAAATACCAACCACCGCAATACCTTTGACGGCGTTGCCAAACGAAGCAAGCGCAAAGACTTCCACACGCGGCGACACGTTGTCAACATTATCCAGGCGGCTGATTTCAGAAATGGCAGCATCGTCTATTGTCATAAAATTGTCAATGATTTTATCCTCCCAATAGCCCGCGCCGTGAATTTCAATATGCCCGGCTTGCGTGCGCAGTGTGTTGTAAATCATTTGCTCCCACATCCCCTTTTGTTGGCTGTCCATTATTGAGCAAAAAAATACGGCAAAGAATACGGACGCAATGGTAATAGCGGCACGACGTTTGTTTCGCCAGATATTGCGGTATGCAAGTTTACATAGCTTCATAATTTTCAGGATTATTTGTTACTTAACTACCTTCATATTTTGCTGACTGAAAAAATTCCCGTTTATCGCAACATTAAATTTTATGTTTTTTATCGTAACAATCGTTTTATTCTGGGGTTGGTCGGCGGGAATAATGGTCATTACCGAAGGAAGTTTCCTGTCGTCGAACGTTTTAATGTCGTCGGATGTGTGTGTTTTAACGAGTTCGCCGTCTTCGTCGTAAAATTCCATTTTCATTTCAAAATAGTCGTTTTTTGAAATCCATATCAGAACTTTGTCCCATACCACATCGGCGTTTTCAATCGCCATGAGTTCGATTTTGTAACACTGCTCACCGCTAACGATTTCGTTGCCAACAATTTTATGCGTAAAATCCCTGACAAGCGAACTTTCTTTCAGAACGTCGTCATTCGTAAAATCGCTGCCCATCCAACCCTGCGACATCATCGAAGGCGGCATTTTGATAAGCCGTTGAATGGTTGGGTTCCAACTCCACATATTATTACCCATTTTCATAAAACTCTGTCCCTTTTCCTTTGCGGGCGCAGTGATGAGCGTCATTGAATTGCCGTAGGTTTCCGCCCACGACTTAAATTCGAGCGTACGCGTGTATTTCGGACGGACAATCTGCATTGACATTTCGCTGTACGATGTTTTCTCGCCCTTGAGAAGATTTTCCGCCTTTGTAACAATTTCTTTTGCCTCTTGAGCGAAAACAGACAGAGGTAAAAATATCCCGATAATTAAAATTACTTTTTTCATTTCAATATAATTTTCTTTAAAAACTCTTTGTAGTTCATTAAAAACTCACGGGTATAAATACTTTCCGTATAAGTTACTACCATGCTCAATCCTTTGAGGAATACAAAAACGGAAAAATACGCATGCTGTTTGTCGGCAACCGGTAGCTTTTCGGCGAAATTGTTAACAACGAAACGCTGTTGTTCCTGTACTTTCTGTATGTATTCGTGTTGTAAAACATTGATAACGTCCGGCTGAAACGAGAATTGAAAGTAGAGTTTCATCTCTTCGCGCCGGTTGATAAGCATCTCAAAAATCTGGTCAATAAAATTTTCGCTTTCTTCGGGCGTAATTTCGCCGTCGTGGTTGGGATCAATCATGGTAACAAATTCTTCCATCAGTTCGTCCCATATTGTTTGCAGCACCTCCTCTTTACTTTTGAAGTAATTGTACATCAATCCTTTTGATATACCTGCTGTTTGCGCAATATCGTTTATTGAAGTCGTGGCATAACCTTTTGCAGCAAAAAGTTTCACGGCAGTTTGCATGATAATCTCCCGCTTCTCTGAACGGATTTTTTCGTACTGTTCTTTTGTTCGTGGCATAATCAACGCTATTATTTAGTTTTAAATACTTTTCTTCCTTTAGTTTTCCTCATCTTTTTTTTGATTGACTGAACGGTCAGACAAAAATATGTCTTTGTTTTAATTGACCAAACAAAATACAAGTTAAAAAAAATAAAAAACTTTATACTGCTCATTTGTACTCGCTTTCGGGATAACTCCTCCCAAACGCTGCATTGGCCGCTTGCCTTTTGATAAAACAACATAAATGGAAAGATTATATAAAGCATTCATTCTCTTTAATACAAAAACTTTATTTTTTTCGTTGTTTTCAGTCACATTTCACATAAGTCTCTTATATTCCAATAGATAAGTGTGACTGAACAGGTGACGGAGCGTGACTGAGCGTGATTGGACGTGACTGAGCTTCAACTTATAGATGCGAAGATACATTTATACGGGTGAGTTTAGAAAAAAAATCATCACAATGCCTTCAGTAAACCATCACAATGGTTTGATAAAGAGATTATAATGGTTTTTTGAAAGCATCGTAGTGGTTTGCCGGAGCCATCGTTATGATTTTTTTTTGCTTCGCAATTGGCGACTATTCCTGAAATAGGTTTACAGTTTATGTACCTTCAGGCGCTTTCCCTACTGATTACCAGGCTTGCAGAAATATGACAAACGAAGTGAACGGTGGAAAACAGGGCAGACAGAACGATAAAGAATCCTGTATAAAGCATGTAAACCACGAGTAATGAAGGCTATAAGAAGATGTTGTTTCCGGCATGATGAAAAATTAAATAACTTGTTGTAACTTTGTGATTCGCTTTGGGTAAAAGTTGAAAGGTATACAAATGATACAAGACAAGCAAGCATTGGAAGGCGGGGTCATCTCTGTGTTGGGCGCCCGCGTCCATAATCTGAAAAATATAGATATTGATATTCCGCGTAATAAGCTGACGGTTATTACCGGCATGAGCGGGAGCGGGAAATCGTCGTTGGCTTTCGATACGGTCTTTGCCGAAGGGCAACGTCGTTACATAGAGACATTCTCGGCTTATGCCCGCCACTTCTTAGGGAATATGGATCGCCCGGATGTAGACAAGATTACCGGTTTAAGCCCTGTTATTTCGATCGAACAAAAAACGACGAATCGGAATCCGCGCTCTACCGTAGGTACGACTACCGAAGTGTACGACTTTTTCCGTTTATTATATGCAAGAGCCGGAGAAGCTTATTCGTACCTCACCGGAGAAAAAATGGTAAAATATACCGAAGAGCAGGTATTACAATTGATTCTTGAAAAATATCAAGGGAAAAAAACATTCATCCTGGCTCCTGTGGTTAGAAACAGGAAAGGGCACTATAAAGAACTGTTTGAACAGATACGGAAAAAGGGATACTTACACGTACGCGCAGACGGCGAACTGAAGGAAATACTTCGTGGCATGAAGCTCGACCGTTACAAGATGCACAGCATAGAAGTGGTGATAGACAAACTGGTTGTATCGGCTTCCGACGAACGCCGGTTGAAAGAGAGCCTGCGAATTGCCATGAAACAGGGGGATGGTCTGGTGATGATTCTGGATGCAGATACGAATGAGGTACGCCATTATAGCCGCCGCTTAATGGACCCACAGACCGGCTTGTCGTACAGCGAGCCGGCGCCGCACAACTTTTCATTTAATTCGCCCCAGGGAGCCTGCCCGAAATGTAAAGGATTAGGCCTGGTGAACCTGCTTGATATGGGGAAAATCGTTCCGAACCCCTCATTAAGCATTTATAATGGCGGCATTGTAGCTTTGGGCAAATACAAAAACGCCCTCATATTCTGGCAAATTGAAGCTATCTGCGAGAAATATGGCGTAACGGTAAAAACGCCGATACAGGATATTCCCGAAGAGGCGATTGATGAAATCATGAACGGGACGGGCGAACATCTGCAAATCAAAAATGAATCGCTGGGTAATTCAAATTATTTCTTTCCATACGAAGGCGTTGCCAAATACATCCTGATGCAGCAGGAAAGCGAAGCCTCGGCTTCCGCACAAAAATGGGCGGAGCAATTTATCAAAATGTCTGTTTGCCCCGAATGTAACGGCCAGCGCCTGAAAAAAGAAGCCTTACACTATATGATAGCGGGCAGGAACATTGCCGAGGTATCGGCCATGGATATATCCGAACTGTATGAATGGCTGAACGGTATTGACGCCAGGATGGATGCTAAGCAACAACAAATTGCCGTGGAAATATTGAAAGAAATCCGTTCACGCCTCAAATTCTTATTAGACGTAGGATTGGAGTATCTTTCGTTAAACCGCGCTTCGGCTACCTTATCCGGCGGGGAAAGCCAGCGTATCCGGCTGGCTACCCAGATTGGAAGCCAATTGGTGAACGTACTTTATATACTCGACGAACCCAGTATCGGATTGCATCAGCGAGACAATCTCCGGTTAATCCATTCACTGAAACAATTACGGGATACGGGCAATTCGGTCATCGTAGTAGAGCACGACAAAGAGATGATGCTCAATGCCGATTATGTGGTTGATTTAGGCCCCAGGGCCGGGCGGCTGGGCGGAGAAATCGTCTTTGCCGGTACACCCGGCGAGATGATGAAAGCAGATACGTTAACCTCGGCCTATCTGAATGGAGAGAAGGAAATAGCCATCCCCCATGAACGCAGAAAAGGCAACGGCAAGTTCATCACAATCAAAGGCGCCCGGGGAAACAACCTGCAGAAAGTAGACGTTTCTTTCCCGTTGGGGCTTTTCCTTTGTGTCACGGGCGTATCGGGAAGCGGTAAATCCACCTTGATAAACCATACGCTGCAACCGGTATTGAGTCAGCATTTTTATCGTTCGCTGGAAGACCCGCTACCGTATAAATCAATTGAAGGCATAGATAATATTGATAAAATCGTGAATGTAGACCAGTCGCCTATCGGCCGTTCTCCACGAAGTAACCCGGCTACTTATACAGGCATATTCTCCGATATCCGGAACCTGTTTGTAGAACTGCCCGAATCGAAGATACGGGGGTATAAACCGGGGCGGTTTTCATTCAATGTAGCCGGCGGGCGCTGTGAAACCTGCAAAGGCAATGGGTATAAAAGTATAGAAATGAACTTCCTGCCCGATGTGCTTGTGCCTTGCGAAGCATGCCACGGAAAACGTTACAACAGGGAAACACTCGAAGTCCGTTTCCGGGGTAAATCAATTGCCGATGTGCTTAACCTGACGGTCAACATGGCAGTAGAGTTCTTTGAAAATGTACCTTCTATCCTGCATAAAATAAAAGTACTGCAAGACGTGGGATTAGGATATATCAAATTAGGACAGCCCTCCACTACCCTTTCGGGCGGCGAAAGCCAACGGGTAAAATTAGCTACCGAACTGGCCAAACGGGATACCGGCAAGACGCTGTATATATTAGACGAACCGACAACGGGGCTTCATTTTGAAGACATCCGCATCCTGCTCGGCGTACTGAACAAGTTGGTAGACAAGGGAAACACGGTACTTGTAATTGAGCACAACCTGGATGTGATTAAATGTGCCGACTACCTGATTGATATGGGCCCCGAAGGAGGGCGTAAAGGAGGGAAAGTACTCTTTACCGGAACCCCCGAAGAAATGATTAAAAGTAAAACAGCCACAGGCAAGTACCTCAAAGGGGAACTTTGCCATGGATAAACACCCTTTTTTTATGAAGAATCCGATAGTAATGATTAAGCAATGTGTAGAAAAGGAAGAACCTTATTTCGTACTGCGCGGACAAGACATTTGTGCGCTTCCTGCAATTAAAGCCTATTACGAAGCAATTAAGCAACACGTAAAAGACCCTTATTTTATAGAGGAAATAGAAGAAATAATGAAAGATTTTGAAGCGTTCCGCAACGAACAGCAAACCCATATACCCGATTAATGGCGGACGACAGCTACAAAACCATCAAACAGGCAGCCCAAGGACATTACGCCGAAAAGCGAAGCCGCTTTATCGCATTTGCCATCCCGGTACATACGGCAGACGAGGTAAAGGAACAGCTGGATATATACCGCAAAAAATACTATGACGCCCGCCATCTTTGCTGGGCCTACATGCTGGGGTGCGACAGGAAAACATTCCGCGCAAATGACGACGGCGAACCTTCGTCTACGGCAGGAAAACCTATCCTCGGACAAATAAACTCCCATGCACTGACCAATCTGTTGATCCTCGTAGCCCGTTATTTCGGCGGAATCGAATTAGGAACAAGCGGACTTATCGTAGCGTACCGCTCCGCCGCCGCCGCTGCCATTGCCAATGCCGAAATCATCGAACGCACGGTAGACGAAGATATAACCTTTACGTTCGAATATCCCTGCCTCAACAGCATCATGCGCATCATAAAAGAAGCTGGCCCCGCCATCATCTCCCAACAATTCGGTATGGATTGCCAAATGACGCTCCGCATCCGCAAAGGAGAAGCCGAACGCCTGAAAGCAAAGCTTTCGGAAGCAGTCAGGGGAATCAACTATCTCTCGAATCCCTGACTGCATTGAACACTTTATACGAATGTGGCATCAGCGTTACACGGATACTTTAAGGTACAAAATCTTACCGCGTAACGTATCGTTTTTAATTGAATTTGCTAATTTTGTGTATAATCTTAAATAAAGTGTATTGATGAAAAATTTAATCTTTCTATTCCTTTTGCTGTCGAGCGTTGGTTTGATGGCGCAGAGCAATGCTCCGGACTGGGAAAACCCGGAAGTATTTGCCGTTAATAAAGAAAATACGCGGGCAACGTCTTTGCCTTATCCTTCGGAAGCGTTGGCGCTTGAAGACGACTATGCGTCTTCTCCCTTCTACCAGTCCTTGAACGGGAAGTGGAAATTCTATTGGGTTCCTAAAGTGCAGGAAATACCGGACGGCTTTTATAAGGAAAGCTATGACGTAAGCGGCTGGAAAGAAATACCCGTGCCCGGCAATTGGGAGTTCAACGGATACGGCATACCGATGTATGTCAATACAGGTTTCGGTTTCAGGGCCAAGCCGCCCTATATCGACCGCGAAGATTCGCCTTCCGCCGCTTACCGCCACGAGTTCGTAATCCCTGATTCATGGGACGGCAGGCGGGTATTTATCCATTTTGAAGGCGGTACAAACTCTATGTATCTATGGGTAAACGGGCAAAAGGTAGGTTATACCCAGAACGCAAAAAGCCCGGCCGAATTTGACATAAGCAATTATATACGTAAGGGGAGGAATACGTTTGCCTGCGAGGTGCATAAGTTCAGCGACGGCTCGTATCTGGAAGACCAGGACATGTGGCGCCTGGGCGGTATCAACCGCAATGTCTACCTGTACAGTACGGCTCAGACCCGTATCCTCGACTTTTTTGCCCATCCCGGCCTCGACGCCGGTTACAGGAATGGCCTGTTCGGCGTAGACGTAACGCTGAAGAATTATACTGCCGGCGCCCAGGCGCAAACCGTAGATGTATCCGTTGCAGATAAAAACGGGAAAACGGTATTTAAGAAATCGCAGAAAGCGAATATCCCCGCGGATGGAACCTCCCTCCTTTCCTTTTCGGGAAATGTATCGAACCCGCTGAAATGGACGGCCGAAACGCCCAATCTTTACACAATGCTCCTCACGCTGAAAGATGCAAAAGGGAACGTGGTAGAATCTACTTCCCACAAAATAGGTTTCCGCAAGGTAGAGATAAAAGACGGCCAGTTGCTCGTAAACGGGCAAAAGATATATATCAAAGGCGTAAACCTGCATGAGTTCAACGCCCATACAGGTCAGGTGGTAACCCGGAAAGAAATGATGCGCAACCTGCAATTGATGAAAGAACTCAATATAAACGCCGTCCGCACCTCCCATTACCCGCAGCAGCCTTTGTGGTATAAGCTGTGCGACGAATACGGAATATACCTTGTGGATGAGGCCAACCTCGAGTCGCACGGCTTGGGCTATGGGCCGGACAACGTCTCCAATTTCCCTGAATGGAAGGCCGCCCATATAGACCGCATTATCCGTGCCGTGGAGAGGGATAAGAACCATGCGTCGGTTATCTGCTGGTCGCTGGGCAACGAAGCCAGCAACGGCAAAGCCTTCTTCGATATGTACGACTGGGCCAAGGCGCGCGACAACAGCCGCCCCGTACAATACGAACAGGCCTACCAGCGCGACAGGAATACCGACATCATCTGCCACATGTACCCCTCCTGGCAAAATATGGAGCGCGATGCGGCTAAAGACCTCGGCCGCCCCTACATTATGTGCGAATACGCCCACGCGATGGGTAACAGCATGGGAAACTTTCAGGAATACTGGACGCTGATGCGTTCAAGCAAAAATATGCAGGGAGGATTTATCTGGGAATGGTACAACCACGGATACCCCGCGCGCGACGAACAGGGGCGTCCCTATTGGGCATACGGCGGCGATCTGGGCGGCTATAACAAGATGAACGACGCCAACTTCTGTATGGACGGGATTGTAAGCCCCGACCAAAATTATATACCTCATACCCACATCGTAAAAAAAGTATATCAAAACATATTGTTCGACGCCCAAAACCCGGACGGCGGCCTTATTACGGTAACGAACGACTTCAGGTTCACCCCCCTTACGCCCGACAACTATGATTTCAAATGGGTATTGCTGAAAAACGGCGAAAAGTATGCCGATGGCGCATTCAACGTATCCATACCGCCCGGCGGCGCGAAAGAGGTAAACCTGAAGCTGCCGCCCGTACAGTCCGAAGCGGGAACGGAATATTTCGTACAGGTATATGCCTTCAGCAAGCAGGAGACGGAGCTGATACCCGCAGGTTTTGAAGTAGCGAAAGGGGAGTTTGCTTTCGGCAGGAATAATTATTTTACCCCGCCCGCTCCTGCCGGCCAGCTCAGCATAGAGAACAGGGATGATAAAATCATCGTAGTAAGCGGAGACGTAAAGTATGAATTTGCCGCAACAGACGGGCGTGGCTTGCTGAGTATGAAAAATAAGGGACAAGACGTATTCAGGGGATTGCCGCAACTGAATTTCTGGCGTGCCCTCACCGATAATGAGTTTGGCGAACGGATGCAATATACGCACCGTATATGGGAATCCGTAACGGCCAATACCGTCTATGCCTATAAAGGCTCCCAACTGACAAACGATGGGATGAACATAGCGTATGAAGTAAAACTGAAAGGCGTAGACGCCCTGGTGGATATCCTCTACACCGTCAATAAAGACGGAAGCCTTACCACCTCTGCCCATTACAAAGCATCGCCGGGCGAATTGCCCGAAATGCTCCGCTTCGGTATGATAATGGGTTTGCCCGGAGAGCTAAACAACTTCGTCTGGTATGGCCGCGGCCCGTGGGAAAATTATGTAGACCGGAACGCCGATGCCTTCATGGGAATATGGAACGGAAAGGTGGAAGACCAGGCCTTCGCCTATTACCGCCCGCAGGAAACGGGGAATAAGACAGACGTCCGCTGGCTTACGCTTACAAATAAAGAAGGGGCCGGCATTAAAGTGAAAGGCGCCCAACCCTTATCGGTGAGCGCTACAAACAACATACCGGCGGATTTAGACCCGGGAATGACCAAGAAACAGCAACACAGCTCGGACATAGCGCCACGCCATGAAGTAGCGCTATGCGTTGACTTGTTTCAGCGCGGGGTAGGCGGACTGCAATCCTGGGGAGCCAAACCCCTCGACCCGTACCGCTTCATGGATAAAGAATATTCATACGCTTATACGATAGAGGTATTGAACTGATTAATTAATCAGGAGGCAAAGCCGTTCGAGATACTTCGCATCCGTTTCATCAAAGCTATTATAGTAGTTGCTGTCTATATCCAGGACGGCAACTACTTTTTTATCCGCGCGGATTAAAGGAACTACGATTTCCGATTTCGACGCAGCATTACACGCTATATGTCCGGGAAACTCGTTTACATCGGGAACGATTACCGTCCGGGCTTCTTTCCACGCCGTACCGCAAACGCCTTTCCCGTAGCCGATGCGCGTACAGGCTACCGGCCCCTGGAACGGGGCTAACACCAATGCGCCGTCTTTTACAACATAAAAGCCTGTCCAGAAAAAATCAAATGTCTGCTTTAATGCCGCCGCTACATTCGCCATATTGGCAATGGTATCCGTTTCGCCTGCCAATAACCCTTCTATCTGCGGAAGCAGCGCTTCATACATCTCTTCCTTACCGCCTTTTTTCACCGTTAATTCTTCTGCCATAACATACCATCATTGATAATCGTTAACAAAGATAGCGGTAAAAGGCAATTTATCCGTACCTTTGCGCCTGTTTATTATTGCCTGCCCAAGGAAGCAGTTATATATATATGTATGTCTGGACAAAATTCACCTTTAATTCTGGGAAATGAGCGCATCGGCAAATTATTGATACAATATGCCTTGCCTGCTATCGTAGCCATGACGGCGTCGTCTATTTATAATATGGTAGACAGTATCTTTATCGGCCACGGGGTTGGCGCGCTGGCGATAGCGGGGTTGGCCCTTACGTTTCCCCTTATGAACCTTGCCGCCGCTTTCGGTTCGTTGGTAGGCGTGGGAGCCGCCACGCTTATCTCGGTTAAATTAGGGCAAAAGGATTACGGCGGCGCCAGGCGGATACTGGGCAATGTGCTGGTGTTAAATGCCATCCTGGGTATATCGTTCACGCTTATATGCCTGCCGTTCTTAGACCGGATACTTTATTCCTTCGGAGCCAGCGAAGCTACGCTTCCGTATGCGCGTGAGTATATGCAGGTTATCCTGACAGGAAACGTCGTGACGCATCTGTTTTTAGGATTGAACAACGTGCTCCGGGCGTCCGGCGCCCCCAAATATTCCATGTATGCCACGCTGGCCTCCGTTGTGATCAACTGTATCCTGAACCCGGTATTTATCTTCGGAATGGATTGGGGAATCAGGGGTTCGGCATGGGCTACCGTTATCTCGCAGGTAATTTCCCTTGTCTGGCAACTCTGTTACTTTGCCAACTCCAAACATTTCATCCACTTTACGAAAGGAGTCTATAAACTAAAAAAAGACCTTGTGGGAAGCATCTTTAGCATTGGCCTCTCTCCTTTCCTGATGAATATCTGCTCGTCTCTGATTATTATCCTGATCAATCGCGGCCTGAAAGAATATGGAGGCGATATGGCTATCGGCGCTTACGGGATAGTAAACCGTATCGTTTTTTTATTTGTCATGATCATCATGGGGCTTAACCAGGGCATGCAGCCTATTGCAGGTTATAATTTCGGGGCGGGCCGGTTCGACCGTGTAAAAGAAGTATTAAAGATTACGGTGATGTATGCCGCCGGCATTGCGTCGTTCGGCTTCCTGCTGTGCCACCTTGTCCCTTCCGTCATCGTAAGGATGTTTACCACCGACAGGGAACTGATAAAAGCGTCTGTTTACGGGCTGCACATTGTTTTTGCCGTATTCCCCCTCGTCGGTTTCCAGATGGTGGCAGTCAACTTCTTCCAGTCTATCGGGAAAGCGCCGAAAGCCATCTTCCTCTCCCTCACCCGCCAGGCAATCTTCCTGATCCCCTGCCTGCTTATCCTCCCCTCCCTTTTGGGCGTACTGGGGGTATGGATTAGCCTTCCGATAGCCGATTCCCTGTCGGTCATCGTATCCTACATCGTCTTACGAAACCAACTGAAAGCCCGCCTCTGAAATTTCTTTTGGGGTGGGCAAGGGATGACAATTTGCTATTACCTCTTCTTAATTTATCATTCTGGCAAATTAACTGTCGAATACCGCCCGTATTTCGGGCCGGAGTGAAGGTTGCCGGTAAATATTCGCTGTATTTGAGGGTTCACGTTTTACAAAAAGACAGCAGAATCAATCAAAGGCTTTCTAAAAACATGTTTTTTCTGCATTTTGTATGGTTTAC
>JAIRKZ010000001.1 GCA_031259845.1 Tannerellaceae bacterium | reverse complement strand
TCCGCTACATGGAGCTTTAAATCCGCCACATGGAGCTTTAAATCCGCCACATGGAGCTTTAAATCCGCCACATGGAGGCCGACATCGGGAACTTGGGGGCCGACAGCAGGAGCCTGGGGGCCGACAGCAGGAGCCTGGGGGCCGACAGCAGGAGCCTGGGGGGGACGGCTCATCGGGCTTTGCTGCCGGCCCTTGGAGCTTTGGTGGAATAATGCCCGTCGCCGGATGTATCCCTGTGTCTCTAACTATGCCGGCAAAGGCGGAAGGCTTGGGCGCAGCCCGCAATAGACTGCCCAAGCCCTCAGGAGGAGGTTTAGCGCAAAATATCCTTTATAGCGTTAAGGTAAGAACGGGAAACAGGTATTTCTTTCGCAGTATCATGGATTGACAGCCTGTACCCTTGCGCATTACCGGCTACGTTATAAATCTCAGCGGTATGATGCCAATGGTAAGGACGGCAAACAAATCAACGAAAAAGCCCATCGGGAAATACTCCGGTAATTGTGTCATCACAGGGAAGTAAATGAAAACAACCGTAATTACACAGAGCAAAACCGACAGCCCCGGTTTATCATTTACCGGAGCCGGTTGAGACAGACAGGTTGAAAGTTTATTTTTCACCAGGCAGTTATTTTGCAACAAAGTTACGAAAAGGTAATTATCATGGAATATAATTGTTACTTTTGCAACCTGATCATTATATTTATAAGCAAAAAAGATGGTTGTAGCCATTATAAAATACAATGCGGGAAATATTTATTCGGTTGATTATGCCCTGAAACGTTTGGGAATCTCTCCCGTTGTTACGGCAGCGCCCGAAGCGTTGTTAAAAGCAGATAAAGTAATCTTCCCGGGGGTAGGCGAAGCCCGCACTACCATGAATTATCTGAAAGATACAAAATTGGATTTGCTGATTAAAGACCTGCGGCAGCCCGTATTGGGTATCTGCCTGGGGATGCAGCTGATGTGCAGGTATTCCGAAGAAGGCGATACCGGATGCCTGGATATCTTTGATGCCGAAGTAAAACGCTTTATCCCCCAAAAGCATGAAGACAAAGTGCCCCATATCGGTTGGAATACATTATCAATTGTGGAAGAAGGAGGAGGGCTTTTTACCAAAGAACAAGAGAGGCAGTTCGTTTATTTTGTACATAGTTATTATGTGCCCGTAAATAGCTGTACGGCTGCCGTTACAGAGTATATTTTACCCTTTAGCGCCGCCCTGCAAAAAGGCAATTATTATGCTGCCCAGTTCCATCCGGAGAAGAGCGGAGCGGCAGGAGAAAAGATATTGGAAAACTTTTTAAGATTATAACAAACGTATGATTGACCTGATTCCGGCTATCGACTTAATCGACGGAAAGTGCGTGAGGCTTACCCAGGGAGACTACAATACAAAGAAAGTGTATAATGAAGACCCGCTGGAGGTAGCCAAAATGTTTGAAGATTATGGTTTACGCCGCTTGCATGTAGTAGATTTGGACGGCGCCCGCAAAGGCCGTATCGTTAATTACCGTGTACTGGAAAGAATCGCCGTACATACGTCGCTCATTATTGATTTTGGAGGAGGGCTTACGCATGAAAGCGACCTGGAAACAGCCTTTGAAAGCGGAGCACAAATGGTAACAGGCGGCAGCATCGCCGTAAAAGACCCCGAAACGTTCACTTCGTGGATAACCAAATACGGCAATCAAAAAATCATACTTGGAGCAGACGCCCGAAACGGCCAGATAGCGATAAGCGGCTGGGAAGAGACCACCGCCCAGGAGATTGTGCCCTTCATACACTCCTATTATAATAAAGGTATAACAAAAGTAATCAGTACCGATATTAGTAAAGACGGTATGCTGGAAGGCCCTGCCATCAATCTGTATAAGACAATAAAAGAGACCTTGCCCGGTTTGTATGTGATAGCAAGCGGCGGAGTAAGCTCGGTTGCAGATATTGAAAAGCTGGAACAAGCGGGAATACCCGGCGTTATTTTTGGCAAGGCCATTTATGAAGGGCGTATCCGGCTGAAAGAACTGATACGGTTTACAGACAACTATGATGATTAACAATATGCTGGCAAAAAGAATCATCCCCTGCCTGGATATAAAAGACGGAACAACGGTAAAGGGTATAAATTTTGTGAATTTCCGCGATGCCGGCAACCCGGTGGAATTAGGCGCCCACTATAGCCGCGAAGGCGCCGACGAACTGGTATACCTGGACATTACAGCTTCGCATGAAGGGCGTAAAACCTTTACGGAATTAGTGCGCAGAGTGGCCGCTTGTATAAACATCCCTTTTACGGTAGGAGGGGGAATTAACGAGATAAAAGACGTAGACCGTTTGCTGAATGCCGGGGCCGACAAAGTATCGGTCAATTCCGCCGCGCTCCGTAATCCCTCATTAGTAGAAGAAATAGCCAAAAACTTTGGAAGCCAGGTATGCGTAGTGGCCATCGACGCCAATTATGAAGATAACGATTGGATATGTTATTTAAACGGAGGGCGTATCCCTGCCGGTAAAAAACTGTATGACTGGGCCGTTGAAGCAGAAAATCTCGGAGCCGGCGAAATCCTGTTCACAAGTATGACGCACGACGGCGTGAAAGCAGGCTATGCCAATGAAGCCCTGGCGGCATTGGCCGGCCGGCTGCATATACCGGTTATCGCTTCGGGCGGCGCCGGCGAAAAAGAGCATTTCCGCGATACGTTTACAATAGGAAAAGCAGACGCAGCCCTGGCAGCCAGCGTATTTCATTTTGGAGAAATAGGGATAGCAGGGCTGAAACAATATCTGTTAAAAGAAGGCGTGAATGTACGAATATAAAAAGACATTAAATAAATGAAATTAGATTTCGACAAGGCGGGAGGACTGATTCCTGCCATTATCCAGGATAACAAAACGAATAAAGTGTTGATGCTGGGTTTTATGAATGAAGAAGCTTATCAACAGACAAAAAGCACAGGGAAAGTAACCTTTTTCAGCCGCACCAGAAACCGTTTGTGGACGAAAGGCGAAACAAGCGGAAACTTCCTGCGGGTAAAGCAAATACTGGCAGACTGCGATACAGACACCCTGCTGATAAAAGCCGACCCGGCCGGCCCTGTTTGCCATACCGGAAATGACACCTGCTTCGGAGAACAAAACAGGGAAGATGTGATGTTCCTGAAATATCTTCAAAACTTTATAGAACAGCGCAGGCAGGAAATGCCCGAAGGCTCGTATACTACTTCATTATTTGTAAAAGGAGTGAACCGCATGGCCCAAAAAGTGGGGGAAGAGGCCGTAGAAACGGTGATAGAAGCAACAAACGGTACGGAAGAAGGCTTTATTTATGAAGCGTCTGATATGATTTATCACCTGATAGTGCTGCTTACCGCTAAAGGGCTTCGTATAGAAGACCTGTCGCGCGAATTAATGAAAAGGCATAAAGAATAAATGTATGGAAGACGATCTGTTGCTCCGGCTGGATAATATAGAAATAAAACGCGACGAAAATGTTATTTTACGGAATGCTTCGCTTACGCTTCATAACGGCGAGTTTTTATATGTGATAGGCAAAGTAGGTTCCGGCAAAAGCAGTTTATTGAAATCCTTATATTGCGAGGCGCCGCTGAGTGGGGAGCATGCCCGTTTAATGGAATACGATCTGCTGAAAATTAAACGGAAAGAAATACCCTGTCTGCGCAGAAAGCTGGGTATTGTATTCCAGGACTTCCAACTGCTGACAGACCGTATCGTAGAGAAAAACCTGGAATTTGCATTAAAAGCTACCGGCTGGAAGAAAAAAGATGAAATATCAGCCCGTATCAGCTATGTGCTCCACCAGGTAGGCATGCCCACTAAAGGCTACAAAATGCCTCATGCGTTATCGGGAGGCGAACAGCAACGCATCGTGATTGCCCGCGCCTTATTAAATGCCCCCCGGCTGATATTGGCCGACGAGCCTACCGGAAACCTCGACCCCGAAACAAGCGCACAGATCGTACAACTTCTTCACGATATATGTAAAAAAGGGACGGCCGTAATCATGACTACCCATAACTATACGCTCGTACGTAATTTCCCGGCCCGCATCGTGAAATGCGAGAATGGTTGCCTTAGCGATATAAGGGAATGATTTTTTATATAACTTTGTAATGTTTTTAAAGTAAAGAAAAACAATTTAATACAGTAAAAGATGAAGGTTTTAAAATTTGGCGGCACTTCTGTAGGTTCGGCGCAAAGAATGAAAAGTGTTGCGAAGCTAATTACGGCAGAAAAGCGTAACATCGTTGTATTGTCTGCTATGTCGGGCACTACTAATTCACTGGTTGAGATTTCTGATTATCTGTACAAGAAGAATCCCGACGGCGCTAACGAAATAATCAACAAGCTCGCTATTACTTATTATAAACATGCAGACGAGCTTTACGGCGCCGCAGAATATAAACAGAGAGCGAAAGAATTGATATCCCGTCATTTTGATTACATACGTACTTTCACCAAAGACCTTTTTACGCTGTTTGAAGAACGTGTTGTATTGGCGCAGGGAGAATTAATCTCTACCGGTATGATGAATTTATACCTGAATGAATCAGGAGTGAAATCGGTTCTTTTGCCCGCATTAGACTATATGCGTACAGACAAAAATGCAGAACCAGACCCTATCTATATTAAAGAAAAACTTTCCGCGTTGCTGGCCGAAAATAAAGAAGCCGATTTATATATTACCCAAGGCTATATTTGCAGGAATGCTTATGGAGAGATAGACAATCTTCAGCGCGGAGGAAGCGATTATACCGCATCTTTAATAGGGGCGGCTGTGCATGCCGGCGAAATTCAGATATGGACGGATATTGACGGAATGCACAATAACGACCCGCGTTATGTGGAAAGCACATCGCCTGTACGCCAGCTTCATTTTGAAGAAGCGGCCGAGCTGGCTTATTTCGGAGCGAAAATACTGCATCCTACCTGCATCCTTCCGGCCAAGCTAAATAACATTCCGGTTCGTTTATTGAATACGATGCAACCGGAAATGCCGGGAACCTTAATCTCTAATGAAACGGAAAAAGGTAAAATCAAGGCCGTAGCGGCAAAAGACAATATTACGGCGATAAAGGTGAAGAGCGGCCGTATGCTGCTGGCTACCGGTTTTCTTCGTAAAGTATTCGAAATATTTGAAAACTATCAAACGCCCATTGATATGGTAACTACATCGGAAGTAGGCGTATCCTGTACGATAGACAACCGTAAACGTTTAGACGAAATAGTAGACGACCTTAAAAAATATGGAACGGTAACGGTAGATGAAGACCTGGTAATCATCTGTGTCGTTGGCGATTTGGAATGGGATAATGTAGGTTTTGAGGCAAGTATTATAAATGCCTTAATGGATATTCCCGTACGGATGATTTCTTACGGGGGAAGCAATTATAATGTTTCCTTATTGGTTAAATCGTCTGATAAGAAAAGAGCCTTACAGGCATTAAGCCTGCATTTGTTTAATTAAATGAGTACGGATATGCTAAAAGGAACGTTTCCCGTTGAGAAATTTAAAACACTTCAAACGCCTTTCTATTACTATGATGTAGAATTGCTGAAAGAAACGCTGAATGTGGTAAAAAGCGAGGCTGGTAAATATAATTATCACATACACTATGCCGTAAAGGCGAATGCGAATCCCCGTATACTTTCCATCATAGCAGAAAATGGACTGGGAGCCGATTGCGTGAGTGGAGGCGAAATACAGGCGGCCCTGGCTGCGGGTATTCCTTCCGGACAAATTGTATTTGCCGGAGTGGGGAAGGCCGATTGGGAAATCAATGCAGGATTAGACAATCATATCTTCTGCTTTAATGTAGAATCATTGGCCGAACTAAGGATAATAGACGAGCTTGCCGCTATAAAAGGACAGGTGGCGCCGGTTGCTTTACGTATTAATCCGGAGGTTGATGCACATACCCATGCAAAGATAACTACCGGAATGAAAGAGAATAAGTTTGGAATCAATCTGGGGCAACTGAATACCGTAATCGATGAGTTGTTGCAGATGAAGCATGTGAGGTTGATTGGCATCCATTTCCATATCGGTTCGCAAATCACGGATATGTCCTCTTTCCAGAACCTGTCTATCCGGGCGAATGAAATACAGGACGATTTGGAAGCGCGCGGGCTGTACGTCGAAAATATAAATTTCGGGGGGGGCTTAGGTATTGATTATTATCATCCGAACCATTTGCCTGTTCCGGCGTTTGATAACTATTTTGCTGTTATTCATAAATTATTGAACGTACGCCCCGGGCAGAAGATACATTTTGAACCGGGTCGTTCAATCGTAGCCCAATGCGGTTCGCTCATCTCGCAGGTACTGTATGTGAAAGAAGGAGAGACGAAGAAGTTTGTTATCCTTGACGCCGGTTTTACAGAGTTGATACGCCCGGCTATGTATGACGCCTACCATCGGATTGAAAATATTTCAAGCAGTGAAAATACAGCGCTTTATGATGTAGTAGGCCCTATTTGTGAATCTTCGGATGTGTTTGGTAAAGAGGTGGAATTAAACAAAGCGCATCGTGGCGATTATATCGCTTTACGTTCTGCCGGCGCTTACGGCGAGATTATGGCGTCTCAATACAACTGCCGTAAATTGCCAAAGCCTTACTTTTCCGATACTTTATAATTATATGCAATGGAAGGGTTCTTTGTGTTTAATTTTCCTGAATGGATAGCAACAGGCGTAGTTATTGCACTATTGACAGTACAGTTGTTGTGCTATGTAATAACTTATAACCGTCCTTATAAGAAGATGAAGGCGAAGATGCGGGCGGCGGACAGGAATCGCGGGGCGGAAACTACTCCGCCGGTATCTGTTATCGTTTATACCAGGAACGAATCGTACAATCTCAGGAAATATCTGCCGTCGCTTTTGTCGCAGGATTATCCTTCGTATGAAGTAATCGTTATAAACGATGGTTCTACCGACGAAAGCGATGATGTGCTCAAGCTCTTTGAGCATGATTGTCCGCATTTGTATCATACGTTTATCCCACAGGAATCAAAATATCTTAGCCGCAGGAAACTGTCTCTTACCCTCGGAATAAAAGCGGCGAAGAATGACGTCCTTTTATTTACGGAAGCCGATTGCCATCCCATCAGTAAAGACTGGATTCGGGCGATGGTACAAAATTATACAAACGGCACAAGCCTCGTTTTAGGTTTTTGTGCATATACGGAAGGGGAAGGGTTTCTCCATAAGCTGATCTCCTATGATAATTTGATAAATGGGCTGGAATATATATCATCCGCCCTGAAAAACAATCCGTTTGGAGGAAATGGTAAAAACCTGTCGTACCGGAAGCAGTTGTTCTTTGAGCATAAAGGATTCAGCAAATCCTTGAGCCTTCATGCAGGGGATGATGATTTATTTGTTAACGAAACAGCCAACAGCCTGAATACGCAGGTGGAATATTCTAAAAAAAGTATTACGAAAATGGCGCCGGTTGAACGGTTTGCTATCTGGAAAAACATGAAGATATCCCGTGCCGCAACGCAGCGCCATTATAAAGGCTGGCAGTTGTATTTCTATCGAACGGAAAAGGCTGCGTTTCTTTTGTTTTTACTTGCCGTTATTACTTCAATTGTTTTGGGATTAGAGGGAAATCTTGTTGTGAGCGGGATAGCGCTGGTATGTTATATGTTATTATTTACAATAAAGGCTGTTGTGTTAAAGAGGTCGGCTACGATGTTACAACAAAAAATGAGCATCCCCCTCTTGCCTCTGTTAGAAATAATCCAGCCCTTATTCGACCTGTACATTTATATATACAGGCTATTCAGAGGTAAAAAAGATTATACTTTTACAATCAGTAACAAATAAGTAAGGCCTTACTTATTCAAAACGTATACTCCGCGCCGGTTCTATTTTACTTATCAGGTTAGAAGCCCCCAGCATCATTAACATAGAGGCGACCAACGTTCCTGTATTTAGCAGGATAAGCGACCGGATACTCAAATCTATCGGAACGGCGTCTAAGTAATAAGTAGCCGGGTCTAACTTTATGAGATGTGTGTAATGCTGGATAGCGCATAGGAGTATCCCCGCGATATTCCCCCATAGCATCCCTTTTCCGATAAGAAAGAAGGAGATGTATAAGAATACCTTGCGAATACCGGCATTCGTATGCCCTAATGCTTTGAGGATGCCAATCATGTTTGTCCGCTCCAGGATGATAATGAGTAATCCGGATATCATCGTAAAACCGGCAACGGCCAGCATGATGATGATAATGATAACTACGTTCATATCCAATATGTCCAGCCAGTTAAATATCATTGGATTCAGGTCTTTTACGGAACGGACGAAATAGGTATTTCCCAGCCGGTCGGTTTTTTCCGCCATATAGAAGAACAGGTCTTCAGCCGTTTGATCCAGCTTTTCGTAATCGTCTACCAATAATTCCAGGCCGCTTGCCTGGTCGTTATCCCATCCGTTTAACCGGCGAACCTGCTTAATGTCGCAGATAACAAACAGCTCATCATAATCGGTAAAGCCGGTTTCGTAAATTCCGGTTATTGTAAACCTGCGCGCCCTTATATCTTCCTGTACGAAGTAGGAGAGGAAAGAATCGCCTACCGTTAATTGCAGTAAATTGGCCAGGTATCGCGAAATAATTACATCCGTCGTGTTTTTCTCCGGATCAATAGTAAACAGTTCTCCCTCTTTTAAGTTGTTGCGAAAGAACGTCCAATCAAACTGATCGTCAACTCCTTTAAGGATAATTCCCTGAAAATCCGTTTCTGTTTTCAATATTCCGGGTTTGGTAGCATAGGGTTCTACATGGCGTATGCCCGGATAAGCATATAATTCGCCCATCAACGTATCGCTTATGGCAACGGGGGTAGATTCATAAGACGTATTGCTATCGAAATTAGTTAGCTGGATGTGAGAACCAAAGCCGATTACTTTATTCCGTACTTCTTTCTTGAAACCGATAATAATGGCAATTGAAAGAATCATAACGGCCAATCCCAATGAGATACCTGTCATAGCAATGCGAACGGCCGGAGGCGTAACCTGTTGGCCTCCCTCTTTACTGAAATGGATTCTTTTCGCTATGAAGAGTTCAAAATTTCTCATGATTGATTATATCTTTCCAATGCTTTTTCTAATACCGTCAGCGCTTTAGCCAGGTCTTCCCTATTTAAGACATAAGCAATGCGCACCTGGTCTTGCCCGATATCGGGCGTTGTATAGAAGCCCGAGGCCGGCGCCATCATAACGGTTTGCCCTTCATATTCAAATTCGCTCAAACACCAGGCGCAAAATTTATCGGCGTTGTCAACGGGAAGTTTAGCCACCGTATAAAAGGCGCCCATAGGCAGCGGAGAATAACATCCCGGAATACGGTTCAGCCCTTCGATAAGAAAATCCCGGCGTTGGATATATTCGTTATATACCTCATTCATATATGACTCAGGAGTATCAAGAGACGCCTCGGCAATAATCTGCCCAATTAACGGCGGGCTTAATCTTGCCTGACACCATTTCATTACATTTTCCCTTATCTGTACATTCTTTGTAATAAGGGCTCCTATGCGTATGCCACATTCGCTATATCGTTTGGATACGGAGTCTACCAGTACTACATTATTTTCTATTCCTTTTAAATGGAAAGAAGAGATATTAGGGGTGTCCGTATAACAAAACTCACGGTATACTTCGTCTGAGAAAAGGAACAGATCATATTTCTTTACGATATCGCGTATTTGGTGCATTTCCTCTTGTGTGTAGAGGTAACCTGTAGGATTATTCGGGTTACATATCAGGATGGCCTTTGTCTTAGGGGTAATCAAAGCCTCAAATTTATCCATGGAAGGGAGGGCGAAACCGTCTTCAATGTGCGAGGGGATTGTTTTAATTACGGCGCCGCTCGAAATGGCGAAAGCCATATAATTGGCATAAGCCGGTTCGGGGACAATAATTTCATCGCCGGGGTCGAGGCAGGCCATAAACGAAAAGAGAACGGCTTCCGAACCTCCGGTAGTGATGATAATATCTTCTACATTCACATGGATGTTGAACTTGGCGTAGTATTGTACTAATTTCTTACGAAAACTAAGGATACCTTCGCTGGGCGAATACTCTAACACTTTACGGTTTACATGCTTCAGGGATTCCATCGCTACTTGGGGCGTGGGCAAATCGGGCTGTCCGATATTCAGGTGATATACTTTGATACCTTTTGCTTTAGCCTTATTGGCGAGCGGAACGAGCTTGCGGATAGGAGAAGCCGGCATATTGACTCCCCGTTGTGAGATGTTGGGCATTTTGTAATAATTAGTAATTAAAAATGACTATTCGATTGAAAAATGGCACAAATGTAACGATTAATTAGTGATTAAGCAACAGCTTAAATTCCGGGAGGGGGAGAATCTTTACTGGCGTGCATCGTAGATACAAAAGCATTTGAATCAATCGCTTTTATCTCATTTTTAAGGCGTGGGAGGTCTTTACGCTCGGCTATGGTAAATATAATTTCCTTTTCTTTCCCTTCATACATGCCTTTGCCGTGCAGGAAGGTTCCCCTCATGCCCATTCTGTCTACAATAAGTTCTTTGATTTCCTGTGTTTTGGCGGAGACGATAAAGACAGCCCGGTTCGGATTTTCCGTTTGAAACATTTCCACCACTTTTCCATACACAAAAATAGTAAACCAGGAGTATAAAGGAACAGCCCAATCCCGGAATACAAGCAAGCCCAATAATACAATGGCGGAGTCGAGCAGAATGATCGTATTGCTCACCTTTATATTAGTATCCTGCGCAATAACCCTTGCCAATACGTCTGTACCCGCACTTGTGCTGTGCGCCCTGAATATGCAGGTTACGCCCAATCCCAGGATAGCTCCCCCATAGAAGCAGGCTATAAACCGGTCGTTCTCCACTAAAGGCGTATCGCCCAGCAGAAAGGATAACGAATCGGTAAAAGCAGAGATCAATAAGAATGTTACGATCGTTTTCGGCCCGGAAGACAGCCCCAGCTTCTTCATGGCCAATATCAGCAAGGGTATATTAAAGCACAGCGCCATAACCCCCATGGGCAACCCGTCCGGGAAAAACGGGAACATCCCCTTTGTTACATAATGAATAACGATAGAAATACCGTACACCCCTCCGGGAACAATTTTATAAGGAGCAAGAAATACCACATAACTTAACGCTTGCAAAAAAGAACCGACGATAATCAAGGAATAATCGCCTGTTGTTTGTTTCAGCGTAGTGTTGGCGGATAATAGTCGTTTTTGTGTCATGATTTAAGTTGTTTCTTGATAAACTGCAATTACACAGAGGAGCAAAAGTACTGTTTTTTCCAAGTCATTATTACTTCTATTTCTACTTTAACAGATTAAAAACGTATCTTTATCCCCCAAAATACAGATAAAAGTTAATACGATGGCAAAGAATAAGAAAAGAAAGAAAACTCCGCAACCGCAGCCGCGTCTTGGATTCAAACCGTCCAAGAGTTACCTGGAGGCAAGTTTTGCAACAGCACGGCGCATTTTACGGGCGCTCGGCGAAGACGAATCGTTGCTGGATACATTCACCAAACGCCAGCGGCAAGATATATTCCGTTTCGTAACCATGCCTCCGTATGTTGCCTGTATGCCGGGACACAAAGTGCCGAAACCATTCATAGCCTATATACAGTACAACTTGACGTTGACGATGAAAAAGAACTTTTTCGACGAAGCAAACGAAGTTACTTTGATGGATGTGGTAACCGTAGGACTCTCCCTGATGATGTCATTCGGAAATGCTTTGCAGAGCAACACCTTCCCGCCGGAGCAAGCGGAAAGAATCGAACGGGTGTTCAACGCCATGGATGAGAAGAAAATGATAACGGATGGTCTTGACACAATGCTCTCGTCGGTCAAAACATCGCTGATGTCTCTTTCGCAGCCAAACTTCCGCATCTACGGCCTGGCGCCGTGCATCCCGGAGATGAAGCATAACAACAATCCGGTAATCCATAACATGATGTATATCACAACGCACGAATGTCAGATACGGCATTTCAAATACCACGACAAGGAGCATATCGCATTCCGCGTGTTCTTCGGCCCGATAGACCAGACTCCCAGTATGGGCACCAGCATTGCCTTGAGTAAACTCTTTCCCGGCATTAAACACGACCGCGAGCTTGACATATACATCCAGTCGCACGCCATTCACCGCTTTAAGGAACGCATCGACACGCTGCACCCTGTTGTCCGCACCCAGTTGCTGTTTATTTCGCTCATTCATCCAAGTGTGGTGCGCGGAACCGACGGAAGGCTGTATATCGCCTGCCTCATGCTCCATAAGTCCAAGGTGAAGACCATCGGCTATTTCGCCTTTACGATAGAAGGAGACGGTTTGTTTATACTGACCTTCCTGCCACTGCTCAGCTACAACGTGCCCGAAGGACATCTGATCTGTGAACGCCTGCATCTCTCGCAAGACGACATTAAATACCTCGGCATGGATAAAATAAGCTTCTTCTACGACGTTGACATCGAACAGATACCGGTACTGAAGCAAGTGTTGTTCGACGAACTTCATCTCGATTTTATTCATAAGATGTACAACACCGAACTGCCTGATGGCAAAACATTCAGCGAAAAGCGAACGGCTTTTGTAAAGAATTTTTTCCGGGACATTGAAGACCGCCCGTCGATTGAACACAGCCACAGTTCCAGCCAATCAGAATAATTCCCCGGGATTCACCTGTGTACTTTCTCATGTGGGGGAACTTTGGTTTTCTGTCATTTTGCTGTTTTGTCATTTTGTTATTTTACCCCCTCCCTGTCTCGCTTATTTGTACGCTAATCCAGTATAACCTCTGAAAACACGCTGTATTTGGCGCTTGCCTTTTGACAAAATAACGTGAAAAGAAAGGAAGCGCTAACTATATGTTCGCCAATTAGTCATGTACGGATATAAAATAAAGAAAAAAGCAGTGATTCGCTATCTGTCTGCTCAATAAAAACAGTGGGTGAAAATAGTTATTCCAGCGCCGTTCCGAGCCATTGAAAGCCACTTTTCCGGGCGCTTCCGGGCCTTCCGGTTTTTCATGGCGATGTCTTCACCAAGTCTTTGTGATGCTTTTATAAAGACATCTCAATGCTTTTGTAAAAGCATCATAATCCTTTCCTGAAGCCTCCGCCATGTTTTTCCGGAATCCTCTCGCAAAACAGGCAATACCGGCTCATTTGATTACGAAGACAATCTAAATCGCCCTCTGGATTCCCCCTGCCCGTATAAAACACCCGTTAGCTGAAAACACAAATTCCTTACAATCTGTCAGTGACTAAGCCTTAATGGTAGCATATTGTAAAACAGCCCGGTTTCCTTTCCTCCTCCTTATTTTTTCTTCCCGGCCTTGTATTCTTTGTATTTCCTGCCTGTTTTTCAGCTTCCGGGAGCTGAATAGTTATATATTTTTTTTATGTTTGCATGAAACAATAAATAAGCGGATGAGAAACAGGCAGGTTTTAGTTATTTTATCTTTTATCGTAACCTTGTTGGCTACTTCTTGCAAAACGGCTAAGCATGTTCCGGCTGAGGCGAATACGCCAAGGGAACTATCCCGCAGGTTTGGTTTGCCGGTTACCAATAGAGATAATCTGCATTTATATACGGAAGCATCCAAATGGCTGGGAGTAAGGTATAGATATGGAGGAAATACCCGGAGAGGCGTTGATTGTTCGGGCTTGACAGTACAAATTTATAAGGAAGTTTACAGAAAGAAATTAAAACGCTCTTCCGCCGACATGCTAAAGTATAACTGCAGAAAAATAAGCAGGAGGAAATTACAGGAAGGCGATCTGGTATTTTTCAGGACAGGCGGCGGTAAGAAAAATATCCCGAATCATGTGGGGATTTATCTTAAAAATCAACATTTTGTACATGCAAGTACTTCCCGGGGCGTTATCGTAAGCGATTTGAACGACCCTTATTATTTACGTAACTGGATAACCGGCGGAAGGGTAAAATAAGGCATACGATTTCATTCAATACAAACGGGCAATGGAGTATGCGCGAAAAATACTTTTGATTAACAGGTATGTTATTTTCTTAATATTACTTATCTTTGTTTCCTTAAATTACACATAGACGATATGTTGACGATAAAAGCTATCACAGAAAATAAAGATGAGGTAATCCGTAAATTGACTAAAAAGCATTTTGATGCGACAGAAATAATTGACCGGATTATAGAATTAGATAGAACGCGCAGGGAAACCCAGCAACAATTAGACGCCAACCTGGCTGAAGTAAATAACCTGTCGAAAGCGATTGGCGGGTTGATGAAAGACGGTAAGAAAACCGAAGCCGAAGCTGCCCGTTTGCGCGTGGCGGAAATGAAAGAGGGTAATAAAATCCTTGATGAAACAAAAAATTCAGCGGAACAACAATTGCATGAACTGCTGGTGTTGATACCCAATCTGCCGCACGACTCCGTTCCCGGAGGCAAAGGGGCGGATGACAATGAAATCGTAAAACAAGGCGGAGTTGTTCCCGAACTTGAAGAAGGCGCCCTGCCTCATTGGGACTTGGCGAAGAAATATGATTTGATAGACTTTGAGCTTGGCGTAAAAATAGCAGGCGCCGGTTTTCCCGTATATAAAGGATATGGTTGCCGTTTGCAGCGGGCATTAATTAATTTCTTCCTTGACAATGCGCGCGAAGCCGGTTACCTGGAAATCCAGCCTCCTTATGTGGTGAATGCCGATTCCGGCTATGGAACCGGGCAATTGCCCGACAAGGAAGGGCAGATGTATCACGCTACGCAAGACGATCTGTATCTTATCCCGACGGCAGAAGTTCCGGTAACCAATATCTATCGGGATGTGATATTGAATGAGGCCGATTTACCGGTTATGAATACAGCCTATTCCGCTTGTTTTCGCCGCGAAGCCGGTTCATACGGTAAGGATGTACGCGGGCTGAACCGCCTGCACCAGTTTGACAAAGTAGAGATTGTCCGCATAGACAAGCCCGGACATTCGTATCAATCTTTACAGGAAATGGTTGATTATGTACAGTCGTTGGTAAACAAACTGGAATTACCCTGGCGTATCCTCCGTTTATGTGGCGGGGATATGAGTTTTATTTCTGCTTTGACATTCGATTTCGAGGTATATTCCGCCGCTCAGAAACGGTGGCTGGAAGTTAGCTCGGTATCTAATTTTGAAGATTATCAGGCCAACCGGTTGAAATGCCGTTATCGTGATGACAACAAAAAGATACAGTTATGCCATACGCTAAACGGCAGCGCTTTGGCTTTGCCCCGTATCGTTGCGGCGCTCTTGGAAAATAATCAAACCCCGGACGGAATCCAAATGCCCCAGGCATTGATTCCATACACCGGGTTTAATGTAATTCCGGTACCCACTAAACAAATACATATATGAACAGATTATTCGACAAATTAAAGCCAAAAGAAAACAAGTTTTTTTTGCTGTTACACGAAATGTGTGAAATCATAATTAAGGCGTCCGACTTAATTATTGAATGTGTAAAGGTGACAACCCACGACGACGCCGTGCGTTATTATATACAAATTAAAGAATTGGAACATAAGGCCGATAGTGTGCAAAGCCAAATCTTTGAAGAATTGAATAATACGTTTATCACTCCTTTCGACCGCGAAGATATCAACAACCTTTCGTCGAAGATGGATGATATCATGGATTTGATAAATAGCTGTTCAAAGCGTATCGTATTATATAATCCGAAAAGAATACCTGAGAATGCCACAGAATTAGCCGTCTTGCTGCGCGAATCGGTAGGTTATCTTGTGCTGGCTGTGGAAGAACTTGATTCTTTTAAGAAAAGGCCGGATAAAATAAAGGAATATTGCGCACAGTTAGACCAGGCGGAAAAGAAGGCGGACGACGTATATGAACATTTCCTTATAGATTTGTTTGCGAATGAAAAAGACGCCATTGAAGTGATTAAGCTGAAAGATATACTTCACGAACTTGAACGGGCTACCGATGCATCCGAAGCCGTTGGTAAGATTATTAGAACGGTTATTATTAAGTATTCCTGAACTGAACTGAAATGACTTTATTAATAATCGTTATCGTTTTAGCCTTATTATTCGATTATATTAACGGCTTTCATGATGCGGCCAATTCTATAGCAACGATTGTCTCTACAAAGGTGCTTACGCCTTTCCATGCTGTACTTTGGGCTGCCTTTTTTAATTTTGTGGCGTTCTTTATCGCCAAGTTTATTATTGGAGAATTTGGTATAGCCAATACGGTTGCCAAAACGGTTTTACCGCAATTCATCACCTTGCCGGTTATTTTTTCGGGCTTGATTGCCGCTATCGCCTGGAACCTGCTCACCTGGTGGTTGGGGATACCGTCGTCGTCGTCGCACACCTTGATCGGCGGATTTGCCGGAGCCGCCATTGCAAGCGCAGGATTTACTTCCATTCAGGGATTAGTGATTCTTAAAATTGCCGCTTTTATCTTTCTGGCTCCATTGATCGGTATGTTTATAGCCGTGATATTAACGTATTTCACCCTGTATTTCTGGAGAAACGCCAAGCCTCATAAAGCCGAAACATGGTTCAGGCATTTGCAATTGGTTTCTTCCGCTCTTTTCAGCGTGGGGCATGGGCTTAATGATTCCCAGAAAGTAATGGGTATTATTGCCGCCGCCCTTTTTTCCGTAGGAGAAATAACGGATATCGGCGACATTCCCGTTTGGGTGCCTTTAGCCTGTTTTAGCATGATTGCCCTCGGAACGATGTCGGGCGGCTGGCGAATAGTAAAGACAGTAGGCACAAGAATAACGAAAGTAACCCCACTGGAAGGCGTTGTAGCCGAAACGTCGGGCGCCATCACTCTTTTTATCACAGAAATCCTGAAGATACCGGTGAGCACAACGCACACAATAACCGGGGCCATCATTGGAGTAGGCGCCGTTAAACGTCTCTCGGCTGTCCGTTGGGGAGTAACAAAAGACCTTTTAATAGCCTGGACACTCACCATCCCCGTAAGCGCTCTAATGGCAATGCTCATCTATTTGCTGTGTTCTTTCTTTGTTTTAGCATAGCGCTGGTTAAAGCAGTAAAGAGGAGTAGGAGGTATCAATATGAAACTAAAAAAGGCTGTTAATTTGAACATGCTCTCTCTATTATTATTGGTAGCAGGGATATTTATAAGTTCTTTCTTTGTTTCCTGTGTTCGGAAAACCAACTATTATGTAGCTGCCTATGTCTGGCCGTCATGTCATCACGACGAACGTTTCGGCGATATGCTTTGGCCTGAAAAAACCGGCGAGTGGGAAGTAATTAAAAAAGGCGATGCTCGTTTTGAAGGACATTGTCAGCCCCGTTTGCCGCTATATGGTTATGGGATGGATAATGACCCCAAAGTAGTAGAAAAATGGATTGACATGGCTGTTGACCATGGCGTTAATATCTTTGTTTATGACTGGTATTGGTTTGATGGCGGCCCTTTCTTGGAAAGCGCTCTTAATGATGGTTTCCTGAAAGCAAACAATCATTCCAGGATGCAATTTTATATCATGTGGGCCAATCATGATGTAAAGCGAAATTATTGGAATGTACATAAGTTTAAGGATGACGCGTCGTTACTTTGGGACGGCGCTGTAGGCTGGGACGATTTCAAGCTTATTGTAGAAAGGGTCATAAGGCAATATTTCAAACAACCTAACTACTTTAAGATTGACGGCAAACCGGTCTTCTCCATATTCAGTATAGAAAATTTAGTAGAAGGTTTCGGCGGAAGTATTGAAGAATCACGGAAAGCGTTGGATTATTTCAGGGAAGAAGTGAAGAAAGCCGGATTCCCTGATTTGCATATTCAATGGAATCAGGGCGGAGGCGCTATTATGCCGGAAGAAACGGCCGCCCGGTTTGCTGAAAAAGTAACGGAAATGGGCTTTAATAGCGTTGCGATGTACAATATGGGAGGAATGAACGAAAATTACCTGACGTATGCTGATAATTCGGTGAAGATAAGAGAACAAATGGATTCCATACTGGATGTACCTCTGTTCCCTTGCGTTTCCATTGGTTGGGATGACACGCCGCGTTTCCCTGCAAAAGGCATACATGATGTAGTTCATTATTACAATACACCGGAAAGTTTTGCAGCTTTGCTTTACAAAGCAAAGATATATGCAGACAGCCATCCGGAACAGCCTCCCCTGATCACCATCAATGCTTGGAACGAATGGGTAGAAGGCAGTTACCTCCTGCCCGATATGCAAAATGGCTTTGGCTATCTGAAAGCGGTAAAAGAGGTGATTGTAGATGGCAAATACGGTAAATATTTACCCGGCCGGCCTATTCCTTGAGGCCTTTCGCTTCTGAAAAAAATAATTATTTGATAGTAAAAGAGGCTTGCTTTGAAAAAAGTTATTACTTTGTAGTCGTTCTTTATTACTAACTAATAAACTTATCTTTATAAATCATGATTTGGAATGAAACTATCGAGTGCATGGAGCGCGGAGAGATGCAGAAATTACAAAGCATCCGTTTGAAGCGGGTTGTAGAACATGCTTATCATAATACGCCTTTTTACAGAAGGAAAATGCAGGAAATGGGGTTAACCCCCGATGATATTAAATCAATTGATGATATTACAAAACTCCCTTTTACGGTAAAACAGGATTTGCGAGACAACTATCCTTTTGGATTGATGGCTGTTCCCATGTCGGAAATCGTCCGCCTGCATGCTTCGTCCGGCACTACGGGTAAGCCTATCGTAGTAGGGTATACCAGGAAAGACCTTGCGATATGGAGTGAAACGGTAGCCCGTTGTCTATACGCAGCCGGGGTGACTCGTAATGATATCGTGCAGGTGTCGTATGGGTATGGACTGTTTACGGGAGGATTAGGTTTGCATGGCGGAGTAGAGAATATAGGAGGGACGGTAATACCGATGAGCAGCGGTAATACGCAGAAGCAAATACAGTTAATGCACGACTTTGGGGCGAGAGTACTGACCTGTACTCCTTCATACGCTTTGTTTTTGGGAGAAACAATAAAAGAATCGGGTATTCCCCGCGAAGAGTTTCAATTAAAAACAGGCATATTCGGAGCAGAACCGTGGACTGAAAACATGCGTAATGAAATAGAAGAATCGTTAGGTATTAAGGCTTACGATATTTATGGTTTAACAGAAGTGATCGGTCCGGGCGTAGGGAGCGAATGTCAATGCCAGAAAGGGACACATCTGTGGGAAGATCATTTCCTTCCGGAAATTATCGATCCCAACACCTTGCTCCCAAGTAAACCGGGCGAGCAGGGAGAGTTGGTTTTTACTACATTAACAAAAGAAGGCATGCCGATGATACGTTATCGTACGCGTGATTTAACATCTCTTCATTATGAAAAATGCAATTGCGGGCGTACGGCTGTACGTATGGATCGTATCTTGGGACGCAGCGATGATATGTTAATTATTCGCGGAGTGAATGTATTCCCGTCGCAAGTAGAATCCGTTATTCTGGAAATGCCCGAATTTGAACCTCATTACCTCATTATTGTAGACAGGGTGAATAATATGGATACATTCCAGGTGCAGGTAGAAGTACGCCCCGAATACTATACGGACGAGATGGGTAAAATCTTGACTTTGAAAAAGAAAATTGCCGCTCAGATGCAAAGCATAATCGGCATACAGCCGGAAATAAAAATAGTAGAACCCCGCAGTATTGAGCGAAGCATGGGAAAGGCCAAACATGTAATAGACAATCGTAAATTAGTTTAACCATAAAAGAATACACCATGTTGATTAAACAATTATCTATCTTTCTTGAAAACAAGAGAGGCCGTTTTACGGAAGTAGCCAAATTATTAGGAGACGCAGGCATTAATATGTCTGCCTTTACCGTATCGGAAAACTCTGATTTTGGCATTTTGCGTTTGATAGTGTCGGATATAGACAAAGCTATCGAAGTACTTCAATCCAAAAGATACGCGGTAAGCGTTACGGAGGTGGTTTGTTTATATTGCCCCAATGAGCCGGGCGCTTTAGCTAAGGCAATGGATATTATTACAAACGCCGCTATCTTTATCGAATATATGTACGCTTTTGCGCAAGGAGATTCGGCGCATGTTATTATCCGCCCGGACGATGTGGAAAGATGCGCGGAGGTTTTGAAAGAGAATAAATTAACGTTGATTGCAGCAAGTGATTTATATAAGTTGTAATTATTAACGTTTTGTGTTTAAATTATTAGCAAGGATACGTTAACTTTGCGGGCTAAATATATGCGCATGAGAAAAGTAACCTATTTATTAGTGATGATGACAGTCTTATTCTCTTCCTGCGGGGAATACAATAAGATATTGAAAAGTACGGATTATGAGCTGAAATATTCTTATGCAAAGAAATATTTTAATGCAAAGCAATATACAAAGTCGGCTACTCTGCTGGAAGAATTGGTAACTATCTTTAAAGGTACGACCTATGCCGAAGAGTCGCTGTATCTACTGGCTCAGAGCTATTATGGACAGAAAGATTATCAAACGGCTTCACAATATTTCAATACGTATTATACTACCTATCCTAAGGGCGAGTATGTAGAGATGGCCCGTTTCTATTCGGGATACGGCTTATACCTGGATTCGCCGGACGCCCGGTTAGACCAGACGCAAACCTATGAAGCAATTAATCAATTACAATTGTACCTGGAGTATTATCCGCAGTCGGAACGTTCTGCGGAAGCGCAGAATATTATGTTTGAGCTTCAGGAAAAACTGGCTTATAAAGAACTCTTAGCTACTCATTTGTATTACAACATGGGAACCTATATGGGTAATAATTACCAGGCTTGCGTAATAACGGCTCAAAATGCACTGAAGAACTATCCCTTTTCAAAATACAGGGAAGAATTCATCTATCTGATGTTACAGTCGAAATATGAATTAGCCTTGGTGAGCATAGACGAAAAGCTACAGGGACGCTATCGGGACGTAGTAGACGAATATTATAACTATACGAACGAATATCCCGAAGGAAAATATATGAAACAGGCGAAACGCTTCTATGATTATGCCAGCAAGCGGATTACCGACAGTTATTAACGAATTTAATTACTAAAAACAATTTATGGATTATAGAAAGTCAAATGCTCCGGCCAATACGGTTACACGAGACATGATGAAATTATCTGCCGATACAGGTAACGTTTATGAAACAACAATGATTATTTCCAAGAGGGCCAACCAGATTACCGTGGAAATGAAGCAGGATTTGGAAAAGAAACTTCAGGAGTTTGCCTCTTACAACGATAATCTGGAGGAAGTATTTGAAAACAGGGAACAGATTGAAATTTCCCGTTATTACGAAAAACTTCCAAAGCCAACGCTTATTGCCGCTCAGGAATACGAAGACGATAAAATATATTATAAAAATCCGGCAAAAGATAAAGGAGCATTTTAATTCGTTGGCAGTTGACAGTTGGCTATTACTATGTGATTCAACTGTCAACTTCAATCGTTAACTGAAAAATCATGTTACAGAGAATACAGACTGTTTATTTACTTATCATAGCTGTTTTAACGGCTCTCATGTTGTTTATGCCTTTAGCGGCGTTACAAACCGGCGATGCTTTTTATACGTTTGATGTTTTTGGCGTGAGCGCTGTGGCTACTTCGCAGATTGTTTATCCCGCATGGGGGTTGTTTGTCTTGGTTGCCCTCATTTCCCTGCTTGCCCTTATTACGGTATTCCTTTATAAAAAGAGAATGTTGCAGATACGTCTCTGCGTGTTCAATGCTATCCTGATGCTTGGGTTTTATGGATTCTTTGTTTATCTGATTGTTGTAATGAAACAACAGTCAGACGTATCCGTAGGTGTGCGCTTCGCCTTGTCTTTTCCTGTTATTTGTTTGATTCTCGACTATTTGGCGATACGTAATATCGGCGCCGACGAAACATTGGTGCGTTCCCTTGAACGATTGAGGTAGTATACGCGCTATAAAGGTATCAAATAAGTAAGCTTTCCGAAAATCACCTGGCTGGATGATTGGGGGAAAGGGTCGCCTTTCCTGTTATTGAAGAAGTCTCCTAATCCATAATAGTAACGTCCTTCTAACAGGAAATTACCTATACCGGTTCTTATCTCAAGGCCGGGGCCTCCGCCAATTCCCCAGGCAAATTTCTTTTCTACGGGCTTTGCGTGCAGTTCACGGTAACGGCTATCCAGCGCTTCTTCAAAATCGCCCGGCAGGTTCGTCGTAGTCTTCTCATTCATAACCAAACCAACCTTCGGGCCAAGGTTTATAAAGAAACGCACACGTTTCCCCCCAAAATAGATATGGGTAAGGAAAGGAACTTCAATTACATCTATATTCCGTGTATATTGGAGCGCCGGGTCTTCAAATTTCTCATCCCATCCCTGCTGTGTATAATTTACCTCAAGGATTAAGCCTAAGTGATTTTCCGTTATCCAGCGGCCGGTAAAGCCAATGTGTGCGCCCGTCAGGTATTGTGTCTGTATTCTGGGCACAAAACTAACGCTGGAAACACCCATACCAAAGGAACCTCCGATAGATAACTCTCGCTTGAAAGCGTTTTGCCCATTCATGGCGACGGTAAAAACGAAAAGGGCAATTGACTGTAGGATGAAGCGTTTATTCATTTGTTTAATTCATGGCGAATTACGTTATAATCACGTTTATTATAGTGGACGATGAACAGGTTGGTATTGATAAACCCTCCCCAGTTATTGGCGCGATGGAAATCAAATCCCGTCTGGATGCTCCTGTAATGGATTTTATCCAGGTTATGCTCGAAATTAACGCCATACCTGTGGATTGCATCAAAGAAGAACAGGCCTGTATCAAATCCTAACATACCATATTTGGGATACGTATTCATCATCTCTTTACTGTACCATGTTTTATATTTAGCATTGAAGCGCAACACATCGTCTGCCATATTATCGGCGTAGAAATTAGTATAGATGTATGTGTCGAGCGCATAGAAATCATCTAAACATTCACGTGTATACGTTTGCCATTCGGGATAGCCGAACATATTGACTATAAAGGAAGGGTTGGCCTCTACTACCGTCCGGAGCGGGGTGCGTATTTTGTTTAATGCAGCCTTCGAACCTGAAACAGGAATAATGACATTACGCTTGCCGGTAACCAACAGCGAAAGGATATCGTTGGCGAATGATTCGGGATGGAAAACAAGGTCTTTGTACGAAACTTTCTTTTGCAGCAGTCCCAGTTTGAATGTTTTAATAAATTCCGCCTTATCGTCTGTATCGTATGTGTCAACAAAAATGATATTGTAGTCGTAGAACATATTATACGCTTCTTCCGACGCTCTTGCATGGAGATACGAATGTGGGGTGTTTACCTGGTAGATGTAATAATTGGATAGCACATCGTCATTTTTAGAAGTAAACGGGATTACATATTTAATACTGTTTTTCCGGGCAAACTCTGCAATGGGTTTAATCTGTTCGTTTTCAACAGCCCCTATTATCAGATGCACATCCTTTACTGCCGTTTCGCTCAGTATCTGATCCAGCTTTTGCGTACCGGCTCCGGTATCGCGTACAATCAACTCGATAGATATACCGGCGTTTTTCAAGCTGTCTATAGACAGTAATAATCCTTCGTAGTATTCTACAAAGCGGGTTGTAGCAGGTGTTTGCCCTGTCTGGTCGGCCATAAACGGCAATAAGAGCGCTACCTTTATTTTATCTGTTTTAGCCATTTGTTTGGGGGCAGACAGCATGGCGTTCACCTCTCCTTCTTTGGGTTGGGCGGCGGCCTGTGTTATTACCTCTTCTGTTTTAACAGGTATCTTTATAATCATACCGGCCCTGACGCCCTTTTTCAGTTCGGGATTCTTTGCGATTAACTCCTCTGCCGTAATATTAAACTTACGGGTAAGGCGGTACATGGTTTCTTTTCTTTCTATTTTGTATTCAATGTCTTTTGTTACCGTTTGATACGCCGTTTGAGGTAATTGGGCAACCTTGACGGATGGTATGCGGATGGTTTTGCCTGATTGGAACGTTGCAACGGAAAGCCCGGGATTGGCATTGATTATGTTCGCAGGCGGAACCTGGTATTTTCTGTATAGCGAATAGAGCGTTTCTTTGGGTTGAATCGTATGGAACGAATAGTCAAGGTCTTCCTGTGCGGCGGTAATCGTTGTAGCTATATCCTTTTGGGGAATCCTTAATTTTCCTCCGGCCTTAATTACTTCGCGGCTTTCGGGATTGAGGCGATAGATATCTTCTACGCCAACCCCGTACATGATAGCGATTGAATAAACGGTTTGCCCCGGTTCAATGGTGTGATAAAATATCTTGTCATCCTGCATGTCTGTAGGCGTAACAGCAGCCCCTTTCTCCTGGGGATACGCTTTTGCACAGGTAAGGCAAAAGAATGCAGTGAGTATATAAATTGTGACCTTGCTCATTTTCCGGTTGGATTATTTCCGGCAAAGATAGTGTATCTCAACATAAAATACTAATCTTATATAATATTCAATTGGTAAATAAGTTATCTTTGTGGGGTTGTTCGTTTGGCGGCTCCGGCGATAAGTACTTGTTATTGGAATAAAAATCAACGATTATAAAATGCTTCACAAGATATATAAAACAGCCTTCCTGTTTCTTTTTACGTTATCGCTCCAGGCGCAGTATACGGTGTCGGGAGGCAATGGCGCCCCTTTGCTCGCTCTTGACGATATACCTGACAGGCTGCAAGTCTACTTAGTGTATGGTATGGATAATGTAGAGATTAGTTATACCTCCGCTTCCCCGTCGCATCAGTGGTTCCGGTATAAGGTAAAAGCGCTGGAGGCAGAGCCTGTTCCGAGCGTGCAGGAAGGAACCACATCGGCGCTTCGCCAGGTGGAAGAAGGATATGGTTATTTTGTAAAGGAGACAGAGGCGATTGGTTCCAACTCTTTCGTATGGATTATTGATTACAGTAAATATGCGTTTGATATCCGGCAACTGCAGATTGTGGCCGGCGACGACCCCTGTTACGAAGTCCGCCTGGAAGGAACGGCTACCCTGCCTAAACTTGCCTACTGCATACCCGCCGGCGTGGAACTGGAACTGGCGCGTAAATTTGAAATCCTGTATAATACCCTGGAATGGGATAATAATGAGCGGGAATTTTCTCCGAAAGCCCTGGTTCAAACAGTGGAGAAGACGCCTTTTTACCGTTCCCTTTCCCCTCCCCCTTTGACTGATACGGACATTCAATTGAAAGGAGACCTTTTCGCCCGCCATTTTGGTGTGGAGAAATCAATGAGCGTCAATTATCAGGCTACGGCGATAGAAGCTTATATTGATACCACGGTTGTATCAACGGATGTACCCAACAGGGTTCCAGGTACGGGCGCAGGCTATTCGGCGCCGGCAGAATTAAGTTTTACCGCTAAAGTGAATACGCCGGTGGTGACTTTTTACAGATGGAATATTATAAATACCCAGACCGGGGAAAACCTGCGGGTGGAAAATTCGGAAAGTTTCAATTTTACATTCCTTACAGCCGGTAAATATGCCGTAACATTAGAAGTAAAAGACAGAAGCAATACCTGTGAGAAAACAGACTCTGTCATTGTAGATATTGGAGACTCTTACCTGAAGATACCCAATGCCTTTTCACCCGGAGCTTCTCCCGGCGTGAACGACGAGTTCAGGGTGGCTTATAAGTCGTTAGTTAGTTTTAAAGCCTGGATATTTAACCGCTGGGGAGTGGAGCTCTTCCGCTGGGACGACCCCGCCAAAGGGTGGGACGGGAAAAAAGGAGGCAGCTATGTACCGCCCGGCGTTTACTTCTATATAATAGAAGCAAGAGGCTCGGACGGGCGACAGTATAAAGAAAAAGGAAGTATAAATATAATAAGGCCAAAAAATGTGCAAGACCAGATTGTTGAATAAAAATACCCTGAGCGCTATAGCTGCCGGACTGGTATGTCTCTCGGCGTGTATTGCCATAAGCTCTAATGATGCGGAAAAAGTAAAGGACGAACGCCCGCTGGTAACAGGCGTCACTTCCTCGCCCGACGTACCTTCGCGGGTAACTGTCTTTGACGAACAGGTGGATATTACACGCTATAATATGCACGAAGGCTACGACCGCGAAATAAGCAGCTTTACCTATTTCCATTCAACGGTTCTATTGCTGTTTAAGCGCGCCAACTGCGTTTTCCCGGTTATCGAACCGATATTGAAAGCCAATGGCATCCCCGACGATTTTAAATACCTGGCTGTTATAGAAAGCCATTTAGACCCGCGCGTATCCTCGCCGGCGCGTGCGGTGGGAACCTGGCAGTTTATGGAAAGCACGGCTAAACAATACGGCCTAACCGTTACCCCTACCGTAGACGAACGTTGCGATGTGGAGAAATCTACCCTTGCAGCCTGTAAATACCTGAAAGAGGCCTACCGGAAATATGGCAGCTGGTTTGATGTAGCCGCGTCCTATAACGGGGGGATGGGGCGTATCTCCGGCGAACTGAGCAAACAGCAGGAAGACAGCGCTTTCGACCTGTGGCTTGTACAGGAAACCACCCGTTACCCCTACCGCATCATGGCAATTAAGCAGGTGTTTGAAAACCCGTATAAATATGGCTTCGTATTACAGGCCAAAGACTTGTATAAGCCAATCAAAACAAAAGAAGTATCCGTTTCGGCAGACATTCCAAGCCTGGCCGGATTTGCCAAGGAACAGGGCGTAACATACGCCGACCTTAAACGGTTTAATCCCTGGCTGAGAGACCGGAAGTTAAACACCTTAGGCAAGACGTATAAAATACGGATACCGGATGCCGAAGATATGTATTATAAAAAGCCGAATACGTACGTACATGATTCACGCTGGGCAGTAAAATGAAAAGGATAGCTGTATTTTGCGGTTCGGGCCTGGGAAAGAATGAAGTCTACCGCCAGCAGGCCTCTTTACTGGGCGAAACAATCGCCCGCAGGGGAACAGGCCTGGTGTATGGCGGAGGCAATGCAGGCCTGATGAAATATGTTGCCGACGGCGCCCTCCGGCAGGGTGGAGAAGTGACAGGAGTTATCCCCGCTTTCCTCAACAGAGACGAAATAGCCCATGCCGGCCTTACGGAGCTTATCGTAGTAGAAACAATGCACGAACGGAAACGCAAAATGAATGAATTGTCAGACGGCTTCATAGCCCTCCCCGGCGGCTACGGTACGATGGACGAATTCTTCGAAATGATAACCTGGGAGCAGTTACACCTGCACCAAAAGCCCGTAGCCCTGCTAAACGCCAATGGATTCTACACCCCCCTTCTCCGGCAGATAAAAATGATGCTGAACGAAGGCTTCCTGAAAGAATCCTGCCGCCGCCTGCTGATAGAAGACGATTCGATATCCTCCCTGCTGGAAAAAATGACCAGTCACCATAACAATCACCTGTAATATGTCATCATACCAGATGAAACAAAGAAGAACCATCCGCCAGTACACCGGCCAGGATATACCCGACGCCTTACTGAATGAATTACTGGAAACGGCAGCGCGCGCGTCCAATACGGGCAATATGCAACTGTATAGCGTAGTAATCACGCGCAGCCAGGCAAACAAGGAGAAAATGGCCCCCGCCCACTTTAACCAGCCAATGGCCACGGCGGCGCCCGTAACGCTCACCTGCTGCGCCGATGCAAACCGGTTCGTAAAATGGGCCAGACAACGGAATGCCCAACCGGGATTTGACAACTTCCAAACCTTTATAGCGGCAATGATTGACGCCATTATATTTGCGCAGGCCTTTTGCACCGCAGCCGAAGAAAAAGGCTTAGGCATTTGTTACCTCGGCACGGCCACCTATAACGCAGGCAAGATTATAGAAGCCCTTTCGCTTCCCAAATTAGTTGTTCCCGTAGCAACCATCACCGTGGGCTGGCCTGCCCATACGCCCGAACAGCCGGAACGCCTCCCCCTGCAAGCAATCGTCCACCACGAAACCTACACCGATTACACCCCCGATACTATCGACACATTGTACAGGGCAAAAGAAGAGCTAAGTATCAACAAACAGTATGTAAAGGAAAATAACAAGGATACGCTTGCGCAGGTATTCACAGACGTACGCTACACCAGGAGCAATAACGAATACTTCTCCGAAGCATTCCTCAGCGTATTAAAAGATCAGGGATTTATCAGCACCTCTACGTCATAACCTATAAACAGCCCGCTTTCGATAACGCCGGTTACAGACTTGATGGCATGTTCCATCGTGCCGGGTATCTCGTCAAACCAGACGTCAAGAATCAGGTTCCCGTTTTCCGTAATAACAGGGCCGTCTTTGCCCCCCGCCATCCGGAGGCTTACTTCGCGCGGCGACAATTCGTTAAGCGCCTGCCCCACGCAGGTGAGCGCCTGCGGGAACACCTCTACCGGAACCGGGAAATTACTGCCTAAGCGCGAAACCATTTTAGACGAATCGGCAATAATATAAGTCCTGGGGCTTGAATTAATCAATAACTTCTCTTTAAACATGGCCCCTCCCCTGCCCTTTATCAGGCTTAAATGGCCGTCTATCTCATCAGCCCCGTCAAACGCCCAGTCCGGCTTATATTCCATCAGGCTTGCCACCGGAATACCCAGTTGCACACACGCAATTGTAATTTCAAGCGAAGTAGGGATAGCCTTAATCCGTATACCATCCTCCTTCATCCGTTTGGCCAGCGCCAATAAAGCCAGGTAAGACGTAGAGCCCGACCCTACGCCTACTACATCGCCATCATTAGCCAGGGAAGCTATTTTACCGGCAATAATTTCTTTTTCCTCCCTCCGCGAAATGCTTTTCCCCCAGGGAAACGTGTTTAGTATATTATTCTTCCACTCCATTTGTTTAGTCTCTTATTACTTTACGATGCAAAGTAATAAACATTATGTGGATTACACAGACTTTTGCAGAACTATTTCTTGACAACTTACCCGTTCCCTGTCATTATACGTTGCGCATCCATCCATAGTCCTTATTATTAGTAGATACTTTTTTCCACTCCTTGCAGCGCCAGCCCTTGCAGCCCAGTCATTCTTTGCACTCATAAGGTTAAAAATTAATGCCTGCTTTGCAATCCTCCTGGCCTGCTTTGCGATTCTTCACGCTTTATTTACTATCCTTCATGCCTGATTTACTATCCTTCACGCTTTATTTACTATCCTTCACGCTTTATTTACTATCCTTCACGCTTTATTTACTATCCTTCATGCTTTATTTACTATCCTTCATGCTTTATTTACTATCCTTCATGCTTTATTTATTATCCTTCGCGCCTGATTTACTATCCTTCATGCCTGATTTACGATTCTCCGGGCTTGATTTGCGATTCTTCGTGCCCGATTTACGATTCTCCGGGCTTGATTTGCGATTCTCCAAGCCTGATTTGCGATTCTCCGGGCTTGATTTGCAATTCTCCGGGCCTGATTTACAATCTTCCAGTCTTGCTTTGCAATTCTCCGGGCCTGATTTGCGATTCTTTGTGCCCGATTTACAATCTTCCGGGCTTGGTTTACTGCGGTAAAGGTACAATCGTTTTGTGTGTAAAGTCATATTTTAAAGAACTTTCTGTTACAAATCTTTGCTGACATGTACGCTTCGCCTGAGATGAGGAAAAGGCCTTACGCAAAGGCCCGGCGATTGACGCAGAAACAGGGAAAGACCTGTTGGCATGGGCCGCGCAAGGGGCTTGCAGCGGAGAGGCTGGCCCTCTGCCCCGGTGAGGAGGGGCTTGCGGCGTAGAGGGCGGCCTCCTGACCCAGGGAGGGGGATGCGCCCAAGCGCTTTCTTGCCTGGGGTTGCGTAATTTTTTAGCAGGCGCTGAAATAGTTGTCTTGATTTATTGGCGAAATAAATAATTATTGTAGCTTTGCGGCGTAAATAATTGAAAAAATGAAAGGAAACAGGCTACATCATCATCATCATTGCAACAAAGGGCGGTAGTTCGGCGGGCTGAGGTGTATGTGGCGTATATCAGAGAGGAACAGGGAGCTTGCCGTTTTTTTACGGTGAGCTTTTTTTATTAATTAAATTAAATGTTAAGGGGTCATTATGTTGCGAATTGCTGTACAGTCAAAAGGGCGTTTATACGATGAGACGATGCTCTTGCTCGAAGAGGCGGGGATTAAGTTAAACCGGGGCAAGCGTATCTTGCTTTTATCGGCCAAGGGGTTTCCGGTAGAGGCGCTTTTCCTGCGCGATGACGATATTCCCCAGTCGGTGGCCGGCGGGGTGGCCGACGTGGGTATTGTGGGCGAAAACGAATATGTGGAAAAGGGAGCCGGGGCAAGGCTGGCCAGGCGGCTTGGGTTCAGTAAGTGCCGTTTGTCGCTGGCTATTCCCAGGGATGAGGAATATGGGGGGATTGAATGGTTTGAAGGGAAAACGATAGCTACTTCTTACCCCGGGATACTGGCCGCTTACCTTGAGGAGCGGCATGTGAAGGCAAACCTGCATATCATCAGCGGTTCGGTGGAGATAGCGCCGGGGATTGGCCTGGCCGACGCCATTTTTGATTTGGTGAGTTCGGGAAGTACATTGGCCGGCAACCGCCTGAAGGAAGTGGAAGTAGTGATGCACAGCGAAGCCCTGCTGATAGCCAATAAGGAGCTTTCGGCGGAAAAGCAGGCGATACTGGATGAGCTTCTTTTCCGCTTTGAGGCTATACAGGCCGCCGAAGGGAAAAAGTATGTGCTGCTTAACGCTCCGAAAGACAAGCTGGACGAGATTATCAAGATATTGCCCGGCATGAAAAGCCCTACCATCACTCCGCTGGCCGACGGGGGATGGGTGTCTGTGCAGTCGGTTATCACGGAACAGCACTTCTGGGAGGTTATCGGCAGGCTCAAAGCCTCGGGGGCCGAGGGTATATTGATTATTCCAATTGAAAAAATGATAGTATGAAAGTATGCAAATATCCTGCCCGTAAGGAATGGGACGCTTTGATACGGCGGCCGGCATTAGACGTTTCCGGTTTGTTTGGCATTGTGCAAACCGTGCTGGACGAAGTAAGGGAACAGGGCGATGCGGCTGTAAAGCGGTATGGCGAGAAGTTCGACAAGGTGTCGCTCCCGTCCCTGCAAGTCTCCGCAGAAGAGGCTGATGAGGCCTGTAGCCTCGTGCCCGATGAATTGAAACGGGCTATCCTGGCAGCAAAGAATAATATAGAGAAGTTCCACGCTTCACAGCGGTTTACCGGGCAAAGGATTGAAACGGCCCCCGGGGTGGTTTGCTGGCAAAAGGCGGCTCCCATCGAAAAGGTAGGCCTGTACATACCGGGAGGAACGGCCCCCCTGTTCTCTACGGCGCTCATGCTGGCCGTCCCTGCCAGGATAGCGGGCTGCGAAGAGATAGCGCTCTGCACGCCGCCCAACAGGGAAGGCAAGGTGCATCCGGCCATCCTCTTTGCCGCCAGGGCAGCGGGCGTGGATAAAATATACAAGGCAGGGGGCATACAGGCAATAGGGGCTATGGCCTATGGCACGGAGTCTATCCCCAGGGTATATAAGATATTCGGCCCCGGCAACCAGTATGTTACGGCTGCCAAACAGTTAGTAGCCCTGAAAGACGTGGCCATAGACATGCCGGCCGGCCCTTCCGAAGTAGAAGTGATAGCAGACGAAACGGCCAATCCTGTCTTTATCGCTGCCGATTTCCTTTCGCAGGCCGAACATGGGGCCGACAGCCAGTCTCTATTACTTACCACAGCCGAATCTATCGTAACAGATGTAATGCAAGCCATCGACGAACAGCTGGCCGAACTTCCACGCCGGGAAATTATCGCCCGGGCGCTCGGAAACAGCCGCATCATCGTGCTGAAAGACAATCGCGAGGTGATAGATTTCACCAATCTCTACGCTCCCGAACATCTGATTATCCAAACAAAAGACTATATGGATATAGGCGAACAGGTGAAAAACGCCGGGAGTGTGTTCCTGGGCGCTTATACGCCCGAAAGCGCCGGCGATTATGCCTCGGGCACGAATCATACATTGCCTACAAACGGGTATGCCAAAGCGTATAGCGGCGTAAACCTGGATAGTTTTATCAAGAAAATAACCTTCCAGGAGATTACCTCCGGGGGGATACGGCAATTAGGCGACACCATCCGCGTGATGGCAAGCCACGAAGCGTTAAACGCTCACCGCAATGCAGTAACAGTAAGACTGGAAAGTATATGAAAAATCTAAAACAATTAGTGCGCCCGAATATATGGAACCTGAAGCCTTATTCGTCTGCCCGGAACGAGTTCCGGGGGGAAGCATCCGTTTTCCTGGACGCCAATGAGAATCCCTACAACGAGCCTTACAACCGCTATCCCGACCCTCTGCAGTGGAAACTGAAAGACCGCATATCGGAACTGAAAGACATAGCCCGCGAGCATATCTTTCTGGGGAATGGGAGCGACGAGGCTATCGACCTGCTGATACGGGCCTTCTGCGAACCGGGCGCCGACAATATGATAGCCATCACTCCCTCATACGGCATGTACGAGGTGGCGGCTGATATAAATAATGTAGCGTGCGTAAAGGTGCCGCTTTCAGACGGCTTCCGCCTGGATGCCGGCGCGGCGCTGGATGCCGCCGGCAGTAATACCAAGCTGGTCTACCTCTGTTCGCCTAATAACCCAACAGGCAACCTGCTTGAAAGGGAGGAGATATTCCGTATACTGAAATACTTCAAAGGCCTCGTTGTGGTAGACGAAGCCTATATCGACTTTGCTTCCTCTCCTTCACTCCTGAGAGGGCTGGCGAGCTATCCTAACCTCATCGTTCTCCAAACCCTTTCCAAAGCATGGGGAGGCGCAGGTATCCGCCTGGGTATGGCATACGCATCGCCCGCGATTATAGATATATTGAACAAGATTAAATATCCTTACAACGTCAGCCAGCTAACGCAGGAATGGGCGCTCAGGCTATTGAACCGGCAGGAAGCGATGCAAAGGGAACTGTCCGGAATACTGCACGAACGCACCCTGGTAGAAACAGCCTTGCAGAAGTTGCCTTTCGTACAGCAAGTCTATCCGTCGGACGCCAATTTTATCCTGGTAAAGGTAGACAACCCGGATGCCACATACGATTACCTGGCAAACAAAGGAATCATTGTACGTAACCGGAACACGGTGGCCTTATGCGAAGGTTGCCTGCGCATCACCATCGGCACGCCGGAGCAAAACAACTTATTAATAAAAGCGCTTCAAACAAGAACATTATGAAACGGGCTCTTTTTATCGACCGGGACGGTACCCTGGCGCTCGAACCGCCGCTGGATTACCAGCTTGACAGCCTTGAAAAGCTGGAGTTCTATCCCAAAATATTCCGCAACCTGTATTTTATCAGGAAACAGCTGGATTTTGAGTTTGTCATGGCCACCAATCAGGATGGATTGGGAACGGCTTCATTTCCCGAAGAAACATTCTGGCCGGCTCATACCAAACTGCTGGCGGCGCTGGAAGGCGAAGGCATCACCTTCGACAATATCCTGATAGACCGTTCCCTCCCCGGAGATAATTCGCCCGGCCGGAAGCCCCGCACCGGTATGTTTACCCCCTACATGAATGGCGATTACGACCTGGCAAACAGTTATGTAATAGGAGACCGGCTTACAGACATGGAACTGGCCGCTAATTTGGGATGCAAAGGCATCTGGCTGCATAGCCCGGAAGGCGCGCAGGAAGAGCTGGAGCTATACGGTAAAAACCTGTCGCCCGCCCTTATTACCGGCGATTGGGACAGGATAACGGACTTTCTTTTTGCCGGCGAACGGCGCGCTACGATTCAACGGACAACCAAAGAAACGGATATTTACATAGAAATAAACCTTGATGGCAACGGACAAACGGCTGTTTCTACGGGCTTGGGCTTCTTTGACCATCTGCTCTGCCAGATAGGAAAACATTCCGGCATAAACCTGACAGTCCGCGTGGCCGGCGATTTAAACGTAGACGAACATCACACCATAGAAGATACCGGCATCGCCCTGGGAGAAGCCTTACTGCTGGCGCTGGGCGATAAAAGAGGAATCGAACGCTATGGCTATACGCTGCCCATGGATGACTGCCTGTGCAGTGTGGCCTTAGACTTTGGCGGCCGCCCCTGGCTTGTATGGGATGCGGAGTTTAAACGCGAAAAAGTAGGCGATGTGCCAACGGAAATGTTCTCCCACTTTTTCAAAAGCCTCAGCGACGCAGCCAGAATGAACCTCCACGTCAAAGCCGCAGGCCAAAATGAACACCACAAAATAGAAGGAATATTCAAAGCGCTGGCCCGCAGCATCAAAATGGCCATCCGCAGAGATATCTACCACTATGAATTACCCTCTACGAAAGGTGTTATTTAAAATTATATCTCTTATCTTTGCCGCATGATAATTTAAGTAATGTGGGATGGTAAGGGATAAAATGACTCAATTCATTGATCTCCGGCAGGTGCTTCGGGAGAAAAATCCTTCTTTGGCGAAGATGTTGCCGGATTTTATCATTAATTATTTGATTCGTATCGTACATCAGGACGAACTGAATTATATACTGAATCGTTATCACGATAAGGAAGGCGTGGATTTCATGGCAGAACTTCTTGATTACTTCTGCCTGACATTGATAACGGACGGCGTGGAAAATATTCCGGATACGGGGCGTTATGTGTTTGCCTCTAATCACCCCTTGGGCGGACTGGATGGCATCTGCCTGTCTGCTCTTCTGGGGCAGCGGTTTAACGGGAATATCCGTTACCTGGTGAACGACCTCCTTTTATTCATCCCTAATTTGCGTTCTATCTTTATTCCGGTCAATAAGCATGGCAAGCAGGCGAAGCAAACGGCTGTATTAACCGACGAAGCCTATGCTTCCGGTAATCAAATTATTACTTTTCCTGCCGGGCTGTGTTCGCGGAAAATAAAAGGGGAAATAACGGATTTGGAATGGAAAAAGTCGTTTATCCGGAAAGCCGTAGCCTATAAACGCGATGTTATACCCGTCTATTTTGAGGGAAGGAATTCCGAGTTCTTTTATCGCTTGGCCAATATCCGTACCGGGCTGGGCCTGAAAGTGAATGTTGAAATGCTTTATTTATCCGATGAATTATTTAAGAGCAAGCGCTCTACGTATCATATATATTTTGGCAAACCGATTCCCTGGCAAACATTCGATGCGGGTAAATCCATGACTGAATGGGCCGGATGGGTTCGCAATACATCTTATGCACTTAGAAAATAAAAGAAACACGTATATGCAAGAAGTAATTAAACCTGTTAATCGCACACTGCTTAAAGCAGAATTAACCCCGGACAAACTTTTACGAAGAACGAATAAATCCAATAACGAGATTTATATCACTACCGCACACGATTCGCCTAATATAATGCAGGAAATCGGACGCTTGCGTGAGCTGGCTTTCCGCTATTACGGCGGAGGGACGGGGAAGTCCGTTGATATTGACGAATTTGATACCATGGAAGGCGCTTACCGCCAATTGATAGTCTGGAGCCCGGAAGAAGAAATCATCCTGGGCGGATACCGTTTCCTGTGTGGGGCAGACGTAAGGTTTGACGACGCCGGCAAGCCTGTTTTAGCTACGGCCCACCTCTTTCATTTCTCCGACACATTCATAAAGGATTATCTTCCCTATACGGTGGAGCTGGGCCGTTCTTTCGTAACGCTCGAATTTCAGGCAACGCGCGAGAGTAGCAGTAAAGGTGTTTTTGTGCTTGATAATTTGTGGGATGGCTTAGGCGCTTTGTCTGTATTAGAGCCTACGCTTCAATACTATTTTGGCAAAGTAACGATGTATAATACATACAACCCGCATGCCAGGGATATGATTTTGCATTTTCTTTCCGTTCATTTCCCCGACCCGGATAAGCTTATTACCCCTATTTGCCCGCTGGAAACACATCCGGACTTGAATCAGATGGATATGCTGTTTAATTCCGGTAACTATAAAGAGAATTATAAGGCATTGAATATGGAAGTGCGCAAACTGAAAATCAACGTTCCCCCTTTGGTAAGCGCCTATATGAGCCTTTCTCCTAAAATGCGGACTTTCGGAACAGCCGTCAATCGCGAATTTGGCGATGTGGAAGAAACAGGTATCTTAATTGCGATAGACGAAATCCTTGAGGCCAAAAGAAAACGGCATATAGAAACCTATTTCAGGGAAGAGTATCCGTTCCAACCCTTATTGAAAGGATAAGGGGGGAGGAACGTTTACCTGTAAGGTTTTATATTCCACGCCGTACAAGTCCAGAAAGGCTCCCTGTCTTCTTTCTCAAAAATACACAGGCCTCCGGTTGCTACTTTCAAATCATATTCCTGCGAAAATTGCTCAAAGCTCCCGGTCAGGCAGGGGGCAAACCGTATGATGCCATTTGAAGCAACTAATAAAACCGTTTGGCGGGGGGGGACTTCTCTTTCAGCGAAATCCTCCCAGGTCTTAATGATTTGCCGGGGGTCTGCTCTCCAGCCATCGGGCACAATGGCCTTTTTATTCCACTCATCAATAATAATTCTTCCCTTTTCGATGTTGCCGTTTCCTAATCGGAGCATCACTTCTTCTTCGGTTTTGTTCTCGTCTGCGCCATAATCTATTTCCGTAAAACAGGGTAATATCGCGAGGTCTCTTTTGATATTCATCGCCTTTACCGCTAATCCGGCTGTTTCGATACATCTCGCCAGTGGAGATGAATATATTTTATGAGGGATTAATCCGTGCTCTTTTAAATAAAGCCCGATACTTTTTCCCCTTTCTGTTTCTACTAATGGCAGGTCTGTTCTGGCGCCTACCCTGGTAGGTGTTTCTCCCGGGCGGAAGGTATTTCCGTGGCGGGCTATTATAATTTTAGTTCGCATTGGTTTATAGCTGTTGCTGTGATATTACATTATTGATCAGATTAATTCGCCATATTGATTGATGATGGCCTCTACCCTCAGTATATCTTCCGGCGAGTCTACGCCGTTTGTTGTTTCCCGTCCGTGATAATCAACGTCTACCATTTTTATTTTAAGCCCGTTGTACAGAAACCTCATTTGCTCTAACCCTTCTATATACCCTTTTTCGTAGATAGATTCTTCCAGCGAAAAATACGTTTCCAAAGCCTCGCAGGTATAGGCATACAACCCGATATGACGGCGCACCGGACTCTTTTCCGGATAGGCTCTCCTGGCTTCTTCCGGTTTTCTTATGGCTGGAAGAATGCTTTTTGAAAAAGCAAGCGCGTAATTTTTATTATCGGTCAATACCGTTGTTCCGGAATAAGGCGTAACCTTTTTAGCCTCCGCCATTTTTTCATAAGCCGCCCAGTCTAATAAGACACAAGGCGTATAAACGGCTGCCGACTTATCCCGCGTCCATTCATCAATGATGTTTTGCAAAATCCAGGGCGGGCAGAGCGGGTTATCCCCTTGCAGATTAATAATCAATTGCGGTTTGTTATCCCGTTTGTTTGCCGCTTCCCAGCACCTTTCCGTGCCATTCCGGCATGCCTCAGACGTCATTACCACTTTCATATTATGGCTCTTGCAGAAATCTTCAATGGCCGGATGGTCTGTAGCTACCACGTAGCTGCAAGCATCATTTTGTTTACATACAAAGGCGGCTATTTCAGCTACCCGTTGAATCATCGGTTTCCCCTTGATAAGTTGCAAAGGCTTTGCCGGAAGCCTGGTGCTGGCATATCTGGCCGGAATAACGATTAGTACTTTTGTTTCTCCCATTACTATTATATCGCCTGGTGTGTGCCTCCCCATAGAGGCGTCGCAAATATACAGATGATTTACAATTAACCCATAGCATGATACAACCTTTCTTCTGTTTTTTCAGGTAATAATAATGTCTTCCTGTTTCGCCTTCCCGTCGCGGATACGGAAGGCGCGGACAACGGGTTCTTCCGCGGCCAGCGAAACAATCAGGTAGATGATATCAGGGTCGTAAGCCAACCGGATATCTTCCTCTGAGGGACGGGAGGGCGTAGAAGGATGGCTGTGATAATTGGCTATAATTCGCAAACCTTCTTTACGGGCGGTGTTCAGCACATGAAATTGTTCTCTGGGATCAAAGGAAAAATGTTCCGCGCTATGGTCAATGTTTGTCATCGGGAATTGTTTTACTACCGTATCTCCGGAACCTGCAAGGAGACCGCAAGCCTCGTGTGGCAATTCATCCTGCGCCTGCCGGATAATCGCCTGGATAATATGTTGGCAAATCCGTATCATTTTTTACCTTTTAATTCGCATACCGCACCTTCCGCCTCTTTCAATTCTGTAACCGACGGATTTTCGCCGCAGACGGGGCAACGGAGGTTCCTGTTTACCCGGACAGTTCTGAAGTTCATTGTTTTGGCATTGAACGTTAACAGGCGATCTGTCAATAACTCTCCTGTACCTGTCAGGAATTTCAAGGCTTCGGCAGCCTGGATAGTTCCCAACATCCCGGCAATAGCGCCCAGAACGCCGGCTTGTGAACAGGTGGGGACGGCATTGGACGGAGGCGGACTGTTGAACAGGCAGCGATAACAGGCTGTACCGGGCAAGCGGGTCAGCGTTTGTCCCTCAAAACGCAGGATACCTCCATGCGAAAACGGTTTGCCGGCAAGCACGCAGGCGTCATTGATTAAAAACTTCACGGGAAAAGTGTCTGTACCGTCAATTATAAAATCATAGTTTCCGATTATCTCGAAAGCATTCTCTGCCGTGAGGAACGTATGGTAAGTCACCACCTCCACATCCGGATTGATTAGCCGTATTTTTTCCGCTGCCGATTCTACCTTCGGCTTACCTACGTCTGGCGTAAAATGTATGATTTGACGTTGCAGGTTGCTTACATCCACTATGTCTCCGTCTATGACGCCCAAAACGCCTACTCCCGCGGCTGCCAGATACATCAAAACAGGAGCTCCCAATCCCCCGGCGCCCACAACCAGCGCCTTGCCCCGTGAGATTTTCTCCTGTCCTTCCACGCCTATATCCTGCAAAAGAATATGCCGGCTGTACCGTTCAATTTGTGCGGGCGTAAAATCCATCATTTTCCGCCTCCCATAAAATATAGAAAATCAATTACATCTCCATCATTGATAGCCGTAGCGCCAAAGTTGCCACGATCAATAAATTCACCGTTTATCTGTACCGACACCATATCGGGTTGCAGTATTTTGTTCAACCCTATTAATTCGGTTAAGGTAAGCGGCAGGGCCACTTCCTGCAATTCGTCATTCACTTTTATCGTCGGCATAACCTGATATTGTTTTTATATGTAAAAATCTTTGTAATTAGCCTGAACAGTTAAGATAGCGGCTACAAGGCTGTCTACTTCGGCTTTAGTATTATAAAAAGAAAAGGAAGGGCGTATTGTCGCTTCCAGTCCGAACCGGCGGAGAGAGGGCTGGGCGCAATGATGTCCGGCGCGTACCGCTATACCCTCTTTGTTGAGCAACTGCCCGGCTTTAACGGTTGGGATACCATCCAGAATGAATGAAATCACAGAAATCCGTTCTTTAGGATGGCCGATGATATGCAAGCCGGATATCTCAGACAAACGGCTACGGGCGTATTCTGTCAGTTCGTGCTCGTATTTCTCAATATTCTCCAGTCCCACTTTCCGTACATAATCCAAGGCTACGCCCAGTCCCACGGCGTCTGCCACATTGGGAGTGCCGGCCTCAAAGCGTGCAGGGGCGGCATTGAATTGCGTCTCCTCCAGCGTTACATCCTTAATCATATTGCCGCCCCCCTGCCACGGGGGAAGTATATCAAGCAATTCTTTCTTTCCATAAACAACGCCAATCCCATTCGGGGCATATATCTTATGTCCGGAGAATACAAAGAAATCACATCCCAGGCTTTGTACATCCACTTTTGTGTGGGCTACTGATTGCGCCCCATCTATCACCACCCGCGCATTATACTGTTTTGCCCGATCTATCATCGTCTTTACCGGCGATACGGTTCCGAATGTGTTATTAACATGGCCAATGGATACTACTTTGGTTCTGGGGCTGAGCAGGCGCTCGTATTCTTCCATAATCACATCCCCCTTACCGTCGACAGGTATAGCCAGCAGTTTGGCGTCTTTTTCTTTTGCCAATTGTTGCCAGGGAACAATATTGGCATGATGGTCAAGCGTGGAGACAATGATTTCATCCCCTTGCCGGATATATTTCCGGCCGTACGTCTGGGTAATGAGATTAATGCCTTCCGTTGTTCCCCGGACAAAGATAATCTCGTCGGCAGACGAAGCGTGAATGAACTCCCTTACTTTATTCCTCGCTCCTTCATAAGCGTCGGTCGAACGTTCTGCCAAAGTATGTGCCGCCCGGTGGATATTGGAGTTGTCATTTGCATAGAAGCGGGCAATTTCGTCAATTACGGCTTGCGGCTTTTGTGTTGTGGCGGCATTATCAAACCAAATCAATTGCCTGCCGTTCACCTTTTGATTAAGAATGGGGAAATCACGGCGGACAACCTCCGGGCTGAACACCTCCTTCGTTACGGTTTCAGACAAAGCGCCCTCGTCAAAGAAAGCGCTTATTTTCAGCTTGTCGGCAGAATGATCCTTCCGGGTTGCATAGCTTGGTTTGTTAAAGGAGGATATATCAGAGCCAATGTTTTCCTGTTCACTGAAATAAAATCCTTTAAATTCTTCCAAAAAAGGAATGTCTTTCTGTAAGGATACGAAGGAGGCATACACACTTTCCAGATTTATATCGTCATCCATAATGGTGTTCTATTTTTCGATTACATTGCGATGTTGGTAATTGTGATAGAATCCTACCTCTACATTCTCAAGAACTGCGATGGCGTCATCTGTCAGGGCGGCAAGCGAAAAGTATTTTGTGAGCAGATAAGACGCCACCCCGAATTTATCCAGCCCCATTAACCGCGCCGATAAACTTGGAGCTATTTCGCCCGGTATCCCGGTTTGATGAAGCCCCACTACCCCCTGTTCTTTTTCGCCGATACGTATCAGTATTATCTCGGTTGTGCCCACGCCCCTGTTCGTCAGGTACTGTCCTTTTATCTCCAGTTTATCGCTCGGAATAACAGGGACTCCGCGCCATAAAATAACGGGCGTGCCAAAAATAAGGGTTGTTTCAGGCGGTACGCCCCGCCATGTACATTCACGTTCAAAAGCTGCTATCGCTCTGGGATGGGCTATGAAAAACGAAGGATTTTTCCATACCAAAGAAAGTAACTCGTCCAAATCGTCGGGCGTAGGAGAGCCGTAGCGCGTACTGATTCTATAACCAGGCTCCACGCTGTTCAGCAGTCCGAAATGCGGACTGTTTATCAATTCCCATTCCTGGCGTTCGCGTACGCTTTCAATGCTCAAACGCATTTGCTGTTCCAACTGGTTGTGGGGATTGTTATACAAATCGGTAACGCGCGTATGCACGCGGACAACGGTTTGAACCGTGTTAAGGGAATATTCGCGCGGGCTGTCTTCGTAATCAATATACGTTTCGGGGATAACATTATCTTCTTCATGCCCTGAAAGCAGATCGATATGTTTTTCTCCATGCGTATTGACTGTTGCACGAAGGCGTAAATGGTCGTCTACCGCTTTCTGAAACTCCTCGCGGAAGTTAGGCACGTCATTGATAATACTTTCCAATTCCGAACTGCTCAGTATGAAATAAACGCCGTTGGTAACGCTTTTCACTGTAACAGACGAAGCTTTGTCTGACAGCAGGTCGGCTTCTCCAAAATATTCTCCTTCAGAAAGCAGGGCTATGCGCAGGTTTTCTCCATGAGGCCCCTTGCTGTATATTTCAGCCTGTCCCTGAGCTACTATAAAAAATTTCTGATTGTCTTTTCCCTCTTTTATCAAATATTCCCCCAGAGGAATTTCTTTAACTTCAAATTTTTTTGCAAGCCGGTTAACGATATTTTCTTCAATATGCGAGAAAAGAGGTATGCGCCTAAATGAGCTTGCTTTAAAAGCCGGCACGCCATCATAAAACTCAATCTCAATTCTTTCCGCCTTTTTTAGCTCTACTTTTGTTCTGTTTACACGGTATGTGCCTGAATCTGCCTGAACCCAAGGTAACAGTTTTAATAATAATCTGGGGGTTATCGCCCCCATCTGGGGTGGGGTTTTTGTGGTGGTTGCCAGTTTTCGGGCTGTTGCGGTGGTAATACTCCGTTGTAAATCATTTTTTGCCATAGCGGTATATCTGTTTTAAGTTTATATTATTTCTGTATGCTTACTTTGTGTATCTTTCCTTCCAACGGCTCTACACGGAGCACTTTATATCCCTGTTCGGCGGAAGTGCGGGGTACGTTTTCCAACGGTTCGCCTTCCAATAGAAGGATTTCGAGGACGTCTCCGTCTTTCAATTTTGCCAGTTCTATTTTTGTCTTTACAAATGTCATCGGACAATGCTCATTTGTTACATCCAACTGAAATGTTGCCATACTGTTATCGTATTTATAATTATTGCTAAATAAACAATGTTTGCCCGCCATCGGCTAATTTCAGAAAAGTAGCTACGCCCAGCACATCTTTAACTTCGGGAACGAAATCATTTATGGTCAATCCCAATATATGCATTGCCATCTCGCAGGCATAGAAATTAACGCCGAGTTCTTTTGCGGCGTCTACCAGCTCTTCCAGTGTAGCTACATTGTTCTTTTTCATCAGGGAACGGAATACTTTCGGACTGATACCGAAAAAATTAAGGCGGCTAACCGGCGCCACCTTCAGCCCGCCCATAAGGAAACCGAACATTTTGGTTAAAACCGATTTCCCTAAAAACCGGCGGCCTTGTTTTCTCTTTATCGCGTTTAGCCCCCAGAAGGTAAAAAAAAGATTCACTTCGTACCCTACGGCCGCAGCGCCCGTGGCCAGGGTAAAAACGGCCGTCAGTTTGTCGAAGTTGCCGCTGAAACTGATAATGGATAATTTCTTGCTCATAACTATTTATTCAGGCTGGTGAAACAATGGCGTAGACAGATACCTCTCTCCTGTATCGGGCAGTACTACAACGATACGCTTTCCCTTGTTTTCTACCCGTTTGGCCACTTGTATAGCTACATAAGCGGCAGCGCCGGACGAAATGCCTACAAGCAGACCTTCATGAAGAGCCAGCTGCCGGCTGATATCAAAGGCGTCTTCGTTCTTTACCTTAACTATTTCGTCAACCACTCTGGCGTCGTAAGTATCGGGAACAAAGCCTGCTCCTATGCCTTGTATTTTATGCGGACCGGATTTGCCTCCCGATAAAACGGGAGAATCGGCAGGTTCTACAGCTATTATCTTAATCTGCGGATTAAGTTGTTTTAACGCTTCCCCTACTCCCGAAACCGTACCTCCGGTACCTACTCCGGCAATAAATATATCTACCGCCCCATCAGTATCCCGCCATATCTCCACGGCTGTGGTTTCTTTATGTATCCTGGGGTTTGCAGGATTCTTAAATTGTTGTAAAACGACTGAGTCCGGAGTATTGTTCCTTAATTCTTCGGCTTTACGTATGGCGCCTCCCATTCCTTCATGTCCGGGCGTCAACACCAATTCCGCTCCGAGTGCCCTTAACAGGCTTCTCCTCTCCGAACTCATGGTGTCGGGCATTGTGAGGATTATGCGGTATCCTTTAGAGGCTGCAACAAAGGCCAAAGCAATGCCCGTATTGCCGCTGGTCGGTTCTATTAACACGCTGCTTTTTTTTAATATACCCCTTTGTTCGGCGTCTTCTATAAGAGAGAGGCCGATACGGTCTTTTACGCTTCGCCCGGGATTGAAATATTCCAGTTTTGCTATAACCAGAGCATTTAACTCATATTTATGTTCTATTCCCGTTAGTTCCAATAGGGGAGTATTACCTATTAGTTCCGTTATTGCTTTTGATATTCCTGCCATATTTTATCAATTATTTATTTTACAAATGAATGGTTTTTTAGAACAGGAGTAAATACCCTTTTTATGGTATATTTATACTTCACGCGGCAGGGTTTTGTGCGCATGTCACACGAAGTACGCGGATAAGGCGGAATCGCACGGATTTTTTAACGTTCCGGGAATACAAGTCAGAGAAGCCGGGCCGTTTTACAATATGCTACCGTTAAGGCTTGCCCGCTGACAGATTGTAAGGAATTTGCGTTTTCTGCTAACAGGCGTTTTATGCAGAAAGGGGGAGAACAGGAAGGCGATTCCGGTTGTCTTCGTAATCAAATAAGCCGGTATTGCCTGTTTTGCGAGAGGGATTCGGGAAAACACGGCGGACTCTTCAGGAAAGGATTACGATGACTTTACAAAAGCATTGGGATGCCTTTATAAAAGCATCACAAAGACTTGCTGAAGCCGTCGCAATGAAAAACCGGAAGGCCCGGAAGCGCCCGGAAAAGTGGCTTTCGATGGCTCGGAACGGCGCTGAAATAACTATTTTTACATACTGTTTTTATTGAACAAACAGATAGCAAATCATTTCTTTTTTCTTTATTTTACATCTGTACAGGAGTAATTGGCGAATATATAGTTAGCGTTTCCTTTCTTTTCGTGTTATTTTATCAAAAGGCAAGTATGAAATACAGCGTGTTTTTGGGGGTTGTCCCGGATTGGCGTACAGATAAGCGAGACAGGGCGGGGATAAAATAACAAAATGGTAAACTATCCCCTCTATGTGGCGAACGGCGAACGGTTTTGAAATAAATTTCTTTTTTGTTTCTTTTTTGTTTAGTACATTTTTTCTCTGAATTGTATTAGTATTAGTATGGAGATAGACGAAAACATATTGATACGATACATAGACGATGTACTGTCGGAAGATGAAAAAGTGCAAGTAGAGGCTTGGCTAAGGACTTCTCCTGAAAATAAAAGACTATTGGAACAAATATATTTTGTATTACAACTTACCGAAAAGGTAAGGATTATGAATGCGATAGATGCAGATAAGGCATTTGCTCTCTTCAAAACGAAAAGAAACATTCGTTTTGGTGTTTCATGGCGGTTAAGTTTACGGCGCATTGCAGTTGCTTTATTTATTCCATTGCTGCTTCTTACAGGATATTTAATATTACACAACAATAATAGCGAAGACAAGCTGAAAATGGTTGAAATAAGCGCCGACTCTGGTGTTGTTTCAACCTTTAGCTTGCCTGATGGCTCAAAAGTATGGCTCAACACAAATAGTTCTTTAACATATACCGAGCATTTCTCCACGGGTAAACGGCTTGTGGAATTAAAGGGGGAAGGCTATTTTGAAGTAGTAAAAAATGCAACGAAGCCTTTTGTTATGAAGGCCGGGCCTTCTTATTCAATAGAAGTATTGGGAACGTCGTTCAATGTATCGGCATATCCGGATGACAAGGCTATCGAAACAACCCTTACAGAGGGTTCCGTAGTGATAAATGCGGCGGCAAAGGATGGACACAGCGCCTCCTACCGGCTAAAACCAAATGAAAAAGCCGAATATCAAAAAGACAGCAAACAATTGAAAATTAAACAGGTTGATACAGATGTTGATACCGGGTGGATGAATGGAGAGAGCATTTTCAAACAAGAGCCGATGAGTAATGTATTGAAAAAATTAAGTCGTCGTTATAATGTGAAATTTGAGGTGAAAGACGAGGCGATAATGGACGCCGTTATTACCGCACGATTTAAAGACGAACAATTATCGCAAGTAATGGAATACTTAAAAGTTGCATCGGGAATAAAGTATATCATACATAAGCCGGCAAGTAACGGCGATGATAAAAACGCGATTTCTATGATTGAAATATGTAAATAAAATATAAATGTAACTAAAAAAACATACGGAAGAATATTCCCATACTCTTCCGCATCAATTTAAAAAGCTGTTTTACAGCTCATAAATAACTTTATTATAAATTAATTGCGTTACAAAAATATGAATAATATTATTATTTGAAAATTATTTGCATGAAAAGTTTTATACTTTACATTCTCTTTTGAGGGAAATGTCTGTTAGAGGCATATTGAGAGAGGTTGCCCTTGCCGGGTCGCCTCTTTTTGTTTTTACATTTTATATACGGAGCTTTTAGGAAGTTATTACTATCTTTGACCGGAAACTGCATTTTCCCAATAGCTATATTTATGATTAGATGAAGAGGTTCTTTATTGCTTTTCTGCTTTGCCTGGCATTATTGCCGGGAACTAATGCGCAAAAAACAACGGTGTCCATACATGTACAAGACCGTTTCGTTTACGAAATATTGGAACTTTTAGAGAGGCAAACTTCATTTTCTTTTATTTATGATGCAAATGTGGTGGATGTATCCTATCGGTGTTCTTTGCAAGCGCAGGAAGAAAACATATTCAATGTCTTAACGGATTTATTTAAAAACACAGGTATAGTTTATACCGTTATGGACAGACAGATTATCCTGAACAAAAAAGAAACAGACGCTTTCCCTGATCAACAGACAAGAGAGGTAACCGGTATCGTAAGAAACGAACAGGGCGAACCGGTAATCGGAGCCAACATTTTGCTGAAGGGGACAACGTTTGGCGCCATGACTAATACATACGGGGAGTTCCATTTAAAGATACCCAAAGATTCCTCCATACAAGTATCTTATATAGGATACCTGCCTCAAAGCATTATTTATAAAGGACAGCCTGCTCTCAATATACGATTAATTGAAAATGTACAAAGCCTGGACGAGGTGGTTGTAACCGCTTTAGGTATCAAAAAGAAAGAAGCATCGCTTACGTATGCACCCCAGTCTTTTACCGGTTCGGAATTAACGCGGGAAAGAAGCGATAATATCATGAGTTCCTTGTCAGGTAAGGTGGCCGGTGTTTTTATCAACCGTAATTCTTCGGGATTAGGTGCTTCGGCCAGGGTTGTTATACGCGGAAGCCGTTCGATAAACGGAAGCAACCAGCCCTTATATGTTATAGACGGAATGCCTGTATTAAACTCTACGAATGAACAAGCCTATACGGCAATTGGCGGAACAGCCAATGCGGCAAACCGGGACGGAGGCGATGGTATATCGAACCTCAACCAGGACGATATTGAAAGCATCCATATATTAAAAGGCGCATCGGCTTCTGCCCTGTACGGCTCCCAGGCGGCAAACGGGGTAATCTTGATTACAACGAAAAAAGGACGGGCCGGGGCTAAGCAAATAGAGTTTTCATCCAATCTCTCAATAGACAAAGTGACCGGCCTTCCTGCATTTCAAAATAATTATGGCCGCTCCGAATCATCTACAGGCAGCTGGGGAGACTTCAGCGAGACGCCTGTTTATGATAACCTGGATGATTTCTTCCGTACCGGCATACATGCGAACAATTCTTTATCGATAACATCCGGGAATGAAACGCTGCAAACCTACTTTTCTTACGCTAATACCATAACACAGGGCCTTATCGAACACAGTAATATTAAAAAACACAATATTAACTTCCGCGAAACAGCCGGATTGTTCAACAACCGCTTGGTAGTAGACGGCAATGTTAACCTGATGCTCCAGCAGGTAAATAATAAGCCTTCGTCCGGCGGTCTTTACATGAATCCCTTAGCCGGCTTATACACCTTCCCGGTAGGGATGGATTTATCGCCTTATAAAAAGGAATATGAAATTTTTAACGAAGAAAGAAATATGCCTGTGCAGAACTGGTTTACCGAAATTACGGATTACAGCCAAAACCCTTACTGGCTGCTGAACCGTGCGCAAAGTAAAGACAAACGTTCGAGGGCGATAGCCACCTTCACGGCTTCTGTAAAGGCGACGGACTGGCTCGCTTTACAGGGGCGAGGCAACATTGATTACATTGACGATGCCTTCCAGCAAAGAATATATGCCGGCACATCGCCGGGGCTGGCGGGTACGAACGGGCGCTTTATTGATTATTCGTATCAGGAAACGCTTCTTTATGGAGATATTATGGCTACATTCAATAAAAACCTTGATGCTTTTTCCCTGCAAGCGGTCATTGGTTCAAGCGTTTCGGACAACCGGGTAAGCTCCTTGCGTTTAGACTCGAAAACGGCTTCCCTCTACTATCCGAATGTGTTTACCATTGCCAATATCAATATGTCTACAAGCGCTTTTATTGATGAGCGAGACGATGAGCGCCGGCAGTTGCAATCGGTCTTTTTTACAGCGCAGGCAGGTTATAAGGAACGTGTTTATCTTGATTTGAGTATGCGTAACGACTGGGCGTCTACATTGGCTTTTACCAAGAGCCGGCGGAAAGGATACCTTTATCCTTCCGTTGGCCTGTCGTGGATTGTAAGCCGGGCCATCTCCCTGCCGGAATGGGTTGATTATGCGAAAATAAGAGGGTCGTGGAACAAAGTGGGGAATGATATTCCTTTGTATATGAGCGCTACCGTGTCGCATATCGGGGCGGGAGGAGCCTTGCTGCCCAGCAGTATCGCCCCGTTTGGAGACTTAAAGCCTGAAATGAGCGCCTCGGTTGAAACCGGCGCCGAATGGAGGCTGTTTGAAAACAGGCTGTATGTAGATTTCACTTATTACAGAACAAATACCAGGAATCAGCTCTTTACGCTCCCCTCGCTGGCCGGGGCCACCCATAAGTATTATGCCGTTAATGCGGGTAATATCCAAAATCAGGGGTTGGAACTCACCGTAGAAGGCACGCCTTTTATAAGCCCCGGCTTTATGTGGAGAACGGCTATTAATTATGCGCGAAACAAAAACGTGGTGAAAGCATTACACAAAGACCTGCCTGCCTTTATATACGGCGACGAAGGTTTCTCGTCAAGCTACTCCATGCGTTTGGTAGAAGGAGGCTCGTTCGGCGACATCTATGGAAAAGCTTTCGACAGGGATGAAAGCGGGGCGGTAAGATACGGGGAAAGCGGCCTCCCGCTTGTAGTGGGCGAGGGCAATACAATAAAGGTGGGAAACAGCAATCCTGATTTTATGCTGGGCTGGAACAATACGTTTACGTACAGGGGCTTTACGTTTCATTTCCTGGCAGACGGGCGTTTTGGCGGCGATGTACTCTCCCAGACGCAAGCTGTTTTAGACCAGTATGGCGTTTCCCGGAAGACGGGGGAAGCCCGTTCTGCCGGTTATGTAGAATTGGAAGGGCATAAGATATATAATGTACGGGGCTTTTACGAGCAGGTGGGCGGGCGTAGCGGGGTGACCGAATATTATATGTATGATGCAACGAATATAAGGCTGCGGGAATTGTCTTTAGGATATTCATTCCCCCGGAAATGGTTAGACAAACTGAAACTGTTCCGGCAGCTTCAGCTATCTCTCACGGCAAGAAACCTGTTCTTTATCTATAAGGCCGCTCCTTTCGACCCGGATGCGGTATTATCAACCGCCAACAACAATCAGGGAATTGATATCTTCGGCATGCCTTCTACCCGGAATGCCGGATTCAGCCTGAAAGTGACATTTTAACCTCAGTTTGTTATCATTATGAAACCTGTTTATACCTTATATCTCGCCCTGCTGCTTACCTCGCTGGCCTGTACAGGCCCGTTTGAAAGCTATAATACGGACAACACCGGATTTACGGACGAATTGCAAGACTACGATTTCAACAAGTATGGCATCCCCCTTTTAGTTGTACAGCAAGGTATTTATTTTAACCATGACTGGGGCAGCGGGAAAAACTGGACTTTCCAGCTGATGCAAAATCTTAGCGCCGATATGTTCTGCGGATACATGCACAGCTACAACCCCTACGTAGCCGGCTTGAGCAATACCGTTTACAACCTGAACGACGGCTGGAACGGCGCCATGTGGGAATATACCTACGGCTATATCATGACGGAAGTTAAAAAGGCGGAAGACCTCAATCGCCAGGCCTTGCCCGTATTCTATGCAATAGCCAAAATACTCAAGGTAGAACTGATGCACCGGGTGTCCGACTATTACGGGCCAATCGTTTATTCCCAATTCGGCACGTCTGTGGCCGGTTCGGAGCCAGACTCGCAAAGGGATGCCTATTATTATTTTTTTGACGACCTCGGGGAGGCAATCCATATCCTGGAAAATCAGGAAGACGACAACCGCTTTGACAAGTTCGATATGCTTACAGGCGGAAACAAGCGCACGAACAAACAATGGATAAAATTTGCCAACTCTCTACGCCTCCGCCTGGCTATCAGGATAGCGCTCGTAGAACCGGCGAAGGCGGCAGAAGAAGCCCGCAAATCGCTCCATCCCGGCAGCGGAGGCGTATTGGAAGAAGCAGACGACCTTATAGCCGTTTCCGCCGTCAATACCGGCTACTCCAACCCTTTGGGCGAAATCAGCCAGGTGTGGCGCGAAGCATCCATGAACGCCAATATGGAATCGATACTTACAGGATATGCCGACCCCAGGATTTCAAAATACTTTGAACCCGCTACCGGCGAAGGATACGCAGGCCAGTACAGGGGAATCAGGCAGGGAACGGGCTTCAACCACACAAGGTACATCAACCATTCCATCCTCGCCGTCAACCAATCCGCCAACGCCACGCTTATGACGGCCTCCGAGGTATGGTTCCTGCGCGCCGAAGCCGCCCTGCGGGGATGGACTGCCGAAGACGCCGGGTATTGCTATGCCAAAGGCGTTGAAACGTCTTTCATCCAATGGGGAGTAGGAAATTTTTCCGAATACCTCGAAAGCGATGCCACCGCCGCCCCCTACATAGACACATTCGACCCCGCCTATACTATCGAAGCAAGATGCGCCGTATCCCCCCGGTGGGAACCCGGAGCCTCCGATGAAGTTAAACTGGAAAAAATAATCACCCAAAAATGGATAGCCATGTTCCCCGAAGGCTGCGAAGCCTGGGCCGAACAGCGTCGCACGGGCTATCCCCGCCTTTTCCCCGTCCTCATAAACAGAAGCGAAGGAAAGATTGATACCCACCGTATGATTCGCCGCCTGAACTTCCCGGTAGGCATCCGGAGCGCCAACCCAGCCCAATACCAAGCCCTGTGCAACAAATTAAACGGCCCCGACACCGGCGGCACGCGCCTCTGGTGGGACGCCGGACGGTAGCCGCCCGCGCCAAGCCATTCTTCCACACCGGGAACAGGGAGAGAGGCTTTGGGCGCATCCCCCTCCCTGTCCCCCGGCTACCGGGAGGCAGAGGGCTCTCTTACGGATAATCGCTCCGCATCAATGCGAGATAAGGATGTTTTGCGTTTGCGGCGGATTGGCCGACCCGTCGTGCACTTGCAGGATGTAATACCCGTTCGGGAGATTGGCAATATCAAGCGTCGCCGTTCCGGCCCGGGCCGTTGTCTGACGCACCATTATACCCTGGCTGTTGTATAACCCGACAGTGAATACCGGCTGAGAGGTTACGCCCGTTGACACGCCCGACCCGCTTTGCGATAAAGCCGCCTCATACGCCTCACTGTCTGTGTCTATCTGTACGTACAGGGTTGTACCGCCCGAACCGGGGGAGGCAGAGATAGAGTAAGAGGAAGTTGACTGCAAAAAGGTGAGAATCCACTCGTCAGCCCATCCGGCGCAGTTCTGGGGACGGCCCCTTACTATAGCCTGCGAACTGCCCCCGGGACCTTTCGTTACGCGAACTCTATACATATAGGGCTTGCCGTTTTCGGAAAAGGGATGCTGGACAATCGTCCACCCAGAACCCTGCGTCAGTTCCCACTGGTATTGATCTACACCGGCAACATTTGCGGTAGCCTCAAGGGTAAATACGTTAGACCCTTCGCTCATTGCCGAAATACTAAAGTCTTCGTGATGCAATATCGGGCAGGCGCCATTTAAAGTAGTCGGGTTTGTTCCGGCCGGGTCTAACCAGGGCTGCAATTTACGGCGATTGTCCGTGGCTCCGTTGCCCGTCCAGGAAACGCTGAATTTGCCGTAATATACGGGAGAATTTGTATTACAGATAGTGTCTGTCCCTCCATGCAACTGTCCAATAACTTTGCGGTTATTGTTTATTAAGGGAGAACCGGACGAACCTTCTTCTAACAATCCGCTATAAAATGTAGCCTTCCAGTGAGTATTTGCTGGAGAAGTCACACCATTTGAAATAATTTCACCGGGAAAACTCGATATAGAATTGGTCAGGCTGATTTTCTTCACATCTCCCTGGGGATGATGTATCCCGACGCCAGTCGTACCGGAACTGCCCGAACGGTCCCAGCCCAGATAGTAAGGCGTTACTCCCGACACATTGCGGGGATTCTGTGTTAAGCGGAGTAAAGCAAAGTCTGAGCTTGAATTATTGGCAACTAACGTGGCGCCCACTGTAGGCCGTGATGTAGGTTGAGTAGTGCTGTTAGCGCATCCGGGATGCTCATATTCCCAATAGAATGTCCAATTAGCATTGGTATTACCGGCAGCATCCAAATTACTTAGAGCTAAACAGTGATTGGCTGTTAATACGTAAGGCGTATAGCTATTATTTGTGTTGTTTACCAACGCACACGAACACCAACCTGTCCCGCTGGACATAGGAATACCTATTCTGGCGATGGCATGTTTTTCCGTTTGCCAGTTACTCCCTTGCGTACAGTTGATGTTTATATGGCAACCGCTTGCATCTCCGAAACTTCGCTGTATATTTTCATAAGGGTTGTCAACATACCGGTATCCATAGTCGATGCGTGATATGGATATGACGGCGGAATCGCCGGCGGATGCCGGGTGGAAATATTCGAAGACGACCGTTTCGCCGTAAATAAGAGCCGTGGCAAATTCAATGGGGTTGTCGCGGCTTCCTTCAATATATTCGGACGTGATGGCGCCAATATATTGTTCGGTATCTTCGCTGTAAACAAAGAATTTGCCGCCGTCCGGCAGCCAGAATTTGTCGTACAGCGCGTTGGTAGACAGCGCTCCGGGCAGCTTCACCCTTAAACGCCAGATTTT
>JAIRKZ010000163.1 GCA_031259845.1 Tannerellaceae bacterium | reverse complement strand
GGGAACGATGCCCTTGTAAACTTCAATCCGTTCGATAACGTCCACCGGCATATCGTTGATGTCGAACGAACCGTCGGGACTGTTCAGCGCAAAGCCGTTGATAAACACCGCCACGCGTTTGCCCTCCAGTCCGTGTACGGAGAGGCGCGATTCGCTGCCCAGCCCGCCCGTCTGCCGGACGGTCAGTCCCGACGTGCGTTTGAGAACGTCCTCTATCCCCGACGTCAGTCCCCTCAGTTTCGTTCCGTCGATGACGGACACTGCCATCGGGCTTTCTACAATCTCCTTGATTTTCCGGGCGCTGTTCCGTGCGGTAACTGTTACCTCGCTAAGCGTCGAGGCGTCCTCCTCCATACATATATTTATTGTATGCGTTTGAACGCCGTCAAGAGTTGTTTTTTTCCTGACGGTCTTCATGCCTATGTATGAAAACTCAAGTTCATAGTTTCCTTCCTTGATTTTGGGGAACGAATAACGCCCGTCGTTGCCGGTGGAGGTTCCCGTGCGTGTTCCCGCTATCCGCACCGACACGCCGGCAAGGGGCTGTGAATCGTTGCAGGCTGTTACCGTTCCTTCGATGCTCTGCGCGCTTGCCAACGCCGGAAAGCACACGGCGATGGTGAATATCAGGCGGAAGAGCCATTCATATATTATCTTTTGCATATTATTGCTGTTCATTTTACTTTTTATTAATTATCTGACTACTTATTACTTATTACTTGTTTTAAAATCATTCCTTATCTTTTGCCGCTCTGCCATCCCTGCAAAAATCCCTTTTGCGGCAAGGAGCGTTTCGGGAGCACCGCTTTCGGCGACAGCGCCATTGTTGAGAACGACAATTTTGTCGGCATTGGCTACCGTGCGCATCCGGTGAGCGATGACTAAGACGGTTTTATGCCGTATCAGTTCCGAGATGCCTGCCTGTATCCGGGTTTCGTTTTCGACGTCGAGTGAGGCGGTGGCTTCGTCGAGCAGTACGATGGGCGCATCTTTCAGCAGAGCGCGGGCAATGGAAACGCGCTGGCGTTCGCCGCCCGACAGCGTTTCGCCGTTTTCGCCGATAATGGTGTGATACCCCTGCGGCATCCGGCAAGCAAACTCGTCGCAACAGGCAAGACGGGCGGCGGCCAACACTTCTTCGTCCGATGCGTCGCGGCGGCCAATCCGAATGTTTTCCATAATGGAAGCATTGAACAGCACAACATCCTGAAATACGACTGAAAAGTATTTCAACAGCGTCTCGGGGTCAACCGTGCCTACATCGCATCCGCCGAGCAGTATTTTTCCTGACTTCACGTCCCAGAAGCGGGCGGCAAGGCGGGCAGCCGTACTTTTTCCACTGCCTGAACGGCCCACCAGCGCGGTGATTTCGCCCTGCCGCGCGGTGAAGGATACGTTTTGCAGCACGGGTTTCCCATGTTCGTATTCAAAATCCACATTCCGGAATTCAATGTCGAATCCGTCAGGCTCAAACGCGGCCGTTCCCTGCTGAACAGGCAAGGCTTCCATCTCGTTCATGCGGTTGATGCGGACGTCGAGGAAAAACAGCGCCATCAGGTTGTTGAAGACTTCTTCTATCGGTAGATATATCCGCGATGCGACGAGGATAAATATCAAATAGGTGAACAGGCCAATCGTTCCATGGGTAAGCAAACCTGCGCCGACAATAACGACGCTTGCCATACCGAGTTTCAGAACGCTTTGCGAAACGTTTGTCATCACTCCGATAAACAGTTCGCCACGTGTCTGCACTTTCTCGTTGAAGTCGATTTTCGCGTTCAACTGTTCGATGTAATCTGCTTCGCGGCTACAGGATTTGATTTCACGGACACAGTCAAGTCCCTCCTGAATATGTTCGCTTACCGCGCGTTTGGTTTGATAAAATTTCCTGTTGAGCCGGCTTGTTTTCTTTTTGGCTATAAAAATGATAGCCGTTGCCAGCGGTACAACCCAAAACATTGCCAGCGTTAGTTGCCAATTGTAGAAAAACAGTCCGCCTACGATAAGCAGGATGGAAGCAACGGCGGCAAACAGTTGTGGCACGGCGTGCGAAAAGGTATGTTCGAGGTCGGTACAGTCGTCCATAATGGTGGCAGTGAGGTCCGACAGGTTTTTCTCGCCGAAGTAAGCCAGCGGAAGTTTGCGAAGTTTTTCCGCAAGCGAAATGCGGCGGGCGGCGCTTTCGTCATAAATGCTTACAAAGGCGCTGCGGTACTGGAATATCGCTATTACGTACATCACAAGCATAAAGGCAACGCCCAGAAGAACATAGTAAATCACTCCGTGCGCAAGGTTTGCCTGCGGCGCTAACACGGGACGCAAACAATCGTCCAGAAACAGGAAGACAAACACGGCGGGCAGCATCAGCGCTACATTGAGCAGGGTAGTCATCAACACTCCTTTGCAGAAGTCTTTTGCGCCTTTGGCTGTAAGGGCAAATCTTTTTTGGATGGTTTTAAGCAATTTCGCTTTGAGATTCATCGTCATTTTATTTTTTTAATAAAAAGTAAAAGTACGGTGTGCCGCAATAAATGACAATACCTATTTGTAGGGGTTTTTGAGAGCGGAATAATTATAAATGGGGATGAATAAAAACATAAAGATATAGCTACGCTTAACTCTTTTCCTCGTTTCTTTAGCTGCAAATATCTTTTCTTTCAATATCTTTGTCATTCAATAACTAACAAAGGTATATTAATCAAACGTTCTGATGCAACAATCATAGTTTCCTGTACGTTTATATTAATAGCACCTTATATTTAAACGATGGAGTGATGAGAAGAATACTTATTCCGCTGTGCCTGATTGTTGCAAGTTTTACATCTCACGGACAGCGGTCGTATCAGTTTGAAGCCTCGAACCGGTTATTTGTAGAAGGGAAAGAGTTTTTCAATCTCGGGAATTATGCCGGATGTATCGACAAACTACAGGCTTACAAGCAACAGTATATAACAGATGCCACCCTGATACAGGAAGCAGACTATATGTTAGCGTATGCTGCTTTCGAGCAGGGGCGCGCCGATTCTCCCGAGTTCTTAAAAGATTATCTGGATAAATATCCCGATTCACGGCATACTGATGAAGTTAATTTCTTTATTGGCTCTGCCCACTTTGCCGAAGGGGAATATGAGAAGGCTGTTTTCTGGCTGAATGAAGCGGATATAGATATGCTCAATCCCGTCCAGCAGGAAGCATATAGCTACCGACTGGCCTATTCCTTGCTGCAAACAGACGACCTGGAACAAGCGCGAACCTATTTTACCCGTATTAAACAAATCGGCAGTACCTACAGGGAAGCATCCACTTATTATGTTGCTTATATCGATTATGCTACCGGGCAATACAACAATGCTTTAGTAGAATTTACCCGTCTGAAAAAGATTCCCGCCTACCGGGAGCAATCGCATTATTTTATTACCCAGATTTATTTTGTACAAGGTAAATACGAGCAGGCGATTCGTGAAGGAGAAGAGCTGCTTGCGAATTATCCGCACAGTGAGAATAATACGGAGTTATATCGTATTACAGGTAATTCCTGTTACCATCTGAAAAATGAAGAGAAAGCAATTGTTCAACTAAACAAATATATTGCATCTACCGATAATCCATTACGGGGCGACCTTTATATTTTAGGCGTTTGTTATTATAATAAAGGTAATTATACAGACGCCATCAAATACTTCGGACAAACCATTCGCCAGGAGGATGAATTAACGCAAAATGTATATCTCTATCTGGGGCAATGTTACCTGAATAGAAATGATAAAAACAATGCCCGTATGGCTTTTGAAGCTGCGGCAGCTTCTTCTTTCGATAAACAGGTAAAAGAGGTGGCCGCTTATAATTATGCTCTATTAATTCATGAAACAGCTTTTACCGGATTTGGAGAATCGGTAACCGTATTCGAGAATTTCCTGAATGAATTTCCCCATTCTCAATATGCCGATAAAGTAAATGATTACCTGGTAGAAGTATATCTTACCACTAAAAACTACCAGGCGGCTCTTACTTCTATTGATAAAATCAATCGTCCAAGTACAAAAATACTGGAAGCGAAACAGGATATTCTTCTCCAGTTAGGCACACAGGCGTTCACTAATATGAAGCTGGACGACGCCATCTCGCTGTTTTCACGCGCTATTGAAATGGGAAACCATAACCCGGAATCACGAAACAACGCTTATTTCTGGCGCGGAGAATCGTATTACCGGCAGGGAGATTATGCAAAAGCCATTTCCGATTACCGTACGTATGCAAATAATACCCGCCAACGCAATACGGATATGTATGGGCTGGCCTTTTATAATATGGGATATGGTTATTTCAAACAACAACAATATAACGAAGCCTTAACTAATTTCCGCCAATATACAGCTATTGAACAGAACCGGCAACCGGAAGCATCTGCCGACGCCTGTAACCGTATTGGCGACTGTTTATTCTACAACCGCCAGTTCGCCCAGGCGGAAGAAAGCTACAACCGGGCGGCAGCCATACTGCCTTCTGCCGGCGATTATGCGTTATTTCAGAAAGGATACGTTTCCGGCCTGCAAAAAAACTACGACGCCAAGATTAACGTCATGGATAAGCTGATCCGTGATTTCCCCGAATCGCGTTACGTGCCGGATGCGCTGTTCGAAAAAGGACGTTCGTATGTATTATTGGAGAATAGCCGGGCCGCCGCCGAAGCTTTCGAAACACTTATGCGCCGCTTTCCGCAAAACAGCCTCGCCCGGAAGGCCGGCGTGCAATTAGGCCTGTTATACTATAACGATAACCAAACACACAAAGCTTCCGAAGCGTATAAAAAGGTTATTGCCGACTATCCCAATAGCGAAGAGGCGCGCGTTGCTTTACAGGACTTAAAGTCTGTGTATATTGACCTGAATGACATTGATGCTTATGCACAGTACGTTAATTCGCTGGAAGGTACTGTGAAGATTGAAATTTCCGAACAGGATTCGCTTACTTATATTGCTGCCGAACGTTTATTTATGCGAGGCGACCATGACGGCGCCCGCCATAGCCTGGCTCATTATCTTCAGCATTATCCATCGGGGGCGTTCAGTTCCAATGCCAGTTACTATCTGGCAAGTATCGCTTTCCGGAATAAGGATTATAAGGAAGCCAAACGCTTATTTACGGCGGCGGTACAAAGCGGCGACACGAAGTTCAGGGAAGATTCCTGGGCCCGTAAAGCCGAAATAGAGTATTTGGAAAAAGACTATACGGCAGCATTGGAAAGTTTCAAACGCTTGCTATTGGTAGCCGAAAGCCCCGAAAACCGCGAAGCCGCCAAATTAGGAATCATGCGGTGCGCACAATATACCAATCAATGGCAGGATGCTTTAACCGGAGCTGGCGACTTGCTAAAGGAAACGAAGCTTTCACCGGAAATAAAGGCGGAAGCGCGTTATGTAAGGGCCAAATCCTGTCTTCATTTGAATCAGGCAAACAGGGCGTTGCCCGACTTGCAGGAAGTAAGCAAAGATACGCGTACAGCCTATGGAGCCGAAGCTAAATATCTCCTTGCCCAGTTATACTATGATACAAACGAAGATAAAAAGGCCGAAGAAACGCTTATGAATTTTATAGAAAACGGTACGCCTCACTCCTATTGGCTGGCGCGCGGATTTATTTTATTGGCAGATATTTATATCCGCCGGGGAGATGATTTGCAGGCCCGGCAGTATCTTACCAGCTTACAGAATAATTATAATGCAAAGGATGATATTGCCGGTATGATAGAAAACAGGTTGGCTAAATTAAAATAACAGGAAAATGATGAAAACAATATATATCTATACCATCAAAGCGCTTTTTATTATCGTTTCGGCAAGCTTTTCATGCAGCATGCTTGCACAGGAAAATGTAACCCGGGAACTGACCTTGGAGCGGGAGTACGACCCCACCGTACAGGATGCGAATAAAGTGAATACGCTACCGGCAATAAAAGAGCCAGTCGTCAGCAAGCGGCCTATTGATTACGCTACTTTCACCCTGCCGGCTGAGCCTGAACGGGAATTGGGTATTCTGCCTTCCGGTAATATAATGACGGATATAGCATACAATAAACGGAAAGGTTACCTGAATTTCGGTATCGGAAACTATCTGAATATAAATGCAGACGCCGGATATCATATCTTACGTACAGACAAAGACCTGCTGAACATTTTTTTCACTCATCGTTCCACTAATGGGAATATTACATATCTCCAGCAAGAACCGGGGCTTGAAAAAACAAAAGCGAAATTGAATGATAACGCAGGCGGAGTGAACTTCCGCCATCAGTTTGAAGAGGCCGCCCTTAAATTAGGCGCCAACTATGGATATTCATCCTTCAATTACTATGGCTTACCCGGAGCAAGCCCTTATTATATCCTGCCCCTGCCGGAAGAAGGCCGCCTTATCGACGAAACGAATCAGGCAAACCAACTGATAAAAGTAAATACCGGCGTCGAATCCAAAGAGGATGCAGCCATAGGATATGTAGTGGATTTAGACTATACAAACTTCTCATACAAATATGGATTGAATGCGGAAACAGATGGCTTTACAGAACATGGCCTGGAGGGTAAGCTGGCGTTAAGCAGTGGTTTTGGAGGAAATCAACGCGCCGGCGTCGGAGGTAAATTCAATTACTTTAATTACAGTTTGCCAACTGAAAACGTTTTATTTAAAAACCATCTGGAAGGAACGCTCAATCCCTATTATGCCATTAATGGCTACAACTGGAACGTCAGGCTGGGCGCTAAAGTAATGTTTATTACAGGCGCCGGCCGCAAACTTTTTGCCTCTCCCGACATAGCCGCCAACCTCACCGTAGGAAGCAAAACCGTATTATACGTGATTGCCGACGGTGATATCCGCTCAAACAGCGCGTATCAACTTTCCCGGGAAAACCGTTATATCAGCCCCGAACAGGGTGTCACGCCTTCCCGTACCCGGCTGGACGCCATGGTGGGACTGAAAAGCGGCGTAGCCCCCGGTTTCCGCTTTAATCTGTTTGGCGGATATAAGGCGACCGATAAAGACTACTTTTTTATCCCGTCCCTTCATTACCGGGGATTTGGCAACGTAAGTAATACGCTTTCATTAAATTCCAAACGTTTACAGGCAGGATTGGATATGGCGTATGCCTACCGGAAGGTATTCGAAATTATGCTGAAAGGCGTATACAACAAATGGTCTGTAGAAAAGAAAGAAGACTTATTTTCCGGATATAATATCCCCGTTCTGGAATATAACGCTTACGGACGCCCGGAAATGGAATTTAACACAGGGATAACCGTCCGCCCGATAGATAATCTTACGCTGGCGCTGGATTATTACCTGGCTACCGGCCGTAAAATGTATGTACCAGGCATCGGAAACGAAAAGATGAAAAATATAAATGAACTGAATGTAACCGGTTCCTATACAATCAATGATACATTCGGCGCCTATATAAAGCTAAACAACCTCTTATTCCAGAAATATGAACTACTCTACGGATACCCCTTACAAGGATTCAATGCAATGGCCGGAATAACGATCCATTTCTAATCATAACATAAACAATCCGGCACATTGCCGAGTGGTAAACGATTGAAAAAGATAGAGATTTAATGCCTATCTTTACGCTTGATATTTTTCTTTCTGAAAAGATTGACCGGTTCTGCCTTCGGACGTACTCTGCGGGCAAAGTTATTGCATTTACTGCCGGCGCGATGCTTGCCGCTATTCCCGGAACGCTTTATACACATTACATCAGTTATATAGACCCGACAAGTTTTACCGTGGACGAATCTATTTTTATCCTGTCCATCGTATTATCGGAGGCATGCAGAACCTGTGGGGAAGCGTTGTTGCGGCTGCATTTCTTGT
>JAIRKZ010000039.1 GCA_031259845.1 Tannerellaceae bacterium | reverse complement strand
GTACCGGGCGCTGCCGGGACGACGAATGCTGTCGAACGTCTTGGTATTCCTGCCATCGTACTGGCAGATGGTCCTGCGGGTTTGAGAATAAACGCTACACGCGAAAGAGACACTTCCACTTATTACTGCACTCACTTCCCGGTCGGAACCTTACTGGCCTCTACCTGGAATCAGGAACTGGTAGAGCGCGTGGGTGAGGCGATTGGCAATGAAGCGCTGGAATACGGCGTGGATATATTGCTGGCTCCGGCTCTGAATATTCATCGTAATCCGCTTTGTGGACGCAATTTTGAATATTATTCCGAAGATCCGGTTGTCTCCGGAAAGATGGCAGCGGCTTATATACGTGGCGTTCAGAAAAATGGCGTCGGTACATCCGTCAAACATTTTGCTGCCAACAATCAGGAGACAAATCGCATGTCGAATGATTCTCACGTGTCTCCCCGCGCCTTGCGTGAAATCTATCTGAAAGGATTTGAAATCGCGGTAAAGGAATCAAAACCCTGGACGGTGATGTCATCGTATAATTACCTGAATGGGATATACACTTCCGAGAATCCGGAATTGCTTGAAACTTTGCTCCGTGACGAATGGGGATTCAAGGGCGTGGTGATGACCGACTGGTTTGCCGGTCAGGATGCCGTTGCCCAGATGAAAGCCGGCAATGACATGCTGCAGGGCGGACTGGACAGGCAATATAAAGCCATTATTGCCGGAGTGGAAGAAGGACAATTAGATGAGTCGATTCTTGATCGTAACGTACGACGCATTCTTGAACTGATTCTGCAAACGCCCGGTTTTAAAGGTTATGAATTTTCCAACAAGCCCGACCTGAAAGCCCATGCTGCTGTTACCCGCCAATCGGCAGCGGAAGGGATGGTACTGCTGAAAAACGATGACGAGACATTACCTTTAGCTGGAGATATCCGGAAGATTGCTTTGTTTGGCTGTACATCCTATGATTTCATTGCAGGAGGAACCGGTTCGGGCAATGTGAATCGCGCTTACACCGTATCCCTGCTCGACGGTTTAAACAATGTGGGTTATGTTGTAGATAACGATTTGAAAAGTATCTATGAGAAACATCTTGCAGACGAAAAGAAACGCATATCCTCATACCGTCGAGAATGGTATATGCCGGAAATACGTCCGGCAGAGATGACTCTGGAACCGGAAACAATACAACGACAGGCTGCCGAAGCGGACGTAGCCCTGATCACACTGGGGCGTACATCCGGCGAATGTTATGACCGCCCGTATAACGATTTTATCCTTAGCGCCGAAGAGCAACAGATGTTACAGTCTGTATGCCGGATTTTCCATGCTGCCGGAAAGAAAGTTGTGGTTATTTTGAATATCGGTAGCGTTATTGAAACAGCCTCATGGAAAAACATGCCCGACGCCATACTCTGCGCATGGCAGGCCGGACAGGAAGGCGGCAACAGCGTAGCCGATATTTTGAACGGAAAGACGTCGCCTTCCGGCAAATTGACGATGACCTTTCCCGTCCAATATACAGATGTATCTTCTGCCGAAAATTTTCCGGTTGATATGACGGCAAGCCTTGATGTGATTAAGAAGACAGCTAAAAAAAATGAAATCAGGAATATGGACTATACGGTTTATGAAGAAGGCATCTATACAGGTTATCGCTATTTTGACAGTTTCGACAAACAAGTGTCCTATCCCTTCGGCTATGGCCTTTCCTATACGACGTTTGAGTATGCCAATGCAGCCGTCAATACGACCGGTACGGCATATACCGTTTCTGTTGACGTGAAGAATACGGGCAAAAGAGCCGGCAGGGAGATTGTTCAACTGTATGTTTCCGCTCCCGCCGGTTCCGGCCCGGACAAACCGGAGAAAGAACTGAAAGCGTTCGCCAAAACCGGAGAGTTGAAACCGGGAGAGGTAACAACCGTTACCCTGACGGTAAATGCTGCGGATCTGGCTTCTTACAGCGAAGACGTCTGTGCCTGGACAGTAGACGAAGGTCGTTATAAATTCCTGACAGGCGCGTCATCCCGGGATATCAGAGCTACGCTGACGGCGGATGTCCCGGCTTTTTCCGTAAAGACGAATAATATTTTGAATTTGCATGAATCAATAATCGAATTAAAACGTTGAAACAATGAAAAAAGTTATCTTGATGTTACTGTTTATCGGCTTAATGCCATTCATTGCATACCCGCAGGGTTATGCTTATAAAAACAGAACTCTTTCGCCGGAAGCTCGCGCAAAAGATTTAATCGGTCGTATGACCCTCGATGAAAAAATCATGCAACTGCAATGCATGTGGAGAGATAAAACGGAATTTTTTACCAATGGCGAGTTCGATGAAGCCAAAGCCCGTAAAGCGCTGAAAAACGGGATAGGTCAGTTAGCCCGATTGAATGAAGACCTTCACCCCGCTGTCGCCCATGAATATCACCCGACACTGCCTCCACGGCAGGCGGCAGAACTGTACAACAAGGTACAGAAATTCTTTATGGAAGAAACCCGTTTGGGAATCCCGGTAATCAGCCATGAAGAAGGATTGCACGGACAGCAGGCCGCAGATGCGACGAACTTTCCCGTACCCATCGGACTTGCAAGTTCATGGAACGAGCATCTTATCGGCGATATCTACACCTGTGTGGCAAAGGAAATCCGTTCAAAAGGCGGAAGCGTGGCGCTGGCGCCCGTAATAGACGTGGTGCGCGACCCGCGCTGGGGACGTACCGAAGAATGTATGGGCGAAGACCCTTATCTCGTATCCCGTCTTGGCGTGGCGGCAGTAAAAGCCTTCCAGGGCGACGGCGATAACATCGACAAAAACCATGTTGCCGCCACGTTAAAGCATTTTGGCGTACATGGGCAAAGCGAAGGAGGCAATAACACCGCTCCCGGTTTTATGGATGAGTATCAGACCCGGGAAGTCTACTTAAAATCCTTTCAAACTTGCATCAAAGAAGCTGCACCCGTGAACATTATGGTTACATATAACGAATTATGGGGTACGCCGGCACATGCGAACAGGAAACTGCTCCATGATATTCTTCGCCGGGACTTCGGCTTTAAAGGTATTGTCGTTTCGGACTATCAGGGTATCAGCAATCTGGTAAATACGGATAAAGTAACCCCTTCATTGGACGAAGCCGGATATTTGGCATTTAAAGCCGGCGTAGATATTGAACTGCCGACAGGCGAAGGATTTAAAAATCTGGGCGAGTATGTTAAAAACGGAAAACTGTCAATAGAAGAAATAGATGCGGCCGCGACCCGTATCCTGATTGAGAAGTTCCGGCTGGGTTTGTTCGACGACCCTTATGTCGACCCCGACAGAGCTGAACAGATTGTCGGTTGCGATGCACATCGTAAAGTGGCTTATCGGGCTGCCGCGGAATCAATGGTGCTGTTGAAAAATGAAAACAACTTTCTGCCGCTCGACAAAAACAACATCAAGACAATCGCTCTTATCGGTCCCAACGCCGACAGATGTATTCTGGGAGGCTACTCGTCCGTACCCAAAACGTCCGTCTCGCCATTACAGGCCATTAAAGAAAAATACGGGGACAGGATGAATATCCTTTATTCGGAAGGAGTAAGGCTGACCGATGTGAACAGCCCGTTCCCGCCGGTTATCAGGCTGGTGTCTATGGAAGACAATTACAAACGCATGGCAGAAGCGGTCGAAGCAGCCCGCAAAGCCGACGTCGTAGTCCTATTCGTGGGCGGGAACGAAGCAATCAGCCGTGAAGCCTACAGCGTAATGGCGCCGGGCGATTTACCCACGCTGGAACTGCTGAACGGACAGCAGGAACTCATCCGTCGAATCGTTGCCCTGGATAAACCGACCTGCGCCTTCGTAAATAGTGGAACCACGTTAAGCATCGGCGAACTTGCCGACGCCGTTCCGGCTGTTATGCAGTGCTGGTATTTAGGGCAGGAAGGCGGTTATGCCATGATAGACGCACTTTTCAGTGACATTAACCCCAGCGGGAAACTGCCGGTCAGCTTCCCAAGAAGCGCAGGACATATTCCGGCTTACTACAGTCACAAACCATCCTCAAGAAGAGGATATAACCTGGGACTTGACGTCAGCCCGCTTTACCCGTTCGGTTACGGCCTGAGCTATACTTCATTTGAATACGGCAACCTGAAACTGAATGACGCCAGGATAAAAAAGGACGGGACGACGGTGGTTAGCGTGGATATAAAAAACACAGGCAAACGCGAAGGCGCCGAAATTGTAGAGATGTACATACGCGACGATTATTCATCCGTCACCCGTCCGGTGAAAGAGTTGAAAGGTTTCAGGAAAATAAATCTGAAACCCGGAGAAATGCAAACCGTAACCTTTACCGTCAGCGCCGAATCGCTGGCTTTCTACAATGCCGATATGGAATGGGTAGTAGAACCCGGCGATTTCACAATCATGGCAGGCCCTTCGTCCGACAAGGTTGAAGAAGTAAAACTGCATGTGGAATAGTTTAGTCTCAGGCGTCTTAAGCCGCATTGTCGCTATTATGTTATATCCTGCGGCATAACCCTGTCAAGGTATTGTTAAGCCGGTATAGTTTTTGGACAAAAATTACGATGTAAATAACTATTAATCAATGCTCTATTTTGAATATTTCTATATCAACCTAACAATACCCCCTGTCAAAAGATTTACGGGCAGTTATTACCGGCAGGCAGAGAGTTTCCGGAACACAGAGGACAGGAAAAACAGGATTGGGAAACTATCTGTTGCCGGATGAATGGGCTGTTTGATATAGAGGATAAAATCATCCTCTATGACCTGACTGATACCTGTTATGAAAATCGTATGTCGGGTAGCCTGGTGATTGGATACAGGTATTGTGATCAAATCCAATCTGGAAATGCTTAAAGATTAAAGAGAAAGGATATGATTATAGCGTGTTAACAGTTCAGTAATAAAAAATTATCTTCTTCGGGGAGACGAGAATAAAGTAATTTCTGAAACCGGAAGATATAGCCAGCAAGATAAACCCAATTGCCTGGGATTGAATAACGTACCTCAGAAGTACTGTGGCAGTGAAACTTTTCTTTCCATAGTCTTGCCCGTTAAGTTACTCGTAAATGCAAGCATTTTAAGAGTAGGCGAAGGATAAGAAGATCCATGTGTGAAGTGAGAACTTTACACACGGTTCTGTGAGAGGCTTGGTCTGAAATGTTCAGGCTTACTCGATTGTCGGTTTATTTACACGCCCTATAATGAACGCAAAAATTACAAAATAACTTAAACTCATTTGTGACCGGCATTTGTCATGAAGCGGTTTTTGTGATTTTTTAAACTGACAATTTGATGAAACGATTTATTAAAATGGAAATTTTCAATTTATTGAATAATACTTTACCGGAAAATGTCCCCTTGCAGGCATGGGAAAAGGCCTATGACAAATTAGCTGGTGTCCTGTTTCGGGAACGCTCGACGGTAAGCGACAGAGAGGAACTGTATAATGCCCTGTGTTACGCTTCAACGGAACTTAAAAGTTTACGGGAGCGCCATAACAACAGTAAAAAAAAGAGGACAGAGCAGGATTGTTTTTGACAAAATCCATTCTGTTGTTCGAAACACAAATTGAATTTGTCCAGTGGCAAATACGACAGCAACCGGCAGCGCAACGCGGTAAGTTGAAATGGACGGGCAGCGTCATTGAATGGGTAGAACTGATATATGCCCTGTACACTGTAAAGCGAATCAACAACGGAGAAATTACCCTTAAAACGCTGTTTCAACAGATGGGCGAAATCTTTGATTTTGACGTAAAAGAGTTTGCCAACTACTTCATGAATATCAAAAACCGGACGGATGGCCGCCGGACAAAATTCATGGATTTGTTGAGAAATACCGTATTGGGAAGAATGGAAGACGCCGACCGGAAACCGCTGCGAAAATAACACAGCCTGTCCTATTTCGTTATGTCTCGGTTTTTGGAAGTTTGTAGGAGAAATCGTATCTTTGCGGTCGGAAATTTCCCCAAATAATGTCAGAACAGGAATTGAACAAAATACTGTCCGATGCCGTTTCGCTTCCGGCAGAAACAGAGATTGTCGAGTTCAAGGAAGCAAAGGAAAGTTACGACTTTGGCAAAATCGGCAAATACTTTTCGGCGTTGAGCAACGAAGCCAACCTGAAAGGCAAAATTTGTGCGTGGCTTATTTTCGGGGTTGAAAACACGAAACACCGGATTGTCGGAAGCAATTACCGCCCCAACCGTAAAGACTTGGACAGCCTGAAAAAGGAAATCGGCGACAAAACAACGCAAAATATTTCGTTCATCGAAATATACGAACTGCATAAGCCCGAAGGCCGGGTGATAATGTTTCAGATACCTGCTGCACCACAGGGTATTCCAATAGCATACGAAGGCTTTTACTACGGTCGCGCCAACGAAAGTCTCGTGGCGTTGAATATTGAAAAGATTGAGCGGATACGCAATCAGGTTATTGGCAAAGACTGGTCAAAGAATATTGTCCCCGAAGCCACCTTCGACGATTTGGACAAAGATGCAATACAGAAAGCGCGGGAACAATACAAACAGAAAATCGTTTCATTGAAAAATGAGGTAGATATCTGGGATGATGTGACCTTCCTGAACAAAGCTAAAGTAACACTGAACGGTCAGATTACCAATACAGCCATTCTGCTTTTAGGAAAAGATGAAGCAGGCGCATTGCTCTCGCCTGCCATAGCACAGATAACCTGGGTATTGAAAGATGCCCCTGGCGGCTATGAACATTTCTTTACGCCGTTTATTCTGACCATTGATAAAACGCTTGACTGTATCCGAAATTTGAGATACAGCTTTATGGTAAATGATAATTCGCTGTTCCCTAAAGAAGTAACACGTTACGACAAGTGGGTAATCAGAGAATTGCTTCAAAATTGCGTGGCACATCAGGACTACGGGAAAAGCTGCCGGATTATTGTTTTGGAATACAATGATAAACTTATCTTTCAAAATGCAGGCGGATTTATCCCCGATTCGGTTGAAGAGGTAATCCGGCACAACAGTCCGCAGGATTATTACCGCAATCCGTTTTTGGCGGCAGCAATGGTAAATCTGAATATGATTGAGACTGTTGGAAACGGTATTAAAAAGATTTTCACCATTCAGAAAGAACGCCTTTTTCCACTGCCAACTTACGACATTTCGGATGACACTCATACGAAAGTAACCATATATGGAAAGTTGCTTGACGAAAATTATACCAATATACTTAATGATAATCCCGAATTGCCTTTGGAAGATGTGATTGCACTGGATAAAGTGCAAAAAAAACAGGCAATAACCGAAAAGGAATTAAACAGATTACGCTCATTAAAACTCGTAAAAGGCAGGGCAGCATCACTTCAACTCGTTGGGGATGAAAATTATATACGCTTATCCAACAGCGATTTAAAACAAAAAATAGTAGACCTGATAAAAGAAAAAGGCTCTGCTTCGCGGGAAGATATAGATAAATTGATTATACCTCTTTTACCGGCAGATTTACCAATTGAGAAAAGGCAAAAAAAAATATCAAATCTAATTTTGGATTTATCAAATAGAGAGGGTATTATAAAAAACAGTGTATCATCGGATAAGTTTGCGGTTTGGGTTATCATCAATGCCAGGTAACATTGGAAAAGTTTAGTTGCAGAACTTACAAAATAAGTTGTAAAATTTCATTATTAACCTGATGTTGAGTGATTTGCAAAACTTTCAGTTAAGTTGTAAGACTCACAAAATTAGTTGTAAACCATCCCCCGTTCTCATTACAGGGGAGGGTTTTCTTTTCTTCTATTCTTTCTTTATCAAGTGCTGCAGGTCAGGATTTTCAGCAATGCGCTTTAATTCTTCGGCAACAATCCGTTTTACGTCGGTTTTGATTTGATTGTAGTTGTCTTCGATAATCTGTTGCATCACGTCGTTACCCTCGTTGTCGATGAACTCGGCAATCACAGGAATTGGCTTGTATGCCTTTGTTTCAGCGGTGACTTTTGCGTTATCGACAACAATTTCGGCATGGAAAATTTTTTGTTCGATGCGTTCATCAAAATTGTCGGACACTGCTCCTACAAACATGCCCTGCGTGAGATTACTGATTTTGGATGCCGGAATGAGTGAATCCAACTGCGTGGAAATGGACGTTGATTTATCCTGCCGGTTAATAGTCATCGACTGCCGCTTCTGCAACACTTTCCCGAAACGTTCAGACAGGGTCTTTGCCGATTCTCCGACTACCTGACCGGAAAAGATGTTTCCCACCGTGTTCATCACGACCGCCGCCTCCTTGTCGCCGTAATCCCTTTTCAACTGCGAGAAGTCCTGGAAGCCCAGGCAAACGGCCACTTTATTGCTTCGTGCGGTCGCTATCAGGTTGTCCAGTCCACGAAAATAAATCGTGGGCAGCTCGTCAATAATGACCGAAGATTTGAGTTGTCCTTTCTTGTTGATTAACTTCACGATGCGTGAATTGTACAGTCCCAAAGCCGCCGAATAAATATTTTGGCGGTCGGGATTGTTGCCCACGCAAAGGATTTTCGGCTCGTTGGGATTATTAATGTCAAGCGTAAAATCATTTCCGGTCATAACCCAGTACAATTGCGGACTTATCATCCTTGACAGAGGGATTTTAGCGCTCGCAATCTGCCCCATCAACTGGTCGGCGGCTCCGCCTTCCCAGGCATCCATAAAGGGAGATAAATAGTTCTCCAACTGTGGATAAGAGGTTAAAATGGGGAAAATATCGGCATATTTTCGATTTAGAAATTCGATGGCATGAGGAAAGGTACAGTACTTGCCACCCTGATAGATTTTTAAATACCAAATAATTGCCGCTAAAAGGATTATGGGTGATTCTACAAAGAAGTCGCCCTGCTTTTGTATCCACGTTTTATTCAAATTTAACATAATCGTGTAGGCAGATTCGTATGCGTCGCTGATGTCCGTCATGAACTCCGGTGCAATGGGATTGCAGCGGTGCGATTTGCGGGGATTGTCGAAGTTAAT
>JAIRKZ010000202.1 GCA_031259845.1 Tannerellaceae bacterium | reverse complement strand
GGAGTGAAGGTTGCCGGTAAATATTCGCTGTATTTGAGGGTTCACGTTTTACAAAAAGACAGCAGAATCAATCAAAGGCTTTCTAAAAACATGTTTTTTCTGCATTTTGTATGGTTTACGGGAAAGATTTGTTATGAAGATAGCTTTATTTCATTACAATATGACAGTTGAAAATCAAGCCTGTTCCGGATCAAAATAGCGAAAAAAGAAATTTTCCCAACGGATTTTCAAGCCCGCTTTGCGTTTTTTTCCAAAACAATACGATGTTCTCTCCAAGTCTATACGATACTTTTTTTTAACAACTCATACCGTTTATTCAAAATAAGCCCATACAGCAGTAAAATATCCGAAATAAACCAATTATTTCATGCTTTCCATCAAAAGAGCATGTAAGCCCAAAAGCGGAATATCGCTCAAAATAGTACAAAAACAACGGAAGCCGCATCAAAACGTCATTTGGCGCTTCGTAGCGAATTCCGGGCAAAGTCCGAAACAAATAACACTGCCGCCGTAATAAAATATACAGGGCGCAAAATTGTTATATTAAAGGAAAGCCGTATCTTTGGCGTTACTCTTTAATCCCAAATAATATGAAGAAAAGTTATTTATTATTTGCAATCTGGGCCGTCTTGCTGATGGCCGCCTGCACAAAAAACACAAAGTATACGTATGAAAGCGTACCAAACGATCCTCTGCAAACCCGTATTTACACGCTCGACAACGGACTGAAAATTTACCTGTCGGTCAATAAAGACAAACCTCGCGTGCAGACATACATAGGGGTGCGCGTAGGCGGCAAGAACGATCCGGCGGAAACAACCGGGCTGGCGCACTACTTTGAACACCTGATGTTTAAAGGCACGCAACACTTCGGCACGTCTGGCTACGAAGACGAAAAAGTATTGCTCGACCAGATAGAAGCCCTCTTTGAAACCTATCGCAACACAAAAGGGGAAGCCGAACGAAAGGCTTTATATGCAAGGATAGACAGTATCTCGCAAGAGGCCTCCAAAATAGCCATCCCCAATGAGTACGACAAGCTGATGTCTGCCATCGGCGCCCAGGGGACAAACGCCTTTACCTCGTATGACGTAACGGCTTATACCGAAGATATTCCGTCTAACGAGATAGAAAACTGGGCCATCATACAGGCAGACAGATTTACAAACCCGGTAATCCGTCTGTTTCATACCGAACTGGAAACCGTATACGAAGAGTATAATATGTACCTGGCTTACGACGATGCCCGGGTGAACGACACCATCATGCGCGCCCTCTTCCCCCATCATCCTTACGGCGCCCAGACAATCCTCGGCAGCCAGGAGCATCTGAAAAATCCATCCATCACCAATATTAAAAAATACTTCAACACCTATTACGTACCCAATAATATGGCCATCTGTATGGTAGGCGATATGAATCCGGACGAAACGGTAGCCATTATCGACAAATACTTCGGTTCGATGCAACCGAAGGAAATACCCCGGCTCAATACGTCGCCCGAACAGCCCATTGCCGCTCCCATCGTAAAAGAAGTAACAGGGATTGAAGCGGCCAACGTAGCGATAGCCTACCGTATGCCCGCTGCCAACACAAAAGAGGCAGCCACGCTGGAGTTTATAGACTTCCTGCTTACCAACGGAAACGCCGGGCTGATAGACCTGAACCTCGTTCAGAAACAAAAAGTATTACGCGCCGGCAGCTACGCTAATACGATGGCAGATTATAGCATTTTCCAACTATATGGCACGCCCAAAGAAGGACAAACGCTGGAAGAGGTAAAAGAGTTACTCCTCGGCCAGCTTGATTTGCTAAAGGAAGGCGCGTTTGACGACAGCCTGCTGGAGGCGGTGATCAATAACTTCAAGCGCAACCAGTATTACCAGCGGCAGGAATACAGCTACGCCGCCTATCTGCTACTGAACGCCTTTATAAACGGGATAGAATGGAAAGACCAGGTGAACAAGATAGATTTCCAGTCGGGACTAACAAAGCAAGACGTCGTGGATTTCTGCAATAAATACCTCAAAGACAACTACGTTGTTGTATATAAACGGGAAGGAAAACCCGACAATCCCAAGATAGACAAACCCCAAATCACGCCCATTTCAACCAACCGGGATAACGAAAGCGCCTTCCTTACCGCTATAAAAGAGCGCGAAGTAAAGCCCATAGAACCGGTATTCCTGGATTATTCAAAAGACTTGTCTAAATCAACCGTCAAAAGCGCTATCCCCCTGCTCTATAAACAAAATACGCTCAACCCCTTATTCTCCCTCTATTACGTATATGAGATGGGAAACAATCATGACAAGGCGCTGAGCACAGCCTTTACTTACCTGAGCTACCTGGGAACTTCTACCAAAACGGCGGAAGAAATCAAAAGCGAACTCTACCGCTTAGCCTGCTCCTTCAACGTAATGGCCACAAACGACCGCGTATATGTATACGTAAGCGGCCTGAGCGATAACTTCGACAAAGCAATGGCGCTGCTGGAAGAACGCCTGGCCGATGCAAAAGCAGACGCCGGAACCTGCAATAACTTAGTGTCGGACATACTGAAACAACGTTCGGACGCTAAGCTGGACCAATATACCAATTTCAACCGCTTAAATTCATACGCCCTCTGGGGATCCAATTCGCCTGCCACCCACCTGCTGTCGGCCGACGAATTGAGAAACATAAACCCCGAAGAACTGGTAAACCGTACGAAGAACCTGAAAACCTTCGAACATACCATCCTCTATTATGGCCCGCTATCCGAAAAGCAGATAACCGAAGCCATCAATAAAAACCACGCCGCCGCAGAATCATTGCAGCCCGTACCCGCCCCCGCGAAGTTTACCGAACAGGAAACGGCAGAAAGCAAAGTGCTGCTGGCCCATTATGACGCCAAACAAATCTATATGTCTATGCGCCATAAAGGAGGCGGTTTCGACAAGACCATCGAACCTGTACGTACATTATATAATATGTACTTCGGCGGCGGCATGAACAGCATCGTATTCCAGGAAATGCGCGAAGCCCGCGGACTGGCCTATTCCGCCCGCGCAGGGTACGAACGCCCCGGCAAACCGGAATATTCGTACTCGCTCAATACCTTCATCGCCACCCAGAACGATAAGATGACGGATGCCATCAACGCCTTTTGCAGTATCCTGAACGATATGCCCGAATCGGAAAACGCATTTAATATAGCCAAAGAAAGCTTGCTTACAAATATCCGCACGGAACGCATCCTGCGCGATGACATACTGTGGGATTACCTCCAGGCAAAAGAGTTTGGCTACGATACCGACGCCCGGAAAGAACTATTCCAAAAGATACCCGGCATGACGCTGGGCAACGTAAAGGATTTCCAGCAGCAATACGTCAAAGACAAGCCTCTGACTTACTGTATACTCGGCGATACGAAAGACTTGGATATGAATGCGCTGGAAAAACTCGGCGCCATAACAAAACTGACTCAGGAAGAGTTATTTGGTTACTAACTAATTTATTCACCAACTAAAAAAGGAGAACAACACATGAAAAAGTATGTATGTACCGTATGCGAGTACGTTTACGATCCGGCCGAAGGAGATTCGGATGGTGGCATAGCCCCCGGAACGGCCTTTGAAGACATACCAGACGATTGGGTATGCCCGCTTTGCGGAGTAGGTAAAAGCGATTTTGAGCCGGTTAAAGATTAGTTCCTTATCGTAGAGAGAGAATGCCAATCATAAGGCATTCTCTTTTTGCAAAAAGAAAAATTACATGACAAAAAAAGGAACCATTTTAGTGGTAGACGACAGCAAAGCCATCCTCACGGCAGTACGCATGCTGTCGGAAACCTGCTTCCGGAAAGTAATAACGCTTGCCTCCCCCAACCAGCTTGTTGCCGCCCTGCACGACGAAGATATAGACGTAGTTTTACTGGATATGAATTTTTCGGCAGGAATAAATACCGGCAATGAAGGCCTGTTCTGGCTGTCGGAAATTAAAAGGGAGGCCCCCTCAATGCCGGTAATCCTGTTTACGGCCTATGCCGATATAGGCCTGGCTGTGCGTGGCATCAAAGAAGGGGCTGTAGATTTTATTGTAAAGCCCTGGGATAATACCAAGTTGATTGAGACGCTTCAAAACGCCTGCGAAATCAGCGCCGCCAATAAGAAAGGAATCGCGCTGCCGGCGCAAAAACAGGTCGTTTCCAAAGAAAGCGGCATGTTCTGGGGCGAAAGCGCCGCCATGCAACAGCTACGCTCCTTAATAGAAAAGGTAGCCGCCACAGACGCCAATATCCTGATAACCGGCGAGAACGGTACGGGCAAAGAAATGCTGGCAAGGGAAATCCACCTGCTGTCAAAGCGAAAGAAGGAAGCCATGATACCGGTTGATATGGGCGCCATAACGGAAACACTGTTCGAGAGCGAACTGTTCGGACACGTAAAAGGAGCCTTTACAGACGCGCGCGCCGACCGCCCCGGCAAGTTTGAAGCGGCAAACAACGGCACGCTCTTCTTAGACGAAATAGGCAACCTCCCGTATCACTTACAGGCCAAACTGCTTACCGCCCTCCAGAGCCGCAGCGTCGTACGGGTAGGGAGTAATCAGCCGCTTCCGGTAAATATCCGCCTTATCTCGGCAACGAACAGAGACTTGCAGGAAATGGTGAACAGCCGGCAGTTTCGCGAAGATTTATTATACCGCATAAACACCATCCATGTAGAAATACCCCCTTTACGCGAACGTCCGGAGGATATCGTCCCCCTGGCCGGGATGTTCCTTGCCAACTATGCCGCTATCTACGGCAAACCGGCGTCGGGCCTTACCGGCGAGGCGAAAGATAAACTGAAAGCGCAGCCCTGGTACGGGAATATCCGCGAGCTTCAACACACGGTAGAAAAAGCCGTTATCATAAGCGACCGCGACTTGCTGGACGACGGTAATTTTGATTTCCCCCGGAAAAAAGAATCCGACGCCAAAGAAGCCGCCACCCTGGAAGAGATGGAACGCCAGATGATAAAGAGCGCTTTGGATAAATATAACTGCAACCTGTCGCTCGTAGCCAGCCAACTGGGTATATCGCGGCAAACGCTGTATAATAAAATCAAACGGTACGGCTTGTAATGATAATAGGATTCACGGACAGTCTGACCTTTCGCCTCTCCCTGCTGTTGATACTAACGGCGCTGGCTCCCTTTTTCGCTTTGCGGGAAGAATGGCTCTGGTTAGGGCTTTCGGCCGTTTTATGGTTTCCCGCTTTACAAATGGCGCGGCAGCTATACCGGCGGAATACACAAAAAGTGGCTTTTATGCTCGACGCCATCGACAATGCGGATTACGCCTTCAAATACGCTACCGACGGGCGTTTCTCGAACGACAGATTAGTGAACCAATCCTTAAACCGCATCACCCAGATATTATCCCGCGCTAAAACGGACGCCGCCCGGAAAGAAAAGTATTACGAATTGATACTGAACAGCATCACAACCGGTATCATTGTGATTGACGACAACGGCTATATTTACCAGACAAACAATGAGGCGTTGCGCCTGCTGGGCCTTACCGTCTTCACACATGCCAAACAGCTCAGGCGCATCGACGAAGAACTCGAAGGGCTTATCATGAATATCCAGCCCGGAAACAAACACCAAACCACTTTCACCAACGAGCGCGGTATCGTACACCTTTCCATCCGCGTATCGGAAATGACCTTGCAAGACAAACACGTACGCATCATTGCCATCAACGACATCAACAGCGAGCTCGACGAAAAGGAAATTGATTCATGGATTCGCCTCACGCGGGTTCTTACGCATGAAATAATGAATTCGATTACTCCCATCTCCTCGCTAAGCGACACCTTACTGTCTATCCACGGGGATGCAAACAAAGAGATACGCAACGGGCTGGAGGTAATCAGCGCAACAGGCAAAAGCCTGATTTCGTTCGTAGAATCGTACCGTAAATTTACCCATATACCCGAACCCCGTCCGTCGCTGTTCTACGTAAAGAAGTTTGCCGAACGCATGGTTCAGCTAAGCACGGTTTATTACAACAATTATCCCAATATTACAGTTACGATAGATGTACAGCCAGACGATTTAATCGTATATGCCGACGAAAACCTGATTGGCCAGGTAGCGCTCAACCTGCTGAAGAACGCCATGCAGGCTATCGGCGAAGAACAGCCCGGCGGCCGGATTGAAATAAAAGCCTATTGTAACGAAGAAGAAGCCGTATTGATAGAAGTGAGCAACAACGGCCCCCCAATCTCCCCCGAAGAAGCCGAACATATCTTTATCCCGTTTTTCACCACCAAAGAAGGCGGCAGCGGCATAGGCCTGTCTATCTCAAGGCAAATCATGCGCCTGTCGGGCGGCAGCATCACCCTGAACAGCAGCCCGGCAACGGGGCAAACCACCTTTACGCTGATGTTTTCATGAAATAAGGGGGGGGATGCTATTCAACGGTTACCGATTTGGCAAGATTCCTTAAAGGGGTAATTGGGCCAGTATCCTGCCTGTTGCCCCGGCATTATCGCGTACGAAGTGGCCGGCTGCCTGGCCGGCTGATTCCAATAAATGCCGATGGGCCGACAGTTCGTCCATTTTTGCCTGGAAAGACGCCGCGTTTGCTACGGAGAAGCCTCCGCCGGCGGCTATGAGGTCTTTGGCTTCTTTGAACTTCTGGTGTTTCGGGCCGAACAGTACGGGGATACCGTATACGGCGGCTTCCAGGATATTATGGATACCTTTGCCGAAACCGCCGCCGATGTATGCAATATCGCCATAGCGGTAAATAGACGACAGCAGCCCGAAACTGTCAATAATCAGGCAATCTTTCCCGGCGATACATTGTTCGCCGGTGTCTGAAAGGCGTACCGAGGGGCGTTTTAACTGGGAATGGATGTCCAGCAGGTGGGCGCTGTTTATTTCGTGGGGGGCTATTATCAGTTTTATTTCCGGATGTTCGTTGAAGTATTGGATGATAAACGCTTCGTCTTGCGGCCAGAAGCTTCCGGCAATCAGCGTAAATTGTTTTTCCCCTTCCCGGTTTTTTATGAATTGTTCAATGAGGGGTATCGGCCTGGCCTGTTTTTGCACGTCGAGCACGCGGTCGAAGCGGGTATCTCCCGCTACGGCTACATTCTTTATCCCATAGCCGGCCAGGAGGGCGGAAGAGGCTTTGTCTTGCACAAACAGGCGGCTGAAGCAATGGAGCGTTTTCCGGTAAGGCTTTCCGTACCACCGGAAGAATAGCTGCTCCGGGCGGAAGATAGCCGAAATGATATAGGCCGGGATATTCCGCTTCTTTAATTCCATCAGGTAATTGGCCCAAAATTCGTACTTTATAAAGATTGCTGCCGACGGATTGGCCAGGCGAAGAAACTTCTTCACCTTAAAGGGCGTGTCGAAAGGAAGGTAGCACACAACGTCTGCGCCCGAATAATTCTTGCGCACTTCGTATCCCGAGGGGGAAAAGAAGGTAAGCAGGATTTTGTATTGCGGACAGTTTGCCTTTATTTTTTCCATCATGGGGCGTCCCTGTTCAAACTCTCCCAGCGAAGAGGCGTGGAACCATATATAACGGTAGTGGGGGTTTATCTTCTCGCGAAGGATGCCGTTGGTTTTCCATTGCCCGAAGCGTATCATCCTTGCCTTGCGGTGGAAGGGCGATAATAATTCCACTATAAGTGCATACAGGTGAATCGTGAGTGTGTACATCATTTAAGCGTAGCTATGGCCTGTTGAATCCTTTTTATCGTTTCTTCTTTCCCTATCGTTTCCGTGATGTAGAAGATGTGCGGGCCTTTGCTTTCGCCTGCCAGGGCCAGGCGGAGGGCGTTCATTACGTTTCCCGGATGATAGCCTTTGCTTTCAATCCAGGCTTTCACGGTTTCTTCCGTACTGTGCGCATCGAAGGGGGCTTGTGCGCGGAATAGCCGGGCGAGTTCGGCCAGGCAGGCGGCGGAGTCGGCTTTCCAGCGTTTCTTTACTGTTTTTTCGTCGTATGCGGCGGGGGGGATAAAGAAGAAGGAGGACTGTTCCCAGAGTTCTTTTACAAAAGTGACCCGTTCTTTTACCAGGCCTGCTACTTTTTCTACATATTCCAAAGGGGCTTTGATGTGGCGTTCTTCCAGGAGGGGGAGGAAGAGCAGGGCCAGCTCCCTGTTGTCTTTCCTTACGAGGTATTGGCGGTTGAACCATTTCGCTTTTTCGTAATCGAACCTGGCGCCGCTTTTGTTGCAATGTTCAAGGCTGAAGAGTTTCACCATCTCGTCCATGCTCATCATTTCGCGGCCATCGCCGGGGTTCCAGCCCAGGAGGGCCAGGAAGTTGTTCACGGCTTCGGGTAAATAGCCTTCTTCGCGGTAGCCGGGAGAGCGTTCGCCGGTTTTGGGGTCTTTCCATTCCAGGGGGAAGACGGGGAAACCCAGGCGGTCGCCGTCGCGCTTGCTTAGCTTGCCGTTTCCTTCGGGCTTCAGCAGTAAGGGCAGGTGGGCAAACTGCGGCATGGCCTCTTCCCAGCCGAGATAGCGGTAGAGCAGCACGTGCAGGGGGGCGCTTGGCAGCCATTCTTCGCCGCGGATAACGTGGGTTATCTTCATCAGATAGTCGTCTACTATATTGGCCAGGTGGTAGGTGGGCAACTGGTCGGCGGCTTTGAAGAGTACCTTGTCGTCGAGCACGGAGGAGTTTACCGTCACTTCGCCGCGAATCAGGTCGTGCACGCGGATTGTTTCGCCCGGCTCTATTTTGATGCGTACCACGTACTGGGCGCCGCTTGCCAGGAGGCGGGCGGTTTCTTCGGGCGGCAGCGTTAGCGAATTGCGCATTTGCAGGCGGGTGGAGGCGTCGTACTGAAAATTGGGCGTGTCGTTCCGCCGGGCTTCCAGTTCTCCGGGGGTGTCGAAGGCGTAGTAGGCCAGCCGGGCCTCCAGCAGGCGTTCGGCGTACTGGCGGTAGACGGGCTTGCGTTCGCTTTGGCGGTATGGGCCGTAAGGGCCGCCCGGGCCTGCGCCTTCGTCGAAGGTAATCCCCAGCCACCGGAACGACTCTGTGATGTATTCTTCGGCGCCGGCTACGAAGCGTTGCGAATCGGTATCTTCAATGCGCAGCAGGAAGTCTCCCCCTGTTTGCCTGGCGAATAGATAATTGTATAAAGCGGTGCGTACGCCTCCGATGTGAAGCGGCCCGGTGGGGCTTGGCGCAAAACGGACTCTTACTTTTCTCTCACACATAAACGTTTCAATTATTGGATAACGCGGCAAAAATAGGCCTTTTTTGAATGACTTCATAATATTTAAGCCGAAAAACAGCCGGGGCGCGCCCCAGGCCGGCGGCAAATGCCTTGAGGGAAATAATGCGCCGGCCTCTCAAAATTATCGCCGCGCCGTATTGGTTTATGTAAAAAAAAAGAGTATCTTAGCCTCCGCTTACTATTATATAATGTATATGAGTATGAAAACGGCTAAACTTTTAATCTTATGCTGCCCGCTCCTCTTCCTCTTCCTCTTCTGCCGGTGCGCCGGCGATTCGCTTCCGGCGGGCGACGATTACCTGCCGGGCGTAGCAGACGCCTGGGTGTATCCGAAGGATGTAAAGAATACAACGGAAGAAGCACGCCGGGCTGCTTACCAGCTGCCTGCGGATGTGCTGAAAAGTATTTCCACGGCCGGGCTTATCCGCAGCTTTCTCGGCTATCCGGCGCTGTGGGCTACTTACTGCGCATCGAGCAACAGTTCGCCCATAGGGAACAGCTACCTTATTTATGCACAGTGCAACAGCATAGAAGAACTCGACAGACGCCCCGACCGCGCCGAAGCCCTCTGGACATACTATAAAAAGATTGATATACGCCGCTTCGAGGCAGACGATATTCCCATTGAAGCGCCTTACCAGCTCATCACGCTCCAGGCGCTCTTTACGCGCGAGAAAATCCTGAGCGAGTATGACCGGAAAGCACGCCGGGAAATCGTATCCCTGCTGCTTGAGCATTTGCGCCATGCGGGCAGACCGCTCGGAACATACGAAGTAATCGCCCTCATTATGTATGCCGACAGGTACGAGCCGGCCATCAAACTGCTTGGACAGAACATAGACCCGTTATGGTTTACCGCCGTAACCGAAATAAGGGAAGCCATCGCTTCAATGGCAAAAAAATATATCCAATAAAAAGAAACGAGTATGAGTATAAGGTAATATGAGCAAGACGGCGCGTGTTCAAACTTCCGAGAGCCGACGAGGCCGGGCGGAAGTTTTCTAAAAAGGCAACTCGTTACGCGCCGCAAAACATGGCCGCGGCAAACTCAAGAGTGAGTTGCCGCGGCTTTTGCCTGTTGCCGGGAGAGGCTGCGCATTTTCAACTGTCCTGAACGTACAGAAAACCTCCCAACGGCATTTTCAACGTTCTGAAAACTTTCAGAAACCTCCCAACGGTATTTTCAACGTTCCGAAAACTTTCGGAAACTTCCCAACGGCATTTTCAACGTTCTGAAAACTTTCGGAAACTTCCCAACGGCATTTTCAACGTTCTGAAAACTTTCAGAAACTTCCCAACGGTATTTTCAACGTTCTGAAAACTTTCAGAAACTTCCCAACGGCATTTTCAACGTTCCGAAAACTTTCAGAAACCTCCCAACGGTATTTTCAACGTTCTGAAAACTTTCAGAAACTTCCCAACGGCATTTTCAACGTTCTGAAAACTTTCGGAAACCTCCCAACGGCATTTTCAACTTTCCTGACATTTTCCCCGATTCTCCCTCCAAAAAAACATCCGGCATTTGCCCTTGTTTTTCCGGGATAATACGTTACATTTGTATCATGTATAATTAATTAATCAATTAATCAGTTTTAAGCCATGAAGACTATAAAGAAATTCGCCTTACTCGTAGCCCATTTAAAAAATGGCGAGCATTATGAGTTCTACTATGAAATCATCCGGGTGGTAAATCTAATCATCGGCAGCCTGGGCGACCTGGGAAAGTTCTGGCTCTTGTTTACCAACGTGTTCCAACAGGAAGACGAGGCATACAAGCACAGCGCCAAAGCATACGAAACAAAATATATCAACGAGGCCAACACCGAACGTAAAAACGCATACATGTTTGTCAAAATGAGCATCGAAGCAGCCCTGCGCGATGCAAGCACGGACAGGAAAGACGCCGCAACGAAACTTGACGCAGTACTTTACAACTACAAGAAAATCCTCGCCGCATCGATGGTAGAAACGAGCGCCCTCATAACGAATATGATACAAGACTTCCGCCTGCCGAGGCACGCCGCGGCGCTGGATACGCTGGAACTCGCCGGGGCGGTGACCAACCTGGAAGAGCGCAACGAGGAATTTATCGACCTTTACACCGAACGCGAAAAAAGCCGGGGCGACGCCGAACGCCGGGGAACGATGAGCGAAGTACGCCCCAGGACAGACAAAGCCTTCGCCAAATTCGTTGAAGCGCTCGACGTTCTGTACGCCCTTGCCCTCTCCGAAGGCAACGCCGCAACCATAGCGCTGTACGAACAGATTATCGAAAAGGTAAACGACACGGTGAAGCAATACGAAAACATCTACGCCCACCGCGGAGGCGCCGCCCCGGGCAAAAGCAAACCCGGCGATGATGATGGCGACGACGGCCTCCTCCCCACCCCGCCGCCCGACGATACGCCCTCCCTGGCCGTAGCCTCGCAGGAAGTACTTTCCGACACGGAGATGTACATTTACCCGGCCGACGTTGCCGCCTTTGCCCAGGCCCTCTACCCCGCCGCTGCGGGAGGCGTATTAATACTCGAACAAACCGGCGAAGCCCCCGTACTCTTTCCCATAACAGGCTTTAAGACGGAGAGCGAGGGCGGCGCGGATACGGTTAAGGCCCTCGAAGTAGCCTCTCCCTCGGCCAACCACTCTTTCATCTCCCCCTTCACCAGCGAAGGCCCCTGCCAGGCGTGGGTAGAAAAAGACGGCGAAGAGCTGGCCCGCTTCACCGGCATGGCCTATCCCCTCATGCTGGTTCTCGACCAGGGCTGATACGAAACGTACAGAATAAGAAATAAGAACGGAACGAGACCGTGTGCTGCCTGTCGCTCAGCACACGGTCTCGTTCCGTTTAACTTGTGTATACTTTATAAAAAACAACGACCGTTTTTTTATATGCGTAAACATACGAATTAAATTTCAAATACAATCGTTTTCCATACTGAAAAAAATCAGCGGTATTCGATTTATTTCCCGGCAGATACTACCGGTAAGGCCGGCTACTGCGGCAGCCCCGGATATACCCGTATGCTGTGTATATAAAAAACGGTCGTTTTTTTCTACACAGCAGAAAAGGCGCCCAAACAACTGGAATTTAAACCTGTAATTGCATCAATTTATAGTGTGTATCATGCTACGACATACTAACCGTAT
>JAIRKZ010000133.1 GCA_031259845.1 Tannerellaceae bacterium | reverse complement strand
CAACGCTATCGCGACAACAAGGCGCTGGAATCCGCCGCTTTCCCGGAGGATAACGAACCGGCCCTGCCTGCAAGAGTAGCGAAGCTCGCCCCCGGCATGCTCGAATTTGCAGAAGAACCGAGGCCGGTAGTTATTCTGGATGAAAACGGACGGGCGATACGGGCGGGCGACAATCAGCGCCGCTTCTTCGAGGCAAGTTGGGTGCATAAATATAAGGGGAAGTATTATTTTTCCTACTCCACCGGCGATACACACCGGCTATGCTATGCCACCGGCGATAATCCTTACGGCCCGTTCACCTGGCAAGGCGTTGTCCTGACGCCGGTAACGGGATGGACTACTCACCATGCCATTGTAGAATATAAAGGTAAATGGTATTTATTTCATCATGATTGCGTACCTTCGGACGGGAAAACTTGGTTGCGCAGCCTTAAAGTATGCGGACTGGCCTACGACCCGGAAGGCCATATTATTACAATTGACGGAGGAAGGGAATGAAACGATTGTTCTTTATCTTTATTATCATTGCGCCTGTATGGTGGAATAAGACGGCTGCTACGGAAGGCGCCATATCCGGACGCACGCCTGTATTAACGCTTGCATCAACCGAATTGCAAAGGTGGAACGGGCCTCCGGTTTCCCTCGTTCTGAAGAAAGACAGCCAGTTGAAGGAAGACGGCTTCACGATACATTCGGAGCAGGGGCGGGTAACAATCAGCTCTCCGGGCGAAACCGGCCTGCTTTATGGCGTATACCATCTGTTACGTCTGCAAGCTACCGGCGCTGATACCGGTTCGTTGCAGGTAAAGGAAAACCCGCTGTACGACCTCCGCATACTTAATCATTGGGACAATCCCGACGGAACCGTAGAGCGGGGGTATGCCGGGCGTTCCCTCTGGAACTGGGAGGAGCTTCCCTCTGTCCTCTCCGCGCGGTATAGCGAATACGCCCGCATCAATGCTTCCGTTGGTATTAACGCTACGGTATTGAATAACGTAAATGCGTCCTCTGCTACGCTGGCGGTTGAGCATCTGGAAAAGGTAAAAGCGCTGGCCGGGGTATTCCGTCCGTATGGCATACGTGTGTACCTTTCCGTAAACTTTGCATCCCCCATACAATTGGGCGGACTCTCTACGGCCGATCCGCTGGATAAAGAGGTGGTAAACTGGTGGAGGCGGAAAGTGGAAGAGATATACCGCCTTATTCCGGACTTCGGGGGTTTTCTGGTAAAAGCCAATTCGGAAGGACAACCCGGCCCCTGCGACTTCGGGCGTACCCATGCCGAGGGGGCAAATATGCTGGCCGATGCGCTGGAACCGTATAAAGGTATCGTTATGTGGCGCGCCTTCGTATACAACCCGACGGATACCGACCGCGCCAAGCAGGCGTACCAGGAGTTTCAACCCCTCGACGGGCAGTTTCGCCGCAATGTAATCGTACAGATAAAGAACGGGCCGGTAGACTTCCAGCCCCGCGAACCTTACAGCCCGTTGTTCGGAGCCATGCCGCATACCGGGCAGATGGTTGAATTTCAAATCACGCAGGAGTATCTGGGCTTTTCCAACCACCTCGTTTATCTGGCTCCTATGTGGAAAGAGTTTTTCGGTTTCGTACCGCCTGCCTCCTTAAAAGCGATGGCCGGAGTTGCCAATACCGGGACGGATGCTAATTGGTGCGGCCATCCCTTTGCCCGGGCAAACTGGTACGCATTCGGGCGATTAGCCTGGAATCCCTTCCTAAGCTCCGAAGAAATAGCCGGCGAATGGCTAAAGCAGACCTTTACGCAGGATACAGCATTTGTATACCCCATCCGCGAAATGATGATGGAAAGCCATGAGGCGGCTGTAAACTACATGATGCCCTTAGGCCTGCATCACCTCTTTGCCTGGGGACATCATTACGGCCCGGAGCCCTGGTGCGATATTCCCGGAGCACGCGCCGACTGGCTGCCTTCTTACTATCATAAAGCCGGTGAGGCAGGAATCGGATTCGACCGGAGCCACGCCGGAAGCAATGCCGTAGCCCAATATCCCGCCGGTTTAGCCCGCCAATATGGCGATATCCGCTCGTGCCCCGATGCGTATTTACTCTGGTTCCATCACGTGCCGTGGGGTTACACGATGAAAAGCGGGCGCACCCTGTGGGATGAGTTATGCTATACCTACGACCGCGGCGTACGGCAGATAAGGGCGTTCCAGCAGCTTTGGGACAGTATGGAAAAACAGGTAGACCCCCAACTGTTTAATGACGTACAGGCCCGGCTTGGCATCCAAGCGCGCGACGCCGTTTGGTGGAAAGACGCCTGTTTGCTCTACTTTCAGGAATTTGCCGGCAGACCGCTTCCCGATGATATAGAACGCCCCATTCACAGCCTGGAAGCCTTGAAAAAGGTACGTTTGCCTATCAGCAATTACGAATGCCCTTCGGCAGAATTATTAAATAAAAACAGATAACTAAACAGTATTTATAATGGAAAAAACGTGGAGATGGTTTGGACGGAAAGATAAAATTACCCTCGATATGTTACGTCAGATAGGCGTGGAGGGTATCGTTACGGCCCTGCATGATGTTCCAAACGGAGCAGTTTGGACGGAAGAAGCCATCAGCAGCCTGAAGCATTTTATTGAATCGTACGGGCTTCGGTGGTCGGTAGTAGAAAGTCTGCCCGTAAGCGAAGCCATCAAATACGGCGGAACGGAATGTGCCCGGTTGATTGAGAATTATAAAACCAGCCTGGCAAACTTGGGCAAGTGCGGCATAAAAACCGTCTGTTACAACTTTATGCCGGTTATTGACTGGATACGCACAGACTTGCGGCATCCCTGGGCGGATGGTACTTCCTCCCTTTATTTCGACTATGCCCGCTTCGCCTATTTCGATTTGCGCATCCTCGAACGCGCAGGAGCCGCAAAAGACTATCCCGCTGATATACTTGCCAAAGTAGCGGAACTTGATACAACGATTACCGAATCCGGAAAAGAGGAGCTGATTGATACAATCATTGTAAAAACACAGGGATTTGTCAATGGCAATATAAAAGAAGGGGATAAAGACCCCGTATTGCTGTTCAAGCGGCTGCTGGCATTATACGACGGCATAGACAGGGATGCGTTGCGGGAAAACATGCGCCGCTTCCTTACCGCCATCATGCCGGTATGCGAGGCTTATGGCGTAAACGTATGCGTACATCCGGACGATCCTCCTTTCCAGGTACTGGGTCTTCCCCGCATTGTCTCCAGCGAAGAAGACATCGCCTGGCTGCTGAACGCCGTAGACAACCCGCACAACGGGCTTACTTTCTGCGCCGGTTCCCTGAGCGCCGGGGAACATAACGATACCCGCGAGTTGGCAAAGAAGTTTGCCGGGCGTACCCATTTCGTCCACCTGCGCAGTACGGAAGCCATGCCGGGCGGGAATTTTATCGAAAGCTCCCATCTGCAAGGGCGCGGGCATCTTATCGACCTCATCCGTACATTCGAGAGGGAAAACCCCGGGCTGCCCATGCGCGTAGACCACGGGCGTATGATGCTGGGAGACGAAGATAAAGGGTATAACCCCGGCTACTCGTTTCACGGGCGTATGCTGGCGCTGGCGCAGGTAGAGGGTATGATGGCCGTCGTTAACGATGAGCTTAAACAGCAATTAGTTTGAACGAAAGATAGATTATTGAACGTATTAAAAAGGGAATTATCATGAATGAACAATTCAGTATTGCAGGCAAAGTAGCAGTCATTACCGGCGCCGGAGGCGTGCTGGGCGGCAGTATCGCCAAATGTTTCATGCAACAGGGAGCCAAAGTGGTTGCCGTCGATATCCGCCGCGAACAATTAGACAAACGGGTGGAAGAACTCAAAGCAGATGGGGCAGACGTGATCGGCATTGCAGGAAATGTGCTCGACATCGCGAGCCTGGAACAACTTGCCGGAGAAATTGTAGCCCGCTGGGAACGCATCGACATCCTGCTCAACATTGCCGGCGGTAATATGCCGGGCGCCACCCTTGCCCCCGATCAGGCTTTCTTTGACATGGACGTCTCCTGCTGGGAGAAAGTAACGAACCTGAATATGAACGGGACGGTGTATCCTTCCCTCGTATTCGGCAAAGTGATGGCCAAACAGGGAAAGGGGTGTATCGTCAATGTATCGTCTATGGCTGCTTACAGCGCTATCACTCGCGTACCGGGTTATTCCGCCGCCAAGACAGCCGTTGCCAACTTCACCCAATGGCTGGCAAGCGAACTGGCGCTGAAATATGGCGACGGCATCCGGGTGAACGCCATTGCTCCCGGTTTCTTTATCGGCGACCAGAATCGCGCGGTACTCATCAACCCTGACGGTTCGCTCACCGAACGCAGCCTCAAGGTACTGGCAAAAACCCCGATGAACCGTTTCGGCGACATCACGGAACTCAACGGGGCGGTACAATTCCTGTGCAGCGACGCCGCAAGTTTTATCACGGGAGCCTTACTGCCGGTAGACGGAGGTTTCAGCGCATTCAGCGGCGTTTGATTAGCTGATTTTATTTGTTTGAAATGTAAATTGATGTGCAATTCCTGCGGAAACGCTTGAAAGAAGAAGTACCGTCCTGCAATATGCCATAGCAGATGAGCCGTGGGATTACATCAGTTTTCAGCAGGCAAGCCCCAATTCAGGGCAGTATGCAGCCATCATTGATGCTACGCATAGGGTAAAAGAAAACGTACCGGACATTTCCTTTATTATACCTTCCGGCACAGCCATCCAAAACGGACGGACAAGCGCTATCAGGGATAATTTTTGCAGGGACGGCTATCATCTGGACTATCTGATAGGAGGTTATACTGTTGCTTGTACGTGGTTCGAGAAAATTACCGGCATCAACGTGGCAGGAAATAAAGCCGCCCATTTTGCCGTATTGAAACCGGAAGAAATAAAGATACATCTTAGCTGACAGACGATGGAATATGCCTGTTTGTTCCTGGGTTTAAACCTTTCTTATACTGTGATTACCGCTCCCTGCGACGGCGTTACTTCACGCAAAACAATACAGGAGGGGCAGTTGGCGCAAATCGGGCAAACGCTGCTGACCATTGTGGATGAGAGCGAAAAATGGGTGATTGCCAACTACAAGGAAACACAAACCGCGCATATTTGCGAAGGGATGCCGGTTGATATAAAGATTGATACTGTTCCGGGTGTAACCTGCAAAGGATGCGTGCAGGCAATTTCGATGGCGACCGGAGCGCAGTATGCAGTTGTTCCGCAGGATAATTCGGCTGGGAATTTTGTGAAAGTCGAACAGCGGGTTCCCGTTAAAATCGTTTTTTCGGAGGGAAACAGTCGGGAAGCAATGCGAAAATTGCGGGCGGGATTGAATGTGGAATGTAAGGTAAAATACAAAGACTGATGCACGCAATTGACGATTTATTGCGGACAATTCCCGCTTTTAAGGAAAAAATACCGATACAGGCGCGATTTTGTACATTACTCTTTTTTGCGCTGGTGTTTCAGTTTTCAGGCGGCATTTACATATCTTCCGTTCACGAGATGACGGGCGTGAAAGCGCTGATGCACGAGGATATTATGATGGCATTTGAGGCGTCGTTTGTGGGTATGAGTATGATTTTTCCCATCCTGTTTCGCTTGAAATTCAGGTTTGCCTCGCGCACGATTTTTATGGTTGTCGCTTCCGGTTTGATAGCGTGCAATTTGATTTGCGTCTCAACTCAAAGCGTGCCGGTGTTGGTATTTACCTGTTTTGTTTCCGGCGCCATACGGATGTGGGGAACTTTCGAGTGTTTTTCGTCCATCCAACTGAGAATAACGCCTACACGCAATTTTGCCGTATTTTTTCCCGTGATTTATTCAATCATTTTCGGCAGCGTGCAGTTGTCGGGACTTACCACCGCGTATCTCGGCTATTTCTTTGAATGGCAATACATGCACTATCTTATCATTGGTCTATTGCCTCTATGCAATCCACGGACTATTGCGCATGAGCCGTATTTTCTATGCCGAGACGATTAGCCGAAATAAAGATTTTTCGTCGTCCGAGATACACGGCGAAGGAGTTGATTGAGACTAAAGAGAAGATGGAATGAGGGGGAAATTAACAATTCGTATACTTCTAATAAACAACATATTACCAAGTATACGCAAAACTTTTTTTCGTATTATGAGGTTACAATCGAAAACTTTTTTTTGTATTTTCGCAACGGATGAGGTCATACAGCCTCTGTTTTTATGGTTCAAAATGATAAGGAAATTCGTCATATTTCGCATGAATTAAAAGGAATAAACAGCAAACTCTATTTGCTTGTTGCGTTATCGGGAATGACGGCATTTGCGCCCTTAGTTACAGACATGTATCTGCCCGCATTGCCTGCTCTGACCGATTATTTCAAGACGTCTGTCTCAATGGTACAATTCACAATTTCAACAAGTATGCTGGGAATTGCCCCGATTGCGGCGCCTGTTGCGGGAGGCGTGTTGTTGCTGTTTACTAATTGGAAAGGCATTTTTCTGCTTCTCGGATTATTGGGGTTACCTGTCCACAAACGCGCAAAAGGTTCGGTGTACTCCTCCGTAAGATTTGTTGCTCCTGTTTTCAAGAACAAACCGTTAAGGGGATATTATAGTAAAGCAGATTTATCAAAAAAAATACGAATTCTACCTGATGGGAACAATTCGGAGTCATGGATAGAAGATAGTGAATATTATATACAAATTTTAAATTAAACAATTATGTCAAAGACAGTCAGTGAACAGGTAAAAAAAACGGAAATGTTAATTTCCGGTCTGCGTAATAATTCGGAAATCATGAAAAACGCAGGTGTAAGTGAACAGTTAATCAGTGAATTAGAGGCTGAAAATGCTGGATTGAACAAACAAAATCAGGAACTTGAACGGCTTATGGAAGAGGCAAGACCCATATCCAAAGATGCCAATCGAAAATTGGCGGAAGTTCGGACGAAGTTTCAGGAAATTAAAAAGAAAGTCAAATTGAGTACCGACGCCTCCAAATGGGAGCAAGTGGGTATTGCGGACAAAAGGTAGGATGATGATTTCCTTTCAAAACTGCAATCGGAAACGGCGTAAAATCTAATCCATTTTACGTCGTTTTCGGTTTTAAAGGAATTGCATTTCTATAATTACGAAACGGCGTGTATTGCGTTTTTTAGAAATCCGAAAATTTGTATTGTTAAAAACTTTTTCCAATCTTTGTTCCTGAAAATAAACAAAAGAAATCATGAGAACAATTTTTAATTTTATCCTTACTGCTTTATGCCTGTCGCTGTTTTCAACGAACACGTTCGCACAAGACGTCTATTTTCTCGACAAACAGGGAACGGAAGTGGAATATGTAATAAAAGACGGGAAAGGGAACGTCTTATCTTACGCCAGGATGGCCGTTACAGAGGTGAAAAAAAAGGATGCTAAGAATTTTACTGTTACCTATACCACTGAAGCGTTCAACAAAAACAAAGAAACTTTGATGCCGCCTGTTCCGGTAGCAATAGAGATTGTAGACGGAGCAGTGATATACAACGCGAAGGTCTTGCTGGGCACAATAAACGAAAACATAGAGGTAAGCGGAACATATCCCTCTTTTCCGGCAACGCTCGAAGTGGGTAAGGATATCGGAGCGTATTCATACACAACGAAAGTAATGGGCGTAGCTACTACCGTTTCGGGAAATAATAAAGTGACGGCCAGGGAAGAGGTAAAAACAGACGCCGGTTCATTCGACTGTTTCAAAGTAGAAAGCGAAATAAGCACAAAAGTCATATTGAAAACAGTAAAAACAAAAACAATCAGTTGGTATGCTAAAAATATCGGCATCGTAAAAACCGAAACATACGATAACAAAGGAAAACTTCAATCCGTACAGGAAATAGTTTCACTAAGAAGTAAGATAAAATGAGCATACAAGAACGTTTGAGCGCCCTCAGGGAAGCGATGAAAAGGCACGGAACAGACGCCTGTATTATATCAGGCTCAGACCCGCACCTGAGCGAATATATGCCTGCCCGGTGGAAAGCGCGCGAGTGGATATCCGGTTTTACAGGGTCGGCGGGGACGGTTGTTGTTACAGCTGACAAGGCCGGATTATGGACGGATTCCCGTTATTTCCTGCAAGCTGCCGGACAACTGAAAGATACGGGTATCGACTTGTATAAATTGGCGCTCCCGGAAACGCCTTCCATTCACGACTTCCTGCTGCACGAACTGGAAGAAGGGCAAACGGTGGGCCTCGACGGGCAATCATACAGCGTGGCGGATATGCGTAACCTGGACAAAAAACTAACTAAGAAAGGTATCAAACTAAATACGTCTGTAGACTTGATTGACGGGATATGGGCCGGTCGGCCGGCGGTTCCTGCGAACAAAATCTTTGAACTCCCGGTAGAAATCACAGGGCAATCCGTACACGATAAGTTGGACGCTATTAATAACAAGCTTCACCAGGCAGGAGCCGACTGTCTGGTATTATGCGCTTTGGACGAGATTGCCTGGACATTTAACATACGCGGGAATGATGTAATCTATAATCCGGTGGCGGTAAGTTACGCTTTCGTTTCCGAGGATGAAACCGTACTGTTTATCTCGCCGGAAAAGCTGACGCCCGAAACGGCAGAACATCTGAAACAGGAAGGGGTTACACTGGCCGGTTACAGTAAGATTATGCCTTATCTCGCCCGGTTGCCGGAAAAGACAACGGTCTTTATTGATCCTGCCCGGACAAACGTAGCCTTGTTCAATGCGATACCTAAAGGATGCGAAATCATTGAAGGCATTACGCCTGCCAATCATCTGAAAAGTATAAAAAACAAGGTGGAGACAGAAGGGTTTCGTAATGCGCTGGTAAAGGATGGCATTGCGCTCACCCGTTTCTATATCTGGCTGGAAAAACAACTGGCCGGAGGAAACCGGGTAACGGAACTAAGCTGTACCGAAAAGCTCTCCGCTTTGCGCGCCGAACAACCTTTACACATCTCCGACAGTTTTAATACAATCTGCGGATATGGCCCTCACGGGGCGATTGTGCATTACAGCGCCACGCCGGAAACGGACGCGGAAATCAAGCCGGAAGGTATCTTACTCATGGACTCGGGCGGGCAATACTTAGACGGCACTACCGACGTTACCCGCACCATTGCGCTGGGAGAGCCTTCCGAACAGATGAAAAAAGATTTCACCCGTGTGCTAAAAGGTACGATAGGGATAGCCAAGTGTAAGTTTCCCGCCGGTATACGGGGCTGCCTGATTGACGCCTTTGCCCGTAAAGCGCTATGGGACGCCGGCATACAATACCTGCATGGCACCTGTCATGGGATAGGCCATTGCCTGAATGTGCACGAAGGGCCGCAAAGTATCCGTATGGAAGAAAACCCGGTGGTATTAGAACCGGGTATGGTGATGAGCGACGAGCCTGCCATGTACCGTGAAGGCCTGTACGGCATACGGACCGAAAACATGGTGTTAGTCATAGAAGACAGTGAAACCGAATACGGCAGGTTCCTTACCTTCGAAACCCTAACCTTATGTTATATCGATACCCGGTTAGTAATACCTTCCATGCTTTCCACACGCGAACATGCCTGGCTAAACAAATATCATCAAATGGTATACGACAAACTAAGCCCGCATCTTACCGGAGAAGAGCAAGCGTGGCTGAGGGAAAAAACAAAAGAGATATAATTTATCAACGGAAATATATGGCTTTAATAAAATCGGTAAGGGGATTTACTCCGAAAACAGGAAAAGACACCTATCTGGCAGATAATGCCGCTATCATCGGGGATGTTGAAATAGGCGAAGGATGCAGTATCTGGTTCGGAACGGTGCTGCGCGGCGATGTAAACTCCATTCGTATCGGAAACGGGGTGAACATCCAGGACGGTTCCGTGCTGCATACATTATATGAGAAATCGACCATTGAGATCGGCAACGACGTCTCCGTAGGGCATAACGTAACCATACACGGGGCAAGGATTGCCGACGGCGCCCTGATTGGTATGGGATCGGTCGTTTTAGACCATGCGGTGATTGGCGAAGGAGCAATCGTTGCTGCCGGTTCGGTAGTACTCAGCCATACAATCGTAGAGCCCGGAAGTATTTATGCCGGCGTACCCGCCAAATTCGTAAAAAAGGTAGACCCCGAACAAGCAAAAGAAATCAATCAAAAGATAGCGCGCAATTACCATCTGTATGCCGGATGGTATGGCGAGTAACTGCGTTGACTGTTTAACTCCTTTAATTATATGAACACAAAACCGCTGTATTTAATCGTTTCCATTTGCCTGCTGGCGTCTTGTTCAGGCGCTGCCCGGCAGGAAGAAAAGAGGGAAATCTGTTATGACTTGCCGGTTACATACAATCCGCCGGTTTATATTTGTTACAGAGCGCCGGCGGCTATTACGATTGATGGCATCCTGTCGTCCCGGGAATGGGACCTGGCGCCTTGCACATCCCCCTTTACAGATATTGCAGGGGATACCCTACGCAAGCCTTTCCTGCAAACAAGCGTAAAAATGGCTTACAATGATGATGGGCTTTATATAGCAGCTACGATGGAAGAACCAAATATCCGGGCCGATATGACGGAACACGACTCGCCTCTATTCCTGAACAATAATTTCGAGTTTTTCTTCAATCCTGCCAACGATACGCACAACTATGCAGAGTATGAGGTAAACGCCCTGGGGACGGAATGGGATTTATTCCTTACCAAGCCATATCGCGACGGAGGGTTGGCCTTCGACAACTGGGAATTTATGGGTATGAAATCAGCCGTACATATCAACGGGACAGTAAACAACCCCAGCGACACGGATACATCCTGGAGCGTGGAAATATTCCTGCCCTGGAAATCCATTTACCAATTAAAGCCGGGAAAAAACAAACCGGAAGCCGGCGAACAAATCCGCGCCAACTTCTCGCGCGCCCAATGGGAGGAAAACAAGGTAGACAACCATTTCTGGGCATGGGCGCCAAGTAATGCGAGAAACATTCATCTGCCCGAATTTTGGGGATTTATCCAGCTATCCGGCCTGCCGGCTGGCACAGGCGAAGAAACCTTCATAAAGCATCCCGGCGAAGACGCCAAATGGATATTACGCAATCTGTATTACCGGCAAAACCAATACTATAAGGCTTTCGGCGAATATGCCGCTTCGCTTGCCGATTTAAAAGCTGCCGATGTATGCCCGGAAGAATTGATTGCCCGGCTTACGTTAAGCAATACGCCGTCTATGTACGAAATCACCCTCCCCTTGCCCAACGGCCAGGTGTGGAGTATCCGGCAAGACGGGCTGGTGTGGAGCCGCTAAAGAAGAAGCGTTATCTTTCCTTAATCCATTCCGACAGGTCGTGCAAGGCCTCTTCGTTAAATGTTTCCTCTATGGCTCCGTATTCATTGGGGAGGCCGGTCATGGCTGTCTGGAAAAGATGATTCAGGTTGAAATAAGGCTTTGTCCTCACATTTTTATTGCCATTGGCCGTAATACCATCCAATATGGCCGAAAGGTTCTCGCCCGAAGGTACTTGCAAATCGCGCATTCCATTTAAGGCGAAGACCGGGCAACGGATGTTTTTGAAGTATTCTGCCGGATTATATTGCAGTAAACTGACCATTTCGGGAGAAGACAATTGCTGGATAGCCGGTTCGATTTGCTTCTCTACCGGGGTTCCTGTAAATATCCTTGTAATGCCTTCCCTTAGTTCCCAGGCGCTTTTTGCCTCTACAGCCACCTGCTGGGCTTCGGCCATATAGGCGTTAAACTGATTGATATATTCATCCGTCACGCCAGAGGCCTGGAAGAGGGCTTTCCGCTGCATGGCCAATAATTCCGGCCCCGTAACCCCCATGCCTGCCAATGTGACAACAAAAGCCGGAACCTTTTGCGAAGCCAGCATAAAGGCAATGCCGCCTCCTTCGCTATGCCCGATAAGCCCTATCTTATCCCTGTTTATCTCTCTCCTTGTTTTTAAATAAGCAACGGCCGCCGTTACGTCTGTTGCAAAATCGGCCAGCGTAGCTTTGCTATAATCTCCCTGCGACTCTTCCACTCCCCGGTCGTCAAAGCGTAAGACGGCTATTCCCTGCCGCGTCAGGTAGTCGGCCAATACAAGAAAAGGCTTATGCCCCATCATTTCCTCATTCCTGTTTTGCGGCCCGCTGCCCGATATCAACACCACCGCCGTTGCGCCATCCGTCCCTTCGGGTAAGGTAAGCGTACCGGCCAGGCGGATACCGGCTTCGTCGTTTTCAAACGTTACGTTTTCCACCCGGTACGGAAAAGGAGGCGCCGGCTCCTGCGCACGGATAGCGGAAGCAATCTCCGTGTGCGAGAGATTCAGTTGCCGCGTTTGCCCCATTTGCGTAAACTCCCCCCGGATGATACCATCCCTTCCTGCTTTTCCTTTATACAAAAAATCAATATTGTCTATACGGATAACCAGCCTGTCATTATCGCAGGTTACAGCCGTTACGGCAACCTCTTCCTTTGTCTGGTCGGGGCTTTGCATGGTAGCGGAATACTCGTAGCCGGATTGCTTAATATCAAACACAATCCGCATGTTGAATCCCTCCATATCAATACTCCCATACCACCTGCCGGTAATATCGGGTGAATACGAACAGGAAGATACAGGAAAGAAAAGCAAAATGGATAAAAGCAAAAACTGTTTCATTGCCGTATATATTTTATTTAGTCAATTTGATAATGATGCAAATATAGCAGGTTCTTTCTTTTTTGAGGGATTATTCTGGCGGCATTTTTATTTCTTATCCATACCTTTGCAAAATGTCAGTACATATTTAAACAATATACATCATGAGAAAAAACAAACTGTGGATGGCTTTTCTTGCTTTGGGGATTACGCTATCCGTACAAAGCCAGCAAACGAAGGGGGGGATTTCTCCCGAAATGCTCCTGCAAATCAAACAGTCGTATCAGGGAACGGCTACAGACAGGGCGCTGCGGAACGCTATTACGAATAACGATATCAACAAGCTGGCCGTCAACCTGGACAACAGGAACAATTTTGATACTTACTTTTCCCACAAGGTAGACAGTAAAGGTATTACCAATCAGAAATCGTCCGGGCGTTGCTGGTTGTTTACGGGGCTGAATGTGTTCCGCTCTAAAATTATCGCCCGGTATAATTTATCCGATTTCCAGTTTTCGCACAGCTATTCTTTCTTTTGGGATCAGTTGGAAAAAGCCAATCTTTTTCTGCAAGGGATTATTGATACGCGTGATAAACCGGCGGACGACAAGATGGTGGAATGGCTCTTTAAAAACCCGCTGAGCGACGGCGGGCAATTTACCGGGGTGGCCGATATACTGACCAAATACGGCGTAGCGCCGGCCGACGTAATGACCGAAACGTACAGCAGCGATAACACCCGCATGATGGCAAACCTGATTTCACTGAAATTAAAAGAGTTTGGTTTGCAATTACGCCAACTGGCCGCTACGGGAACAAACGCGGGGGGCCTGGAAAAAAAGAAAACCGAAATGCTGGGCGTTGTATACCGCATGCTGGTATTAACGCTGGGCGAACCGCCCGCTTCCTTTACCTGGACGCTGAAAGACGCCAAAGGGAATCCCGTTTCTACCAGGGAATACACTCCTCAGTCGTTCTACCGCGAGTTTATCGGCGCCGACTTAAAGAATAACTATGTGATGCTGATGAACGACCCCAGCCGCGAATATTACAAACTGTATGAGATAGATTTCGACCGTCATGCGTACGACGGGAAGAACTGGACGTACGTAAACCTGCCGGCAGACGATATTAAAGAAATGGCTATCCGCTCGATTAAAGACAGCGTAATGATGTACTTCTCGTGCGACGTAGGGAAATTCTTCGACCGCGAACGCGGGTTGCTGGATGTAAACTATTACGATTATGCTTCGTTGATGGGAACTACTTTCGGTATGGATAAGAAACAGCGCATACAAACATTCAGCAGCGGCTCTTCCCATGCAATGACGCTCATGGCCGTAGATTTAGACGAAAGCGGCAAGCCGGTAAAATGGATGGTGGAAAACAGCTGGGGCCCCGGCGCCAACAACGGACACCTTATCATGACGGATGAATGGTTCGATGAATATATGTTTCGCCTGGTTATCGAAAGCCGGTACGCCACCAACAGGGTGAACGGCATCCTCCGCCAGCAACCCATACGCCTGCCCGCATGGGACCCGATGTTTAGCAACGAAGACTGACGAAGATTAACGTAGCCGGGAGTTTTACTATAACTTTTACCGATTGGAAACAGAAAAAGACATCCTGCTGAAACTTCGCGACGGTTCGCCCCAAGCGTTTGAAATGTTATTCCATACATACAGTGGGAAGTTATACAATTTTATCCTTAAACTTTCTTCGGGAGACGTTTATCTGGCGGAAGAAATGGTTCAGAATACGTTTGTCAGGATTTGGGAAACGCGCGCTTTCCTCAATCCTGACAAGTCTTTTATTGCTTACCTGTGCGCCATCGCCCGCAACAGGCTGGTAAATGAATATGAACACCGGGCGATAGAATATATTTACAGGGAATATATACAATCGTTTCAGGCCGAGGCAGACAACAGCACGGAAAAAGAAACGGACGGGAAGCTGCTGGAGGAATTTATAGACCGCTTAACAGACAAACTGCCGCCGGCCAGAAAACAGGTATTTATCCTGAGCAGGAAAGAAAATCTCTCGGTCAGGGAGATAGCAGAACGGCTCCGGATTTCGGAAAGCACGGTGCAAACGCAGTTGTCAAAGGCCATATCTTTTATGAAAGAGCGCCTGGCAAAATATTTTGATTGCATCATAGCGTTATTATTAACAGGTATTTTTGTTAATTAAATCAAACAGGATAGCGGATTGTTACGGGTCTACTGTATCTTTTGTTGAGAAGTTAATTTATTGAATGAAAAATGAATAAAAAAAATTGCCTGCCTGCATTTGAACGGTATCTGCGGGGGGAAGCAACGAGGGATGATATCAAACGGTTAAAGTCGTTTTTTGAAAATGACGCCGGCCTTGGCAAATGGATGGAAGAGGGGATGGAAAACGCCTCTGGCATTATCAGCCCGGATATACAGATGAGAATGCTGGAGAATATACGTTCCCGGACGGGCGATAGCGCTATGCCGCATGCCTCTGCCGGCGGAAAGAAGCGCTACGCCTGGCTGCGCCCGGACACAACGCGGGCGATTGCAGCCTGCCTGCTGCCTGCCGTTATCCTGTTTGCTGCCTGGCTATACCTGAAGCCCCGGCAGGCGGCCTCGCTCGAAGTGATTGCAAACAAGGGCGAAAAGGCCAGCCTTACGCTCACGGAAGGCACGATGGTGGCTATCAATTCGGATTCGAAAATTACATATCCTGATGACTACAACCGCAAAAACAGGTTTCTCCGCCTGGAAGGAGAAGCCTATTTCGATGTAAAACATGACCCGGAGAAACCTTTTATCGTGGAATGTGAGGATATACAAATCAGGGTATTGGGAACAAGTTTCGGCATTAAGGCTTACGACGATGAAAAGCATATTGCAATCGTGTTAAACACAGGTAAAATACAACTGACCACTCCGGTAGAAAAGATAGAAATGGCGCCCGACGAACGCATCCTGTATGATAAAACAACCCGAACGGCTACCCGCGAAAAAGTAAACGCCGACGACTACACCGCCTGGAGGCAAAACCGCCTGCGCTTTGAAAACGAATCGCTGGAAACTATCATGAAAACGATATCGCGCATGCACAATATCGACATCGTATTTGAAAGCCTGCATCTGGCCAATATGCGATTTACAGGAACGATAGACAATACGAGTATCAAAAGCGTATTGGAAGCAATTATGCTGACTTCTTCCATTAACTACAGGTCGGACGACGGTATTGTATATTTATACAGGTATAACTAATCGTCTCCTGCCACAATGGCAGCAGAATCGGAGAATTTCCGCGCAGAATCGCCCCGTTTCCGCGCAGAATCGACTCCTTTCCGCGCAGAATCGCCCCGTTTCCGCGCAGAATCGCCCCGCTTCCGCACGGAATTGCTCTGTTTCCGCGCAGAATCGCCTCCTTTCCGCACGGAATCGCCCTGTTTCCGCACGGAATCGCCTCCTTTCCACACGGAATTGCCCTGTTTCCGCACGGCATTTCCCCTTTTCCGTGCGGCATTTCCCCGCTTCCTGTCGCCTTGTCTGCCCGGCCTCCGGTCATTGCCGGCAGTCATTACTTACCCGGAGGAATTATCCCTGCCTTAATGCCGGCGTTATTACTCTCCTCGCGGCAAACCAGCTGACGGTTGTTATCGCCGGGGCTATCCACAGGAAGGCGGTTCCCCTCTTCATCATGCCGGCGCTTATATCAACGTATGCTTAATAAAAGTTAATTATTCGAGGGCGAATAGTGGAAAGATAACAGCCAACTGTATAAATATATCTTTGCAGAATAGCTAAAGATAGAAACTTTTTGTTAATTAAATTAAAAACCAAGGTATTATGAGATTTAAAATTTTATTGTATCGCAAACGAGTCGTACACATCCTGTGTATGTTACTCCTCTCTCACGGTTTATTTTCGCAGATTACAGTCGACGTTAAAAACAAACGGCTGAAAGAAGTCTTGAAAGAGATTGAAACGGCAAGCGCCTTTAAATTCTTTTACAACAACGATTTGGAAGGGCTTGACAAAATCGTTTCGCTGAAAGTTACAGACGGCGCTATCGACGCCGTACTCACCCAATTATTGTCAGGCGCCGACGTAAGTTATCAGAAGCAGGATAACAACATCATCCTTCTTATCCCTAAAAAAGCAAGCCCGGCGCAAGAGGGACAAAGGAAAATAACAGGGGTGGTGAAAGATGGAGACGGAGAACCTGTTGCAGGGGCCTCCGTGGCGGTAAGAGGGATGGCTTACGGCACGGTGACCGGCATAGACGGTTCGTTTTCGTTAGACGTCCCGCAGAACGCTACGTTAAGCGTATCGTATCTCGGTTTTTTGCCTAAGGAAATAAACGTGGGCGACAAAACCGTATTCGAGATTAAGCTTGAAGAAAACACCCAGGCTTTAGACGAAGTGGTGGTGGTAGGCTATGGCGTGCAGAAAAAACGCGACCTCACCGGCGCCGTATCCTCCATAAAAATGGACGATTCGCCCACAGGAACCCTATCCTCCGTAAGCCATGCGCTGGCGGGAAAAGCGGCCGGGCTTCGCGTTACGCAAGCTACCGCACAGCCGGGCGCAGGCGCTACGTTTCGCGTCCGTGGACAAACGTCTATCAATGCAAGTAACGATCCGCTTATCATTGTAGACGGATTTCCCATCACCAAATCGGCCTCTACGGGCAGCGGAAACCGCTACAGCGCCGGGAGCCAGGACAATGTGCTGGAAATGATAAACCCGTCCGACGTAGAGAGCATTGAAGTGCTGAAGGATGCCTCCGCAACGGCCATCTACGGCTCACGCGCCGGGCACGGGGTAATTATCATCACCACCAAACGCGGTAAGGCCGGCAAGCCAAACGTTACCTACTCGGGCAACGTATCCGCTCAAACAATCGCTTCCAATTACAAAATACTCGACGCCCCCGGATACATGAAGCTCAGCAATATGTACGAACTCGAAAAATGGAGACGCGACAGGGGGGAAGGCGCCTACGCCGCTTACGTTACGCCCAGGCCCAATATGCCGGACGCTTACACGCCCAAATATACGGATGCCGAGATTGCCAATGCGCAAACCACCGACTGGATAGACGAGGTTACGCGGACAGGCCTGCAACAATCTCATAACGTATCGATTGCCGGAGGTTCCGATAAATCAAAATACCTGGCTTCGCTGAATTATTTCGACCAGAAAGGCATCCTGAAGAACAGTAATATGCAAAGGTTTACCATCAACCTGAACAACGATTATGAGTTCTCCCAATACGTAAAAGGCGGATTAACATTCAACATCAGCCGCAATACATACGACAACGTTCCCCTGGGAACCGGACAGTTTGAAAATTCGGGCATACTTGGCGTAGCCACTTTCTTCGAGCCGAACATACCTGTATATAACGAAGAAGGGAAATTCTCGGAGTCTAACGTATACAAGCAATTCCCCAACCCTGCGTCTATGCTGGATATCGAAGATAACACCATTAAAGACCGCGTACTCGGCACGGGATACCTGTCGGTAGAACCCGTAAAGGGCCTGCTTGTCAAAGCAAATCTGGGCTTCGACCGTAAATTTTCAAAACGTAAAACCTATCTGCCGAAAACCACCCTCTACGGCCAGACAACCAACGGTAATGCCAATCAGGCCCAGGACGACGGCATGGATTATCTGTTCAACCTTACGGCCAATTACATGAAGTCGTTTGGCGAACACAGCCTCACAGCCCTGGCCGGTTATGAATGGCAACAGTTCAATGCCGAATGGTTCAATGCCGGAAATACAAACTTCTCGATAGATAATTTCCTCTACAATAATCTGGGCGCCGGCTCAGGAGAAAAAACGGTTGGCTCCAGTAAAACGATGAGTTCGCTGAGTTCCGTTTTCGGGCGAATCAATTATGCCTTTGCCGACAAATACCTCCTCACCGCCACCTTGCGCGCCGACGGATCATCCAATTTCAATCCCGATTACCGCTGGGGATATTTCCCTTCCGTATCGGGCGCCTGGCGCTTCAGCGAAGAGGCATTTATGGAAAATACCCGCCACATCTTATCCAACGGTAAACTGCGCGCAGGATACGGACAAACCGGTAACACCAGCGTGGGAAACCGCGTGCAGGATTATTTTAAATCCGACTGGAAATACGTATTCGGCAGCACGGGAGTAACCGGTATGGGCGTAAGTACGCTTGGCAATCCCAGAATAACCTGGGAAACCACCAGCGAATGGAACATAGGGATAGACCTGGGCTTCCTCAACAACCGTATCAATCTGACCGCAGAATATTACGACCGCGTAATTTCCAATCTGCTGGTAACGAACAAGTCGCTGCCGTCTTACAATGAAGTAACTTCCATTGCCGCCAACATCGGGGCCACTCAAAGCCAGGGTATAGAACTTACGCTAAATACCGTGAATATCAAAACCCGCGATTTAGTATGGACTTCAGACCTCACTTTCTATAAATACAAAGACCGCTGGAAAGAACGCGACCCCAACTGGATACCCCGCGAATATCAGTCGGTAAACGATCCGATACGCGCCATATTCAGTTATCAGGCAGACGGCTTGCTGCAACCCGGCGAAACAATCCCCGCCTGGCAGAAAGGCTTACTCCCCGGCCAGGTTAAAATAAAAAGCCTTACGCAACAGGATGCCTTAGGCGATGGCGACATAGTACTTATAGGCTCCAAAGACCCCGATTTCTCGTATGGCTTTAACAATACCATACGCTACAAAAGAATCGATCTCAATGTATATCTATACGGAGAGGCCGGGCGCTGGCGCGATGCAAGCTACTACGACTCATGGCTGCCCTACCGCTTTTCCGCACCCAGCGGCGGGCTGTACAATATGTCTCAGAAAGCCCTCGACAGCTGGACGCTGGATAACCCCAATTCATCCGTACCCAATCTGTTGAAATCAAGCGATTCCGCCGGCGATTACTTTATGAAGAATGTGTGGTTTATGCGCTGCCGCAACATCACGTTCGGATACACAATCCCCGGCCTTAAGAACATAGCAAGCAACATCCGGCTGAACGTAAGCGTAAATAACCCGTTCGTAATCAGCAACTGGAACGGACTGGATCCGGAAACGGACTACAACCCCTCTGATTCCAACGCCGAGAATGCAGCCGCTTATTCTTACCCGAATGTGCGTACGTTCAGTTTTGGAGTAGATATTAGTTTTTAACTCAAAAAGAAAGAAGACATGAAAAAGATAAACATATATATAATAACACTGTTGTTCGCTGCATTCATCACACAGAGTTGCAGCCTGGACTCGGAAGATTACAGCCAGGTGAGTTCTTCCCTGTATCCCACCACCGAGCAGGATGCCCTCGACCTGGTTTCCGGCAACGCCTATGCCGCCTTCCGCAACAGTGGATACGCAGGAGCCTTCAATTCCGCCACCGGGTTCCACCTGTTAGGCGATATGGCTACCGATTTCGGTTTCTGTTCCTGGGGAGAAGGCAACTGGGGGCCACTGGAATACGCCAATTTCCAGAATAAAGACGGAGAACGTAACCCAAGGAGAAACTGGGAGGCGTATCTGCCATGGATAAGCAAAATGGAACTCACTATCGACCGGATTAAGGGTATCGAGATGAACGAAGAACTTAAAAAACGCTTTATCGCTGAACTGGAATGTGGACAGGGATTCATTGCTTTCCTCTTGTGGGACTTTTACGGGCCTGTTATAGTAGCCGATCTCGAAGTATTGAAAAACCCTCAGGATGAAGTGATTTTACCCCGCCAAACCAACGAACAGACAATCGCTTATATCGAAACAAAGTTAAGAGCAGCCATCGGCGTCTTACCCAAAAATTACGATGCAGACAGTAAGGATTACGGACGCTTCACCGAAGGCCTTTGCCACATGCTGTTGCTCAAGCTCTATATGCAAACAAAGCAATGGGACAAAGCCATTACCGAAGGACGCGAACTGATGAAGAGCGAGTACGGTTATCAACTGGTTACCGACAAAGGCAACGCCGAATCGGCTTATGCAAACGTCTTCACCTCTGCAAACGAAGGTAATAAGGAAACGATATGGGCTGTCAACTGCTTGCGTGAATATCAGAGTCATTTATGGTATCCGCACGTGGTTTCATGGGGCGGATATAAGATGACCCGCGAATTTTATGAAACATTCGAAGCCGGCGATGAACGTCTGCTGGTTATTCAAGACGGTGGTTCGGAGGAAGGGGTTCTGCCTATGAAATATGACATGACAGACCGCGTAGGAGACGAATGCTATACCGACTGGATTGTGTACCGCTACGCAGACGCCATTACTCTATTGGCAGAAGCTCTTGTACACCAAAGCGGAACCGTAACACAGGAAGCTGTCGAACTTCTCAACCAGGTACGCACGCGTGCAGGGCTAACGGCATTTCAACCGGGCGACTTCCGCGGAGCCGACAATTTCATCGACAAATTGCTGTGGGAACGCGCTCACGAATTGTGGTACGAAGGCACGCGCCGCCAGGATTTGATCCGTAACAACCAGTATGTAAAAATCATGTCGCAAAAGTGTATCAACGCCGGTAAAACAGATTATATCACCGGACTGGGCGTCAACAGTCATCTGTTCCCTCTTCCTACTTCCGCCGTGAACGAAGGTAAGAAAGGCGGATTCGATTATCAAAATCCCGGTTACGTTGATTGAGATGTTATAATAACAAGGAGTTAAAGGGGGTTAATCCTTTAACTCCTTAATTCTTCAATTCCTTGATTCCTTTCTGAAATATATTTCTAAAAGTTTTGATTATATCAAAAACAATCCGTAATTTTGTGCGCTCGCTTAAAAAATATGTAATTTAGTTAAAACAATTAATAATAAGAAACAAAAAAACGTATGATTGTAGTTCCATTGAAAGAAGGCGAAAATATAGAAAAAGCGCTTAAAAAGTTTAAAAGAAAATTTGAAAAGACAGGTATTGTTAAAGAATTGAGAAGCCGTCAGGCATTCATTAAACCTTCTGTGGAAAAAAGAAAGAAAATGATGCGCGCTGTTTATGTTCAGCAATTGCAACAAGCGGAAGAATAGTAGAAGAATTAGTTCCCCCGATTTGTATTTTTAAATTCTATTTCTTACATTCGCTGCATAGAACAAAAGTCGATGCAAGGTGAATAGGTTGATAGATTTGTTTATAGATTATATACGGTACGAACGGAATTACTCTGATTATACCGCTCTTTCGTATGCTAAGGATTTAGAACAATTTGAAGAATATGCGAAAGCGAATAATGAAAGTCGGTTCGAACCTGAAACGATTGATTCCGACATCGTGCGGAATTGGATCGTTTTTTTATTAGATGAAGGTATTGCAGCTTCTTCGGTAAACCGGAAACTAAGTTCTTTAAAATCTTTCTTCAAATTTCTTGTCAAACAAGGAATTGTGCGAACCAATCCCTTACGCCTGTTGAATGGCCCTAAAACAAAAAAGCCCTTACCTTATTTTATCAGGGAAAAAGAGATGGATTTGCTACTGGACGGAGATTCGTTTAAGGATGATTTTGAAGGCGTAAGAAACCGGTTGATACTGGAATTGCTCTATGATACCGGAATAAGGCGTTCGGAACTTGTCGGAATTAAAAACGCTGATGTCGATTACAGCGCTTCCCTGCTAAAAGTAACGGGCAAAAGAAACAAGCAACGACTGATTCCATTTGCAGAAAGGCTTAAAAACTTATTAATCGCTTATACCGAAATACGCGGCAAGGAAACAGATTCCGGCAGTGACTGGTTTTTTATACGTAAAAACGGCAAGCAACTGTCAACAGGTATTGTTTATAATATAGTAAAAAGAAGTCTGTCGGATATATCGACGCTGTCTAAACGCAGTCCTCATGTATTACGGCATTCATTTGCGACAAGTATGCTAAACAACGGAGCGGAACTAAACGCTGTAAAAGAATTGTTAGGACACAGCAGTTTGGCCTCGACCAGTGTTTATACACATACAACCTTTGAAGAATTAAAAAAAGTGTATCATGCTCATCCAAGAGCAAAAAAAGAAGGAGGTTTTTATGGACATTAAAATTCAATCCATCCATTTTGACGCTACCGACAAACTGGAAGCATTTGTTCAAAAGAAAGTTTCAAAATTAGAAAAATACTTCGACGGTATCATGACAGCCGAAGTAATTCTAAAAGTAATTAAACCTGAAACAGCACAGAACAAAAGTGCATCTATCAAACTTATTATTAAAAACGGAGAACTTTTTGCTGAGAAAATAGCCGATACATTTGAGGAAGCGGTTGACGCTTGCAGCGAAGCATTGGGAAAGCAATTAGTGAAGTATAAAGAAAAAGTCAGGACTAAATAAAAAAAATAATAATAATTTTGGTATCTAAGAAATAATCTCTAAATTTGCAGCCGTTTCGCCTTGTGACGAAACGGTTGTTCCTTTATATATAATGTATATGCCTCTTTAGCTCAGTTGGCCAGAGCACGTGATTTGTAATCTCGGGGCCGTTGGTTCGAATCCGACAAGAGGCTCGGAGAATGGGCGGAAGTCAATATTTTACAATACAAAGGGCAGTTACCAGAGTGGCCAAATGGGGCTGACTGTAACTCAGCTGGCTTACGCCTTCGGTGGTTCGAATCCATCACTGCCCACTGGATTGGTTTATGCGTGAACCGGTCTTTTATAAAGGAAAAAATTGCGGAAGTAGCTCAGTTGATAGAGCATTAGCCTTCCAAGCTGAGGGTCGCGGGTTTGAGCCCCGTCTTCCGCTCTTGTTTGCCTGTGTAGCTCAGCGGTAGAGCACTTCCTTGGTAAGGAAGAGGTCCCGAGTTCAAGTCTCGGCACCGGCTCTTTTTAAAGATGATATTTAATTTAGAATATAAACATTATAAATAAATAACAATTAAGTTATGGCAAAAGAACGTTTTGACAGATCGAAACCCCACGTTAACATTGGCACAATCGGCCACGTTGACCACGGTAAAACAACTTTGACTGCTGCTATTACTACAGTATTGGCAAAGAAAGGGCTTTCCGAATTGCGTACATTCGATTCTATCGACAACGCCCCGGAAGAAAAAGAAAGAGGTATCACAATTAACACGGCTCACGTAGAGTACCAGACATCGAACCGCCACTATGCGCACGTAGACTGTCCGGGCCACGCTGACTATGTAAAGAACATGGTTACGGGCGCGGCACAGATGGATGGCGCTATTATCGTAGTTGCCGCTACCGACGGTCCTATGCCTCAAACTCGTGAACACATCCTTTTAGCACGCCAGGTAAACGTTCCTAAATTGGTTGTATTCATGAATAAATGTGACATGGTGGACGATGAAGAAATGTTGGAACTGGTAGAAATGGAAATGAGAGAACTTCTTTCATTCTATGATTTCGACGGCGACAATACACCGGTGATCCGAGGCTCTGCTTTAGGCGCATTGGACGGCGCCGCCCAATGGGAAGAAAAAGTAATGGAATTGATGGATGCCTGCGATACTTGGATTCCACTTCCTCCGCGTGAAATAGACAAACCTTTCCTTATGCCTGTTGAAGACGTGTTCTCTATTACAGGACGTGGTACAGTTGCTACAGGACGTATTGAAACCGGTATCATCAAAACGAGTGAAGAAGTTCAGATCATCGGTTTAGGTGCAGAAAATATGAAGTCTGTTGTAACCGGCGTGGAAATGTTCCGTAAAATTCTGGATGAAGGCCAAGCTGGCGACAATGTAGGTTTGTTGCTTCGCGGCATCGACAAAAATGAAATCAAACGTGGTATGGTTATCACCCACCCGGGAAAAGTGAAACCTCATTCTAAAGTAAAAGCAGAGGTTTATATCCTGAAGAAAGAAGAAGGTGGCCGCCATACGCCATTCCATAACAAATACCGTCCGCAGTTCTATATCCGTACATTAGACGTTACCGGTGAAATCACCCTTCCTGAAGGAACAGAAATGGTAATGCCCGGCGATAATGTAACGATTACTGTAGATTTGATTTATCCGGTTGCTTGTAGTGTAGGTTTACGTTTCGCTATCCGTGAAGGTGGACGTACAGTAGGCGCTGGTCAGATAACAGAATTATTAGATTAATTCGATAAACCAGATAGCCGGATTTTATCCGGCTATCTTCTTACGGAAGTAGCTCAGTCGGTAGAGCACTGGTCTCCAAAACCAGGTGTCGGGAGTTCGAGCCTCTCCTTCCGTGCGAAAAATTTATAGGTGAAGATGAAGAAATTAATCAAATATTTAAAAGAATCTTATAACGAACTTGTTTATAAAGTTTCTTGGCCCACAAGGATAGAACTTTCCAACAGCGCTGTAGTTGTTATGTTTGCTTCCCTTATAATTGCAGCATTGATCTTTGTGGTAGATATGAGCTTTGAAAACATGATGCGATTTATCTACGAGCGAATTTTTTAATACTCTTTTAAGGTAATGTCTGACATCGAAAAGAAATTTTATGTTCTCCGTGCCATTAGTGGCAAAGAGAATAAGGTGAAAGAATATCTGGAGTCGGAATTAAAGAATACGGACTTAGGAGATTATGTATCGCAAGTGTTAATTCCTACTGAAAAAACAGTATCCATGCGGAATGGTAAAAAGGTGATAAAAGAAAGAGCCTATTTACCGGGTTACGTTTTAGTGGAAGCTGCCTTAGTAGGCGAAGTAGCTCATCGATTGAGAAACATACCCAATGTCATCGGTTTTCTTGGCGGTTCGGATAATCCGGTTCCTCTGCGTCCGGCAGAAGTTGGCCGTATTTTAGGTACGGTTGATGAGTTGCTGGAGCAACAGGATGATTTGGATATCCAGTATTATGTTGGCGAAAATGTAAAAGTAACCTACGGCCCTTTCAATGGGTTTAGCGGCGTTATTGAAGAAGTCAACACGGAAAAGAAAAAACTGAAAGTAATGGTTAAGATTTTCGGGAGAAAAACCCCGCTTGAGTTGGGATATATGCAAGTAGAGAAAGAATAATGCCACTTGTTACGAAGTTGTATGAATCTTTTCGTTTTTGATGTTATAATCAATAAATTTTAGAAAAAATGGCTAAAGAAGTTGCTGGACAAATTAAATTGCAAATTAAAGGAGGAGCAGCAAACCCTTCTCCGCCGGTAGGACCTGCATTAGGTTCTAAGGGTATCAATATTATGGAGTTTTGCAAGCAATTCAATGCCAGGACCCAAGACAAGGCTGGTAAAATATTACCTGTTGTAATTACTTACTATGCCGATAAGTCTTTCGAGTTTGTTGTTAAGACCCCTCCCGTAGCTATTCAATTACTGGAAGTTGCTAAATTAAAAGGGGGTTCTGCAGAACCTAACCGTAAAAAGATTGCGGAAATTACCTGGGATCAGGTAAAAGCGATTGCAGAAGATAAACTTGTTGATTTAAACTGCTTTACTGTTGAATCTGCTATGAGAATGGTAGCAGGGACTGCACGAAGTATGGGGATTACTGTTAAAGGAAGTTTCCCGGGTAATAATTAAATAAAAAGCAATTGAGATGAGTAAACTTACAAAAAATCAGAAGTTGGTTTTAGGAAAGATTGAACCTGGGAAAGCATACACATTAAAAGAAGCATCCGTTTTAGTAAAGGAGATTTCTACTACTAAATTTGATGCATCCGTAGATGTGGACGTCCGTTTGGGAGTTGATCCGCGTAAAGCCAATCAAATGGTAAGAGGCGTGGTTTCATTGCCTCATGGAACAGGTAAGCAGGTCAGGGTTCTTGCATTATGTACACCCGACAAAGAAGCGGAAGCGAAAGAAGCCGGAGCTGATTTTGTGGGATTAGATGAATATATCAACCAAATAAAAGGAGGTTGGACGGATATTGACGTTATCATCACCATGCCTTCTATTATGGGTAAGATTGGCGCTTTAGGAAGGATTTTAGGTCCTCGCGGCTTAATGCCGAATCCAAAGAGCGGTACCGTTACCAATGACATCGGCCAGGCTATCAGGGAAGTGAAACAAGGTAAAATAGACTTTAAAGTTGACAAAACCGGAATTGTTCATACTTCCGTAGGAAAGGTTTCATTTTCGCCGGATCAGATCCGTGATAATACAAAGGAATTTATCTCTACACTGATCAAGCTGAAACCATCTGCCGCTAAAGGTACATATATTAAAAGCATTTATCTTTCAAGTACTATGAGTGTGGGTATTAAAATAGACTCCAAGTCAGTTGAAGAAAATTAATTAAAGCAATTGAACAATGAAAAAGGAAGATAAAAGCAAAATTATTGAACAACTCACCGCCACGATAAAAGCATACCCACATTTCTATCTGACAGACATCGAATCTCTTAATGCAGGAAAAACCAGTGCATTAAGAAGAGAATGTTATAAGAAAGAAGTGAAGTTGGTTGTTGTTAAGAACACATTGCTGAAGAAAGCGTTGGAAAATCTGGAGGAAGATTATTCTCCGTTGTATGCCGCTTTAAAAGGCAATACGGCAGTCATGTTTTCCCATGTGGCAAATGTACCCGCCCGCCTGATTAAAGATTTTACAAAAGCTTCTAAGAATAAAGAAGACGTAAAGCCTCAATTAAAAGCTGCTTATGTACAAGAAAGCTTTTATATTGGCGCTGAGAACCTGGAAGTTTTGGTAAATATCAAGAGTAAAAACGAACTTATCGGAGATGTTATTTCTTTGTTGCAATCTCCGGCAAAGAACGTTATTTCCGCTCTTCAATCATCAGGCCAAACCATCCTTGGAGTATTAAAAACTCTGGAAGAAAAATAATAATAAATTACATAGATAAACAAACATTTAAATCATATAAAAATGGCAGATTTAAAAGCTTTTGCTGAACAATTAGTAAACTTGACCGTAAAAGAAGTTAGTGAATTAGCGGCTATCCTTAAAGAAGAATATGGTATTGAACCTGCTGCCGCAGCCGTTGCTGTTGCCGGCCCTGCTGTTGCCGCTGCTGAAGTTGTTGAAGAAAAAACTTCTTTCGACGTAGTATTGAAAGCTCCGGGCGCTAATAAGTTGGCAATCGTTAAGCTAGTAAAAGAATTAACCGGTCTGGGCTTGAAAGAAGCGAAAGATTTAGTTGACAGCGCTCCAAGCAATATCAAAGAAGGTATTGCCAAAGCAGACGCAGAAGGTTTAAAGAAAAGCTTAGAAGAAGCTGGGGCTGAAGTTGAGCTTAAGTAAGTATTATAGCCTGTGAATCAGGTAACTTGGTTAAGAATCATTTTTTATCAATGATTCTTAACCTTTTTGTGTCTATATTTTCATTAAGTTCAATAAATTCCTTATTAAATGTCTTCAACAACTGGCAACCAAAGAATTAATTTTGCTTCGATAAAGAATTCACTTCCTTATCCGGATTTTCTCGAAGTACAATTGAAGTCGTTCCAAGACTTTCTTCAACTTGATACACCTCCTGAGAAAAGAAAAAAGGAGGGGTTATATAAGGTATTTGCAGAAAATTTTCCGATTGCTGATACCCGTAACAACTTTGTATTAGAGTTCTTAGACTATTACATCGATCCTCCCCGGTATACGATTGACGAGTGTATTGCACGCGGACTGACTTACAGCGTCCCCTTAAAAGCAAAACTGAAATTATATTGTACAGACCCGGACCATGAAGATTTCGATACGGTAATACAAGACGTATATTTGGGGCCAATTCCTTATATGACTGAAAGAGGAACCTTTGTTATAAACGGAGCGGAACGTGTGGTTGTATCCCAGTTGCATCGTTCGCCGGGGGTATTCTTCGGGCAAAGCATACATGCAAACGGTACAAAATTGTATTCTGCACGTATCATACCGCTTAAAGGTTCATGGATAGAGTTTGCCACAGACATCAATAATGTGATGTATGCTTACATCGACCGTAAAAAGAAATTACCGGTTACGACCCTTTTAAGAGCCATCGGTTTCGAAAGTGATAAAGACATACTTGAAATCTTTAATTTGGCTGAAGAGGTAAAGGTTACAAAAACCAATTTAAAGAAATTAATCGGGCGTAAATTAGCCGCCCGTGTATTAAAGACCTGGGTTGAAGACTTTGTAGATGAAGATACGGGTGAAGTGGTGTCTATTGAACGTAACGATGTGATCATAGATCGTGAATCGGTATTAGATAATGATAATATTGAAGCGATACTTGAATCGGGAACACAAAATATATTATTACATAGAGAAGACCAGAATTTATCCGACTATGCTATCATATACAATACACTCCAAAAAGACCCCAGTAATTCGGAAAAAGAAGCTGTACTATACATCTACAGGCAATTAAGAAATGCCGAACCGGCAGATGAAGCAAGCGCCCGTGAAGTTATTACAAACTTATTCTTTTCTGAGAAACGTTACGATTTGGGAGAAGTGGGGCGTTACAGGATAAATAAAAAATTAGGTGTCGCTACCAGCGAAGACATCAAGGTACTTACGAAAGAGGATATCATCGAAATTATCAAATATTTAATTGAACTGATCAATTCAAAAGCAATCGTTGATGATATCGACCACCTGAGTAATCGCCGCGTACGTACGGTAGGCGAACAATTATACAACCAATTCGGTATAGGCCTGGCCCGTATGTCCCGTACCGTTCGCGAACGTATGAACGTACGCGATAATGAAGTCTTTACTCCGATAGACCTGATTAATGCAAAGACTATTTCTTCCGTTGTAAACTCATTCTTCGGGACAAATGCTCTATCCCAGTTTATGGATCAGACAAATCCATTGGCCGAAATTACTCACAAACGCCGTTTGTCGGCGCTCGGGCCGGGTGGTTTGTCAAGAGAACGCGCCGGATTCGAGGTGCGCGACGTTCACTATACACATTATGGCCGTCTTTGCCCGATTGAAACGCCGGAAGGACCTAATATCGGTTTGATCTCTTCTCTTTGCGTATATGCCAAGATCAATGACCTTGGATTTATATCTACTCCCTATCGCCGTGTAGAAAACGGGCAGGTAGACTTTTCAAGCGAAGGCTTGAAATATTATACGGCGGAAGAAGAAGAGGAATCAACAATCGCGCAAGGCAATGCTCCGTTGGATGATCAGGGACGGTTTATTCGTGACAGAGTAAAATCAAGGTTGGAAGCCGATTTCCCGTTAGTTACTCCTGCTGAGGTTGACTTAATGGACGTTTCTCCCACACAGATTGCTTCTATTGCAGCTTCTTTAATCCCATTCCTTGAACATGATGATGCAAACCGCGCCTTGATGGGTTCAAACATGATGCGCCAGGCTGTTCCGTTGTTACGTCCGGACGCTCCGATTGTAGGTACCGGTATTGAAGAATATGTAGCGAGAGATTCGCGTACGCAAATCATAGCAGAAGGCGAAGGCGAAGTTGTATTTGTGGACGCTACTTGTATCAAGATTAAATATGACCGCACGGAAAATGAAGACTTTGTCAGTTTTGAAGATTCGGTCAAGACCTATCATATCCCTAAATGGCGTAAAACAAACCAAAGTACAACCGTAGATTTACGCCCGGTTATCGAACGGGGCGACCGCGTAACAGCCGGTCAAATCCTTACGGAAGGTTATTCTACGCAAAAGGGTGAACTGGCTCTCGGACGTAATGTGAAAGTGGCTTATATGCCTTGGAAGGGTTACAATTACGAAGATGCCATTGTGTTGAACGAACGTATGGTTCGTGAAGACTTTTTCACGTCTGTCCATGTAGACGAGTATATTCTGGAAGTCCGCGAAACAAAACGCGGCATGGAAGAACTTACTTCGGACATACCGAATGTGAGCGAAGAAGCGACAAAAGACCTGGACGAAAGAGGTATTGTCCGTGTAGGAGCCCGTATAGAACCCGGTGATATCCTGATTGGTAAAATTACGCCTAAAGGAGAATCCGACCCTTCGCCGGAAGAGAAATTATTACGCGCTATCTTCGGTGATAAAGCCGGTGATGTAAAAGACGCTTCATTAAAAGCTACGCCTTCTTTGCGCGGGGTCGTTATTGGAACAAGTTTGTTCTCAAAAGCGATTAAGAAACGTAAATCCAGATTAACCGACAAGGCGATTCTTCCAAAACTTGATGAAGAATTTGAACAGAAAATGGCGAACCTGAAAAGCGTACTCGTTGATAAACTGACGGTACTTACCAACGGGAAAATATCCCAGGGCGTTAAAGACTACATGAATATAGAAGTAATTCCTAAAGGAGTCAAATTTACCCGTAAGGAATTGGAAACCTTAGATTATAGCGCTATTCAGGTTAGTAAATGGACGGCAGATAATGCAAAAAATGACTTGATTAAGGAGATTATCCTGAATTATCTGAAAAAATATAAAGAATTAGACGCCGACCTGAAGCGCAAAAAGTTCGACCTCACCATTGGAGATGAACTTCCTACCGGTATTGTTCAAATGGCTAAAGTATATATTGCGAAGAAACGTAAGATACAGGTAGGCGATAAGATGGCCGGACGGCATGGTAACAAAGGTATTGTTTCCAAAATTGTACGCCAGGAAGATATGCCTTTCCTTGAAGACGGAACTCCCGTAGATATTTGCCTGAACCCATTAGGCGTACCTTCCCGTATGAACCTGGGGCAGATATTTGAAGCCGTATTGGGATGGACAGGCAGTACCTTAAATGTTAAGTTTGCTACTCCTATCTTTGATGGCGCTTCAATAGATGATTTAAACGATTGGACAGATAAAGCAGGCATTCCCCGGTACGGTAAAACATACCTGTATGACGGCGGAACCGGCGAACGTTTTGACCAACCGGCTACAGTAGGCGTTACCTATTTCTTGAAATTAGGCCACATGGTAGACGACAAAATGCATGCCCGTTCTATTGGCCCATATTCATTAATTACCCAGCAGCCGTTAGGCGGTAAAGCGCAATTCGGCGGCCAGCGTTTCGGAGAGATGGAAGTTTGGGCATTAGAGGCATTCGGCGCTGCCCATATATTGCAGGAAATACTTACTATCAAGTCTGACGACGTGGTAGGGCGTTCTAAAGCTTATGAAGCCATCGTAAAAGGCGACCCGATGCCAAATCCCGGTATCCCGGAATCGTTGAACGTGTTGCTTCATGAACTAAGAGGCCTCGGTTTAAGCTTTACATTAGATTAATTAAAACTATAAACTCTTTATAAATTATACTATGGCTTTTAGAAAAGAAAACAAGATAAAGAGTAACTTTTCAAAAATTACAATCGGTTTGGCTTCTCCCGAAGAAATCCTTGAAAATTCAAGCGGTGAAGTTTTAAAACCGGAAACGATCAACTATCGTACTTACAAGCCTGAACGCGACGGGTTATTCTGTGAGCGCATTTTCGGCCCTATTAAGGACTATGAATGTCATTGCGGAAAATATAAACGTATCCGTTATAAAGGTATTGTGTGCGACCGTTGTGGTGTGGAAGTTACGGAAAAGAAAGTTCGTCGCGATCGTATGGGACACATCCATCTGGTAGTTCCGGTGGCGCATATCTGGTACTTCCGTTCGTTGCCTAATAAAATCGGTTATTTATTAGGAATACCAACAAAGAAATTAGATTCTATCATTTATTATGAGAGATATGTGGTTATTCAACCGGGCCCGATAGACACAGTTGGCGAATTAGACCTTTTATCAGAAGAAGAATATCTTCAGATATTAGATAATTTACCAAAGGAAAATCAATTGCTGGAAGACTCAGACCCTAATAAGTTTATTGCCAAAATCGGAGCCGAAGCGGTATATGACTTATTGGCCCGCCTGGATTTAGACACCCTTTCTTACGATTTGCGTCACCGCGCCAGCACAGATAGTTCGCAGCAGCGCAAGAACGAAGCGTTAAAACGCCTGCAGGTTGTAGAATCGTTCCGTGCGTCCAGGGGAAGGAATAACCCCGAATGGATGATCGTAAAAGTCGTACCGGTTATTCCTCCCGAATTACGCCCGTTGGTTCCTTTGGATGGCGGCCGTTTTGCCACGTCGGATTTGAATGATTTATACCGCCGGGTTATTATCCGTAATAACCGTTTAAAACGATTAATAGACATTAAGGCGCCCGAAGTAATCTTACGTAATGAAAAACGTATGCTTCAGGAAGCTGTTGATTCCCTGTTTGATAACTCCCGCAAGTCGAGCGCTGTTAAAACAGATGCAAACCGTCCGCTGAAATCCCTTTCGGATAGTTTGAAAGGGAAGCAGGGCCGTTTCCGCCAGAACCTGCTTGGTAAACGTGTAGACTATTCCGCCCGTTCGGTTATCGTTGTGGGCCCTGAACTGAAAATGCACGAATGCGGTATTCCTAAGAACATGGCGGCCGAACTATATAAGCCTTTCATCATCCGGAAATTAATTGAGCGCGGCATTGTTAAGACGGTTAAATCGGCTAAAAAGATTGTAGACCGTAAAGAACCCGTCGTTTGGGATATTCTGGAATATGTAATGAAAGGACATCCCGTATTGCTCAATCGCGCCCCCACCTTGCACCGTTTAGGTATACAAGCTTTCCAGCCCAAATTGATAGAAGGTAAAGCCATCCAGTTACATCCGCTGTCATGTACTGCATTCAACGCAGACTTTGACGGCGATCAAATGGCTGTACACTTGCCATTAGGTAATGAAGCGATACTGGAAGCGCAAATGTTGATGCTGGCTTCACACAATATCTTAAATCCGGCAAACGGCGCTCCTATTACGGTTCCTTCACAAGATATGGTGCTTGGTTTGTATTACATAACCAAATTACGCCCGGGATCAAAAGGCGAAGGGTTGTCATTCTATGGAAAAGAAGAAGCCATTATCGCCTACAATGAAGGTCAGGTGGATATACACGCGCCTATTAAGGTATATGTAGATGATATAGACGAAAACGGAAATCCGGTCAGGATAATGTTGGAAACTTCTGTTGGCCGCGTAATGGTAAATGAATATGTTCCAAAAGAAGTTGGTTTTGTAAACGACGTTCTTGGAAAGAAAGCATTACGCGATATCATCGGCGATGTGATTAAAGTTTGTGGCGTGGCCCGTACAGCTCAGTTCCTCGACGACATTAAAGACCTTGGCTACCAGATGGCGTTCAAAGGAGGATTGTCTTTTAATCTGGCGGACGTACTTATCCCGCAGGAAAAAGACAAGCTGGTGGAAGAAGGGTATGAGGAAGTAGAGCAAATCCTGGCTAACTATAGTATGGGATTCATTACATTCAACGAGCGTTACAATCAGATTATCGATACCTGGACGCATATAAACAGTCGTCTGTCTGAAATCCTGATAAAACAACTCACTGCCGATAATGACGGGTTCAACTCTGTATTTATGATGATGGATTCCGGCGCCCGCGGTTCGAAAGAACAGATTCGCCAGCTTTCCGGTATGCGCGGTTTGATGGCGAAACCTCAAAAAAGCGGAGCCGAAGGCGGTCAGATCATTGAAAACCCAATCCTCTCAAACTTTAAAGAAGGCTTGTCTGTGCTTGAGTATTTCATTTCTACGCACGGCGCCCGTAAAGGTTTGGCCGATACGGCATTGAAAACGGCGGACGCCGGTTATCTGACGCGCCGCCTGGTAGACGTTTCGCATGACGTCATTATCAATGAAGAAGACTGCGGTACTTTACGCGGCCTGGTTTGTACAGAACTCAAAAACAATGAAGAAGTCATAGCCTCTTTATACGAGCGTATCCTGGGGCGCGTATCCGTCCACGATATTCAACATCCGCTTACCGGAGAGTTGATTGTAGAGTCGGGCGATGAAATCCGTGAAGATGCAGCAAGGAAAATCCAGGAATCCCCGATAGAAAGCGTGGAAATCCGTTCGGTTCTTACGTGCGAGTCCAAAAAAGGCGTTTGCGCCAAATGCTACGGGCGTAACTTGGCTACAAGCTCGATGGTTCAGAAGGGCGAGGTAGTGGGCGTTATCGCAGCACAGTCTATCGGCGAGCCGGGAACGCAGTTAACGCTTCGTACATTCCACGTGGGGGGGATTGCTTCAAACATTGCAACGGAAAGCAGCATCACATCGAAGTATGATGGTATCCTTGAAATTGACGAACTCCGTTCGGTTGAGTCCGTAGATGCTACAGGGAAATCCTACCAGGTAGTGGTGAGCCGTTTAGCGGAAATGCGTATTGTAGACCCGAACACGAAGATTGTTTTGTTAACCCATAACATTCCTTACAGTTCTAAATTATACTTCCATAACGGGGCTTCTGTGAAGAAAGGCGATATGATTATCGAATGGGACCCGTTCAATGCCGTTATCGTTTCCGAAGTAGCCGGTAAAATCGAGTTTGAAAGTGTGATTGAAGGGATTACCTATAAAATTGAAAGCGATGAAACAACAGGGTTAAAAGAGAAGATTATCATTGAACCGAAAGACAAGACCAAAGCGCCTGTTGTCCATATCGTTGATGAAAAGGGAAATCACCTGAAAAACTACTCTTTGCCTTTGGGCGCCCATGTGGTGAAAGAAAACGGCGATACGGTTATTGCCGGCGAAGTATTAGTAAAAATGCCGCGTGCGGTTGGTAAAACCGGCGATATTACCGGCGGGCTTCCCCGTGTGACCGAATTATTCGAAGCGCGTAATCCTTCTAATCCGGCCGTTGTAGCGGAGATTGACGGAGAGATAGGTTTTGGAAAGATCAAACGCGGTAACCGCGAAATAACCGTAACTTCCAAATTAGGCGAAGTTAAGAAATACATGGTGCCGCTATCCAAACAGCTTCTGGTGCAGGAAAACGACTATATACGCGCAGGTATGCCGCTGTCCGACGGAGCGATAACCCCATCGGATATTTTAGCTATCAAGGGACCTACCGCCGTGCAGGAATATATCGTTAACGAAGTGCAGGATGTATATCGCTTGCAAGGGGTGAAGATTAACGATAAACACTTTGAGGTAATCGTACGCCAAATGATGCGCAAGGTAGAAGTAGTTGATCCGGGAGATACCCGCTTCCTCGAACAGCAGATTGTAGACAAATTGGAAGTAATGGAAGAAAACGACCGTATCTGGGGCAAAAAAGTTGTGATGGATGCAGGCGATTCCCAGACGTTACAGGCCGGGCAGATCGTTACAGCCCGCAAATTGAGGGATGAAAACAGTATGCTGAAACGCCGCGACCGTAAAGTGGTTGAAGTACGCGATGCCGTTCCCGCCACTGCCAACCAGATTCTCCAGGGTATCACCCGTGCGGCTCTTCAAACGAACAGCTTCATGTCGGCCGCTTCTTTCCAGGAAACAACCAAGGTATTGAACGAGGCTGCCATCAATGGAAAAATAGACCGCCTGGAAGGGTTGAAAGAAAACGTTATCTGCGGCCATCTTATCCCCGCCGGTACAGGCCAGCGCGATTTCGACAAACTTGTTGTAGGCGCCAGAGATGAGTTCGAGCGTATCTATGCAAACCGAAAAAACGTGGTAGAACTTAATATAATGAATAAAGTGATAAACAAAAGGGATAATGATTAACAAGTCTCTCATCTTATAATTCCGGAAGGCTACTCGTAAAACAGTAGCCTTTTTTTATCCGGACGTTTGTGCTTTTAATCAATTAAATTATATTTGCAGGCACATTTTGTATTATGAGCCGGACAGATGTTCTGCAAGAAGTTGTATCGCTTTCGCCCGAAGATTGTTTTTTTGTGATGAAGCGGCATAAGGAAGGTTTCCCCTACCCTCCTCACATACACCCTGAATTTGAATTAAACTATCTTGAAAATGCAGCCGGCGCCATCCGCATTGTAGATGATTCCGCCGAAGAAATAAGCGATTTGGATTTACTTCTTGTGGCGGGAGGAACAAAGCATGCCTATTCCAACCACAAATGCAAATTTGAGGGAACCATAGAAATTACCATTCAATTTCACCGTTCGCTATTCGATAGCCTCATCAACAAAAGGCATTTTAAAACCATCAGGAGCATGTTTGAGAATGCTGCCAACGGATTGGTATTCAGCCGTCAGATGATAGAGCGTGTCCGGCCGGAGCTTAAGATGCTCTCCGATGACGCGCCCGATTCTTTCAGGAATTTCCTCCGTTTGATTGAAATACTGAAAATACTCTCGTCAGACGATGCCGCCCGGCGTTTGAACACCTCCAATAATGTAAGCGATTTCAAAGACAGGGATAGCAACCGCCTGGAAACTATCATGCTGTATTTGCATGAAAACTATCAACGCCCGGTTTCCTTAACGGATGTAGCCCGCCTGATAAACACAAGCGAATCGTCCCTCACCCGGTTCCTGAAGAAATGGACGGGAAAAACATTTATTGATTACCTGAACGATATCCGCGTTTCGGAAGCCGCTATCCTCCTGATTGAAACCAGCTACACAATCTCCGAGATATGCTATAAAAGCGGTTTTAATAATTTATCGAATTTCAATCGCGTCTTTCGCAAAAAGAAAGCCTTAACCCCTTCCCAATACAGGGAAAGATACGCCCACTCGCGTTTCAGAATATAAAAAAGGGCTTTCACACACTAAAATTGACGAATTAGTATTATGTATTGATAAAATAGTATTTGGTGGTTTTAGGCAAACCTTCTACATTTGTTCAGTATAAGATATTTTTTTTTACATTGGTCTAAAGAATTGAGAATTAAAAACACATTCGGAAAACGACAGCCTGAGAAGGTAGTCGTTTTTGCTTTTATTTATTGATAAATACCTATATTTGTCCGTATTTATTTAAAAACATTATAGTATGGACAATAACAAAACCAATCCGGCGAATGAGATACAGATTGAGTTGTCTGAAGAGATTGCTCAGGGCACCTATGCAAATCTGGCCATCATAGCCCATTCGTCTTCCGAATTCATTATCGATTTCATCCGTATCGTTCCCGGTATGCCTAAAGCAAAGGTGAAAAGCCGGGTAATCTTAACTCCCGACAATGCCAGGCGCTTATTATATGCCCTTGAGGATAATATCGCCAAGTTTGAACAGCAAACCGGCAATGCCCGGGCAGACGGCCTTATCCCCCCGATTGGCGGTATAAAAGGCGAAGCATAAACCATCTTTAATAACGGAGTATGAAAACAGAAAAGTCTTTGTTAATCCTGTTTCTTTTTGTCGCCTCAAACGGTTATGCCCAGATACGGTTTGGCGACTGGTTTGAGAAAAAGAGCCTGCGCGTAGACTTTGCGCTCAGCGGCGATAGCGAACGCCAGCAGGCGGCTTTGCAGCAAATGCGTGAAGAGCCGGCGTGGGGGGGCCCGGTGAAAAACCTGATTGATACGTTTTACTATGGCGGTTATTATGTAAACCTGTATGATAAAGCCGGCAAACAACTAATCTATTCGCGCGGTTTCAATACGCTGTTCGAAGAATGGCGTTCAACGGAACAAGCCAAACGCGAAACGCAATCATGGACAAACAGCGTATCCGTGCCCTTCCCTAAAAAAGAAACCGTATTAGAGATTACCGGGCGAGACAGGAGCGATATGCAATTCCACACGTTGATGACGCTGGATATAGACCCTTCGAGTATATTTATCGACCGGGGAAAACTGAACGATAACGCCGTAACGCAAATCCAGTATAAAGGAGACCCCGCTTCAAAGGTAGATTTAGTGTTCATCGCCGAAGGATATACCGCCCGGGAAGAAAAGAAATTTGAAGCAGACGCCGGCAGATTTGCAGAATCATTATTCAATACGCCGCCCTTCGACGCGCGCCGCAACGATTTCAATGTATGGGCGGTAGCGCTTGCATCCGGAGAATCCGGAACAGACGTTTCGGGCAAAGGCGTCTTTAAGAATACGGCCCTGAACGCGGGATACTACACCTTCGGCGTAAGCCGCTACCTCACCACGCCGGATATGAAATCCATCCGCAACGCCGTATGGAACGTGCCCTGCGACGCTATTTTTATCTTAGTCAATACCGATATGTACGGCGGCGGCGGCATGTATAATTTTTATGCCATGGGAACGTCGGACAATGCCCGTACGCCCGTTGTCTTTGTCCACGAGTTCGGCCACAGCTTTGCAGGACTGGCCGACGAGTATTTTTCATCGGAAGTGGCCTACGACGAAGCTTTTTACAACTTAGAGAAAGAACCCTGGGAACCGAATATCACCACCCTGGTTGATTTCGGCAGTAAATGGCAAGACTTATTGCCTGCCCATACCCCCATCCCCACCCCCTTGAACGACGAATGGAAAGACAAACCGGGCGTTTACGAAGGGGGAGGCTACCTGCCCAAAGGCATTTACCGCCCGATGGACCATTGCATGATGCGTGACTACGCCCCCTTCTGCCCCGCATGCAGCCGGGCTATTTTGCGTATGGTTGATTTTCTTACAGACAGGGCGTATTAAAAAAAAAGACAAGACGTATTAAAAAAAAGAGAGGGTATACCCAAAAGCGCGCTTTTGGATATACCCTCTCTCCGGTTAGTTTATCAGAGCGCGACGAACTTGAATGTTATCCTTCCGCCATTCTTCTGTGCAGTGAAGATGTACACTCCTCCGGAAAGGCGGAGGGCATGCGTTTCGCTGGGTGAAGCAGGACGGATTACGCGCAAGCGCTGTCCGCTGAGAGACGTTACGTAGCAGTCGTAACCTTCGAGGTTCAGCAAGTGAAGAACGCCTCCGGCATAATGGACTGAAGGTTGCCGGCTGGCGAGCGTCTCGATGTCCGTTGCCGTGGAGCGCACGGTTACAACGCAGCTTGCCGACACGGAACCGATACTGGCCGTAATGGTACTTGTACCTTCGGTAAGAGCTATCACTACGCCTTCGCTCGTAACGCCGGCCACAGCAGTGTTCGACGACGTCCATACAACGGCTTGCCCTGCCAGCGAACCGGTGGCAGTGGCCGTAAGCGTAGCCCTTCCCAGCGGAGCCAGCGTAAGGGCGCTCTTGTCCAGCGTCAGGCTGCCGCCCGGCTGGGGAGGCAGGGCGTTTACGGCCACTGCGCAGCTTGCCGTAAAGCCGCCATCTACGGTGGTAGCGGTAATGATGGCCACGCCGGGACCCTGAAGAGCCCTCACAAAGCCATTAGCGTCTACCGAAGCTATGGATGCATTGTCAGACGTCCACACTACCTCCCTGTTCGTGGCATTAGCCGGGGAGACGGTGGCCGTGAGTTGCAGCGTTTCGCCTGCCATGAGCGCGGCCGCCTCCTGGCTCAGCGAGACGCCGGTAACAGGATACGAGATGAAACCCGTCTCTACGGTAACGGTAAACTCGCGCTCCACTACTTTGCCGTTGGAATTGAACCTGAGCGTGAGCGTGGCGTCTCCCTCCCCGAACGGGGAGATAAAGAGCGTGTCGTGGCGGATAAAGGCGCCGAAGAGCTCGTTGTTGCCAATGGCGGCGATGCTCTTTACGATGGCGGCGTCCAGGTTGTCGGCGTCGCTCACCTTATCGCCCAGATAGATGCAGGTGTCTCCCATGATGGAAATATCCCCCAGGGCGGCGTCTACCACCGGAGGCGCGTTGTCGGGGAATACGGGGATAGACGAGAACCAGTAGTTGTTTTCCATCAGATACGTTTCCAGCACCTCGCCCGTGGCGGAACTAATCCGCACCGTGCGGTAGTAAGGCTGGCCGTTGGCGCGGAAGAGGGTGGCATATATCTCGTTCGTCACAGGATGTATGCGTACGCTTGCGCTGTAAATATGCCATGCCCCGTCGTCGTAGCTGCGAAGGTCTGTCAGGAGTCTCTGCTCTTTCGTATCGATGTTGTACTCATACAAATCGGTAAGGGGCGCGAACATATAGGCGCCGGTAGCCGCCCAGTAGAGCTTGTTCTCGTTGAACCCGGCAAAGTAGGCGTCTGGCGTCCAGGCATACCACGATGCGCCTGCGCCTGTACCGGGCGTGATGGCCACATGGGCGGTGTCGAAGGTAAAGGGATCAATCCGCACGAAGAAGTCCGCGCCTGGCGTCAAACCACTACGTTTAACCGCTACGCTGGCCCATAAGGAGCCGTCTTTCGCCTGTACGATGGAGCCGTAGACGCCCTCGTCATACGGGGTTTGCTTCTCGGTAATCTCCGGCACGCCAATCACGGTATGCACCTGGTCTGTTGCAGGATTGATGATGAGGATGCCATCCTTCTGGTGAATGGCAAACACATTGTCGCCGGCGCGGAGCATCGTGCCCGTTTGCCCGGTATAAAGGCCGGGATTGCCGCCCAGTCCGGGATCGTCTCCGCCCTGCGGGTCTCCTTCCGTGCCGGTGATCTGTTTGCCCGTCAGTTCGTGCGTATCGAGGTCGATGATAAAGATACCGTTCGAGGTTCCGATGTATCCCTTATGCTCGTCTACGCCTAAGAAGCTGCGCCCGTCGGCAATAGACGTTCCGTTCTCGTTCGCCGCCAGTACCTTGTGCTCCTTCACCACCTTCATGGTAGCGGCGTCGGCTACGGCCAGTCGGCTGCCGGGCGTGGCGGATCCGGGGTCTGTGGCCTGCTTGGACACCAGGTAGAACCTGCCCCCGTAGATAGCGCCATGCTGCGTGGTGGCGCCCAGTTGGATGCCGGCTTCGGCATTTTCATGCTGGATAACCTTGTAGTTCCATGTGCCGGTTTCGGGGTAGAGGTAGTTGAGGGTACTGTTGTTATGCCCAAACCAGTCTTCGTTCACGATAAAGACGCCGGTTGTATAGTCGGCTGCCTTCACGGTCACCTCGCAGGTGTCGGTCAGTTCCGTCCCGTCTACCTGTACGATTATGTCGGCCGTACCTATGCCACGGGCCTGTACTAATCCTGTGGCGCTGACCGTTGCCACGTTTTCATCCTCGCTTGTCCAGGTAAGCGGCCTGCTGCCTGCTACGGCGGGGAGGATGGATGCGCTTAGCTGCCTGTCGTAGCCCAGGTCTAACGACAGGGCGGAGATGTTCAGTTCTACGCCTTCGAGCGGGAAGTCTCCTACCACCGTGAGCGTAGCCGAAGCCGTATGAAGCATATCTTCGCTCGTAGCCGTGATAGTGGTTTCGCCTTCTTTAATCGCCTGAATCACGCCTTCGGCAGAGATGGTAGCGATGGCCGGGGCCGAGCTTTTCCAGCTTATCGCCTGTTCCGAACCCCAGGGAAGCAGCTCGGCCACGACTGCGCGCGTGGCTCCGGCGGCCAGTTGATCCCCGTCTTTGAGGTCTATCACAAGGTCGGTTATTTGCTGCGCAGACGCCTGCACGGCTCCGCTATGCGTGGCTTGCGTATAGTCTATCGTATTCCCCAGCAAGTCTTTTTCAGGAAATGAAACGCCTTCGGGCAGGGTGATGCCTGCGGCGGCATTGGCCGGCAGATGCTGGTAAGCTGCGCTGTCCGTAGCCGCTTTATAGACGCCTTTGTGGAGCACAAGCGGATTATTCATTTCCGCGTCTACTATATCGGTTTCCTGCGCCGTCCACGATACATTTTCGTCAATCGTTCCCTTCACCACATTATAGCCGTAGGAAGTAGCCGAAT
>JAIRKZ010000083.1 GCA_031259845.1 Tannerellaceae bacterium | reverse complement strand
AGAAGTTAAGCCCGGTTACGCCGATGGTACTGCAATACATGTGGAAGAGTAGGTAGCTGCCAACTTATCTTAATGATAAAAAGCCGTTCAGGGTTTATTACCCGGACGGCTTTTTTGTTATTATATTACAATAATTGGGATATAAATAGAGTTAATATATAAACGTAATCCTGTAAATTCTTTTGTATGATTCTAAAACGTATTCAGAAAAGTAAATCGCTACGTATCGTAAATTTACTTGGCCTGTCGGTTATTTTTGCATGCCTCCTGTTTTCTTTCGCTTATATTAAAAAAGAATTAAGTTATGACCGGTTTAATACCAAAGCCGACCGGATTGTGCGTTTTTCGATTCAGTATAACGATGAGGTAATCGACGGGCGTAATTATGGATTTAATAAGAATAGTACGCTTATGACCGATATTCCGGGAGTTGAAGACGGGGTATACATGGAAAAGGTAAATACAGGCGTCGTTTCTATGCAGGGGAAGAATAACGTTGTAAACGATTTATACTTTATTAGTTCAAATTTCTTTGATGTATTTAGTTATAAATTACTTGAAGGTGATAAGGGTACGGTGTTAGATGCTCCCGGAAAGGCTGCTATCAGCCGGAAATTAGCCCGGCAGTTATTTGGCGACCAGTCTCCCATTGGAAAAGAGATGTTATTGTCCGGACAGAAAATTACCGAACAAATAATCTTTATAAACGGTGTGTTTGAAGATTTCCCGGAAACATCCCATTTTCATACCGACCTGATTGTACACCGGCCGAATAATTATGACAATGATTGGGCATACATCTATCTACTGATGAACGAACATACGGATGTGTATGCTCTACAGCAAGCATTTGATAACAAATACAAAGAATTCAATACGGCAGAGAACCGCCGGAAATTATCGGCACATCTTATGCCGCTGACTGATATTCACCTGCATAGCCATGTACAGCGTGAATTGGAGGCAAATGGGAACATCTACTATGTCTATTTAGTTGCCGGGGCAAATATTTTATTGCTACTGATTGTGTTATTCAACCTATGGCTGAATGCCGGATTAATATTCTCTTATAACCGAAGGTATTATCAGTTACTACGGCTCAATGGGGCGCCGGCTTCCCTGATTGTGGAAGACGAAAGTTTCCTGGCGCTTATACTTGGCTGTATTTCTATCCTGTTTGGAGGAATGACAGCCTTCCTGTTTGACCGAAACCTCCCGCTTTCTATTCTTACCCATGTTGAACTGATATCTTTATCTCTTTCTTTTTTATTGGTAGTATATATCGTATCGCTTATGCCGGTTCTGACAAAGCTATCTACTACGGCTTTCAGAAATACGGGTTCGGATTTACGCCATTCGCATTTTACGTTGTCGAACATTAAATATATGTTGATAGCTCAATATGCGATGGTGATGTTTATTGTTATTGTCGGTTTTGGTATCAGTAAGCAGATTCATTTAATCAGGGTTTCGCAGTTGGGAGGTGAGGAAAACAATATATTAGTCATGAGCGAACAGCCAGACAGTATCAAGGAGCGATATGATATTTTCCGGAACGAACTGTTGAAATATCCTGAAATAGAATCTGTAACAGCCGCTATGCAGTTACCCGGTTCGGCTATCAGGGATAGGATGATGTTCAGGAAAGAGGGCGATAGGGAAGAGGATGGTATCTCCATGCCTATACTGGTGGTAGGAGAAGATTTTCTGCCGTTCTTCCGGATTATCCCGATAGCCGGCGATTCGTTTAAGCAGAGTAGGCTTACCTATGTCGGAGAGATGAATATGCTTATGAAGTATTTCAGTGACAACCCGGTTGTATCCGATCTGTCGGAAGAGTATGTTATCAATCGAAAGGCGATGCAAATGCTTGGATTTAACTCTCCGGAAGAAGCAATCGGGAAACGTCTTTATACCAGTGGAAGTATAAGTTATATTAATAACGGAACAATCACAGGCGTTACGGACGACTTTATCTATACAACTACCTATGAAGAAACAATACCGCAGGTAATGCTGCAACGGAAAGCATTCCTCAGCTGCATCATGGTACGGTTAAATCCTGCTGATATCCAACAGGGGACGGCGCTATTCAATCAGGTATGGAATCAACTATTCCCTGACTATCCGGCCGATTATACCTTCCTGCAAAATATATATAGCTCTGTGTATCATAACGAATTGAATGCCGAAACGATTGTCCGTCTCTTTTCATTGCTTAGCCTGGTGATAGCCAATCTGGGACTAATCATTATTATGGCTTTTGTTATCAAGCGAAAGACAAAAGAAATCGGGATACGTAAGGTAAATGGCGCCACGCCTTCGGATATTATAATAATGCTGAATAGTAAGTTTATCGTATGGATGGGAGTAGCCTTTATCATTGCCTTGCCGGTAGCCTGGTATGTGATGACAGCCTGGCTTGAAAACTTTGCGCATAAGATACCGTTAAGCTGGTGGATATTTGCTGCTGCGGGGACATCGGTACTTCTCGTGTCGGCTGTTTCTATCTCCTGGCAAAGCTGGTATGCTGCTCATTTGAATCCGGTTAAATCGCTGAGAGCCGGGTAAAAAAAACGTTTTTTTTACCCGGCTTATTTTATTCTACAGTCACTTTGCGTCCTTCGGTATTTGCTTGTATCAGGTTGTTGTACATGGCTTCGCAGTAAACCGGAGGGAGATAGAAGTTTCCTGAGTAGACAGTTGTCAGATTAACCCGGATCGTTACATACTTACCGGAATTTAGATTATCGATATAGGTATATATCCTGTCGTCGCGGATATCCTGATAGCTGATACCGTTGGTGGTTTCCGGCTGCGAATCATGTAAGAAACGGGTATTCAGTATTTCCCAGCCGGCGGGGAATATTTCCGTCACCACCAGGTTCTTCACCGGATAGCCCGACGGATTCCGGACGGTTACAACGGCGGTGAAGTTTGTTCCCTGCGGTAAGTTGCCGGCATCTACCGTTCTCCCTTCGCTGTCTGTGTAATTTACACTCATGGAAACGCCGTTGGTATATGCTTCTTCTTCTCCCTGGCCGGGGATACCTTCCGTTATGATGCGTACGAATAAGGTGGAGTGGCCGTTGTTCTTCACTTCTATGTTGGCGTTGCGCCCTCCTGCTTCGAATAGTGTTTCCGACCAGATGTTTTTGCCGGTGGATATATCTACTGATTTGCTTTCGTGCGTATAACTGAAATTCATGGTTTCCGACACTTTGTAGCGCGTCATATAGCTTGAGATGCCAATCAATGCATACGCCGTTTCTTGTGTGCTGAGCCAGCGGCCGGACGAAAGAACGTCTGATATTTCACGGCATAGCATGGCAGCTTCCTGTCCTTTCTTCAGGAGGGCGAGTGTTTGCAGGCGGATACCCTTGTCGCGGAAACTGCTGCCATACGTATAATCATGCGAGGTATATTCATTTCCTTCTTCGGTTGTTTGGGCAATCAGTTCGTTGGCTACGTCTTCCCGTCCGATGAGCGCATAGGCGGCGGCGAGCATCCAGCGGGTGGTGTTGCCCGGCGCCGGGCATTCTTTCAGGCGGTTCATGGCTCCCAGTTCGGATTGTTGCGCTAAGGCCAGTACGTACAGGCGATAGGCTTGCGTTAGTTTATCCGATTCATAATAATAGCTGCCTGGCGCTGACTTCCAGTTACGTGCTTCTTTTTTAAGGCTATTGATAGCATTGCGTTTCATACCTTCCGGTACAAGATAACCTTTGCCGGCGGCTTCGGTTATAAAATGGGCGGCATAGATTGAACCCCAGGCGTTACCGGCTGAACTTCCCGGCCAGCTGGCAAAGGAACCTTCCGCCAATTGGTATGAACGATACCGGCGGATTACTTCCTTTACATGAAATTCTACCGATTCTGCCTGTTTCTGCGTGAGCGAGGCAAAATCTTTCAGATACAATTGCGGGAAAACTTTAGACGTAATCTGTTCGATACATCCATGCGGGTATCCCAGCAGGTAGTTCAGGCGGGAGGATAAATTTAGCGGCGGAACATCCGATACTTCGAGCGTCAGGGAATTTGTCCCGTCTATACCCGGCAGGCCGATGGTTTCTTTCCACAGCTTATCTTTATCAAGCGTGACGGACTGCACTTTCGTCTGCGGACGGCGCGCCGAACGTATTTCGATGTCGGTTTCGTATACGGATTTTTCTCCCTTACCTGTGGCTACAATCTTTACGTGTCCTGCTCCCGGCTGGTCTTTTACCCGGATGCGGAAAAGCGCTTGCTTGTCTTCTTTTTGGGTGAAGGTTAAATCGTGGGTTGAGCTTCCTGCTATTTCCATATTATCCGAGCAGGAAATCGTCACCTTTACGTTTCCGATATTGTCTTCCGTGGCAAAGACGGCAGCGGGGACGGCCATTTCTTCGCCGATACCTATTACTCGCGGAAGCGTCCCCAGCAACATTACGGGCTTGCGCACCATTACACTCTTCTCTGTGTGGCCGTAAGCAAGGCCATCGCCGGCTACTACCATTACGCGGACACGTCCGTTGTAGTTTGGCATCAGGCAGGCGTGTGTGTTCTTACCGCCTTTCTTCAGGAAGAATGGCCCTTCGAAACGGACAATGGGCTTGAACCTGCTGACGATGGCTTTCGGGCCCCGGTTCAAGGCGTCGTCTCCACCGATGCTGAACAGCTGCTCTATTTTCCCGCCGTATGCGCCTAATACGCTATTGTATATATCCCAACTGGATACGCCCAGGGCTTCGCGGGCATTGAACGCTTTCCAGGGATCGGGGGTGGGGAAATGTGTCAGGTCGAGCAGCCCTTCGTCTACGATGGCCAGCGTGTAAGCCATCTGGCGGCCTTTCTCTTCCGATACGGTGACTGAGTAGTTTTCTTCCGGTTTGTATATATCGGCCGTGCTGATAACAGGGTGCAGGTGGCTATCGGGTGAATTTACACTGAACGGAACCACGCCGTACAGGCGAACCGGAAGGTCGTTCGCCGTATTCCCGTATGGCTGGAGCAGCGTGATGTATATATAAGCGTTGGGCTGCATCTGGGGTGTGACGTCTATTGGCAGGGTTGTTTCGCCGGCTTTGCAAAGATGCTCGGATACGGAGAGCGTGCGGGCGCCGGTTTCTATCGTTACTATCGCCCGGCTACCTTCCGGGGATGGGAAGGTGACATATATTTTCTCTCCGGGGAGACAGGTTTCCCTGTCTGTTTTGAGAAGTAACGTAGCGGGGGTGGCGTTGGTGGAGTCTCTGTAGCGGAGGTCTCCGTAGCCCGGCCAGTCGAAATAGCTCAGGATACCTGTAGAATGATTGCCGTTTTCGTCTTTTACCCGGATAAGGTATGTGCCCCATTCCTCGTAAGCCATATTTAACCGGAAGCTGCCTTTTCCATTGGCGTCAGTCTTTATGTTTAATTCTTTTCTTGCCGAATAGTACGAATCCGATACGTAATTGGCCAATTGTTCGTTGCTGGAACTCCACCACCAATACCAGTTGGTTTTGTATACTTCTATTTTCACGCTGGCAGGGGAGGGGTTGCCTTCGTAATCAACCGATACTACCTCGAAGGTATGGTCTTTATCTGTTACCAGTTGCACGTTGTCTGCCTGGGGCGATTTAATGCCTACGTACCGTCTGTAAGGCGAGTAGAGCATGCTGAAACCGTTGATACTGAAGTTGCCCGACTCTTCGTATACGCGGGCCGTCAGGTTGGCCAGCAGCATGCCGGGCGCCGAATTTCCTGCATTGAAGCGTGCTTCGATTACGGCATCCCCTTCATTGCTGGTGCGGCCTTCTATCAGTTTGCTTTCTTCGCTGCCGAAGGTTTTGGCCGGATCGTCGAAGCAGAAGCCCGGATAGTTATTGAAACGTGTTTCCACGGCGGTGAAGATACCTTGCAAATCGTATTTCAGATTGCGGGCTACGGCTCCCTGAAGCCATTCGCTGTGCAGCGGGATATGTACCGGTTCGCTGCGCAATGCCGGTTTTCCGGGGAGTGTGAGGTTTATCTTCAGCCGGTTTGGTTTGATGGCTTCGATACGTACGTTTTTAGAGAATGTTACGCCGCCTGCCTGCACTTTTACATTCCAGGCGCCGGTAGGAGCGTCGGGGTCTACAGGCATGGCGAAAGAATAGAGGCCGAGCTGGCCGCCTGTCTGCGTTTTACGGAGCCAGGATTGCCCCAGCGGGTTGAACAGTTCCATGGTTACCGGATGATTTGCGGGCAACGTATGGTTCTTATCGCTCAGCATAAAACTGAGGAAGAGCGTATCGCCCGGCCGCCAAACGCCCCGGTCGCCATAGATAAATCCTTTGATGCCCTTCCGGACGACTTCTCCCGAAACATCGAACGTACTGAGTGACAGAGACGACCCCGGGTCTATCCGCATGTATGAACGCTGTTTGCCCAGCGAGGCAATTACGTAGTAGGGCCTGCCATGCGCGGGTGTGATTCTTGCCTGTCCGTTGTCGTCGGTAATGCCGGAGCCTATTGCCTGGCGCTGGAAGTTGTACAGGGTTACGTTTACCGCCTTTTCCGGAGAGGTGGTTACCAGGTTGTGCGCCATGATGAGCAGTTCGTTATCCGTCCCCATTTTAGCCATCAGCCCCAGATTGGTGGCCAGGATATTCTTTCCCGTTACCTTATTAAAATAGTAGCTGTCGGCGCACGGGTTTTCCCTTTCGTCATACTCATAGTAATCGTAGTCCATTTCGCCGTAATAATAATAGTAGCCTCCTTCGTCATACCTGTTAACTTCTTCCTCGAAGAGCGCTTTATCTCCGGCCAGGAGCTGCTCTTTCGTTTTCTTGTCGCCCTTGTCGCAGGGATAAACGGATAAGTCGCGGGTAAAACTTAATTCTATGCGGTAAATGGCGCCCGGTTCCGGCGTAATCAGTTCATTCAGGTTGAGGGCGTATGTTCGCCATTCGGACAGTTTGCTTTCTTCGTCGAAGAAGATGGTTTTGCGGGCAACCAGGCGCCCCACGCGCGTTAGTTCGTTTGCTCCGTCGAGCGTATTATATTGCAGGAACTGGCCTGCATTCTTTTCAAATATCCTGATAACGCGCACGATTACGCCCCGCAGGTAAACGGCCTGGAAAGGGATAGAGAGGGATTCAGACTGTGGAATAACAGAGCCTTCGCCGGTAAAACGCACATTGGGCAGGGCGTCTGTTATTTCTATCTCTTTTTCTATATCCTGGCCGAGGCTCCGTCCGTCTTTACTGCGGATAGAACCGCTCAGCAACAGGGTTTGCACGCCTGCCCGTTTCGTATCGGGATAGAGGCGCAGTTTGTTTTCCTCAAACGTTACCGTTTCGTTTTGATTTCCCTTGATGCAGGCCAGTCCGGTAAAGGTTTGCGCATCGTTTAACGAACGGGTGAAGGTTATTTCCACATACCGTTCCGGCTCTTTGTTTAAACGGACTTCATACACGGAGAAATCTTTTCCGGAGGGAATAAGGGTGGCGACAAGCGGTTCTTCCCTTATGCCTGATTTATTGGGGGAGACAGACAGCGTCAGTTCGCGGCTTTCGGCATCGCCGGCTGGTATGCCCGCGGCGGTAAGCCGGTGCGTCTTTTCTCCGGCATGGTGCACCCAGGTTATTCCGGCTTTTTCGGAGAGTTTAACAAGCGATTCAATCGTTTCCGGCGCTTCGCGGTCGGGCGTAGAGAGGGTATATACGATATCGTAGGCATTTTCGCTGGCGGGATTTATATTGAGCGCTTCCAGACTGGCGCGAATCGTTAGCGGAAGCGTAGCAAACCTGAAGGTAAATATTTTATCCTCTCCCGCGGCTTCAAACCAGGCCGACATATCTGCCGAGACCCTGTATTCCGTATCCCGGTTTAGCGGCCCGTCCGGTTTGAAAGAAATCGTCCGGTTGTTTTCAAACGAGAACGCGCCTTTTACCTCCGGTTCTATCTTAATCCGCCGGGCCAGTTCGGCATCTATCATTTTACCGGGAGGAATTTCCTGGTTAAAAGCCAAATAAACGGTAGCATAGCGTGATACCTTTCCCGAAGTAAAAGCCTCTACATACGGGCTGAAAGGCGTGCCTTCGCTGCCGGCGCTTTCCGGTTTGCACCCGGTAAACAGCAGCAGGAAGAAGAGGCAGGTAAATAAACAGTAAGTCTTAGACATATCATTCTGTGATTTTAAGCGTGATACATTCCTTTTTGTTTGTACTTGCAAATATAATCTTATTTCCATTTACTCCCCGGCAAGCCCGGATAAATTATTATCGCTCGCCAAAACACTGCTGCGCAATCCTTCGCAAATCTATTTATTCGAGATTTCATGCGAAAATAAGAATGATCGCCCATCCTTATTTACATATCAATACGAAAATAAGAATGGCTCTCATCCTTATTTACATATCAATATGAAAATAAGAATGAGTACTCTTCCTTATTTACATATCAATATGAAAATAAGAATGGCTCTCTTCCTCTTTCGTAATACTTCACGCGGCAAGTTTTTTGTGCATCGAAGAGAACGTATGCTTCCCCCCCCCGGCAATGCTTTGCGTAAAGCCCCCCCCCTCTCTACGAAGTATCGTATTTAATTTCTGTTATGTAGTTTGTTATTATATCGCGGGAATTGATTAGCTTTGTAAGATTATAAGAAACACGTAATCACAGAATCAATATGGCAATACACTTAAACGATGTCTCGAGAACTTTTGGAGAGTACCTGCTCATCCCCGGATTAACAACCAAACTATGCGTTCCCCCCAATATCTCTTTACGTACTCCTTTGGTGAAACATAAAGCCGGTGAAATGCCGGCTATCCGGCTGAATATCCCGTTTGTTTCGGCTATCATGCAATCGGTATCGGGGCCTGATTTGGCGATAGGACTGGCCCGTAACGGCGGGCTTTCTTTTATTTTCGGCTCACAGCCAATAGAAAGCCAGGCGGAAATGGTGCGGAGAGTGAAGAAATTCAAGGCCGGCTTTGTAGTAAGCGATTCCAACCTTACCCCTGAGCACAGGCTGTCTGACGTTCTCCATTTAATAAACACAATGGGGCATTCTACTATCGGAATTACAGACGACGGTTCGCCAAACGGCAAATTGCTGGGGTTGGTTACAAGCCGCGATTTCCGCGCCGAAAAAGACGATCATACCATGAAAGTGAAATTCTTTATGACGCCCTTTGAGAAATTACATGTAGGGAAAGTAGGCCTTTCGCTTTCGGAAGCCAATCAACTGATATGGGAACATAAATTAAATACACTTCCCATTATTGATGATAGCCAGCGCCTGGTCTATTTCGTATTCCGTAAAGATTATGACAGCCACAGGGGCAATCCGTATGAATTATCGGCCACCGACAAGACGCTGCTGGTGGGAGCCGGCATAAATACCCGTGATTACAAAGAACGCGTGCCGGCATTAAAAGAAGCCGGCGTAGACGTTTTATGCATCGATTCGTCCGACGGTTATTCGGAATGGCAACAGGAAACGCTGCAATGGATCAAACAGGAGTATAACGGCAACGTACTGGTTGGCGCAGGCAATGTGGTAGATGCAGACGGCTTTAACTATCTGGTTGGAGCCGGAGCCGACTTCGTTAAAGTAGGCATCGGCGGCGGTTCTATTTGTATCACCCGCGAACAAAAAGGTATCGGACGCGGACAGGCCACAGCCATCATGGATGTAGCGCAGGCACGTGATGAATACCTCAGGAAAACCGGGCTATATGTCCCTATCTGCAGCGACGGCGGCTTGGTGCACGATTATCACATGGTGCTGGCGTTAGCCATGGGAGCCGACTTCCTGATGATGGGACGCTACTTTGCCCGTTTCGACGAATCTCCTTCCAAAAAACTTCGTATCGGCAATAATTACGTGAAAGAATATTGGGGAGAAGGATCAAACCGGGCGCAAAACTGGCAACGTTATGACATGGGCGGCACAGAGACGCTGAAATTTGAAGAAGGAGTAGACAGCTACGTCCCCTACGCCGGAAAGATGAAAGACAACCTGGACATAACACTCGGTAAAATAAAAGCCACCATGTGCAGTTGCGGAGCCGTCACCATAGACGAATTACAAAGGAATGCCAAGATTACGCTGGTTTCGTCAACAAGCATTGTAGAAGGCGGCGCTCATGACGTTATTCTGAAAGAACAAACATAAAAAAAACGGATAATATGAAAAAAAGGTTCTTGTTGCTTTACTTATTCTCGGAGGATTAGTCTCCACCCTTCCGGCCCAACAATCTTTTATACGTATGGACCGGGAACTTTCAGTTTACGTTTGAAGTAGACCATACAGGAAATCTGCGTGTTCTTTCCGGCATTAATCCCTACGCATCAGCTTACGAACTGAAGCCCGGTGAAGTATTTTCAACACCCGGGTTTATTTTTACAATCAGCCATTGCGGAACAGGAAAAGCCAGCCGCAATATCCACGATTGGGAAGTCAACAGAAGTAAATTGCCTAATGGCATCCCGCATCTGGTAAAATCAGCCAAAGACGCAGGCGTTAAATTCGGTATCTGGATCGAACCGGGAATCCCGGCATAGCCTACTTCAAATGGGATTGCAACAGCCCGATAACAAATATATACTCACCTTATCTGAAAGAAAAACAAAATCAATTGTATATCTACCATGTTCACGGAGTTTATAAAGTTTTCGAAAAAGTAAAAACTTACTCAAGTTTCCCATACCCCCCTGTAAAAGCACAAGGTTCTGAAAAATTGTTTGTATCTTAGTGGTGTAAAATCAACTGATACAAAACAACTTAAAAGAACCTTGTTATGGATGTAAAAATAGCCGAAATTAGTGAATTATCCAATCTTTTACGTAACAAAAATCAAATATTTTCTGACTTGAGTGGCCTCTTCCATCTTTTCGGCGTGGGTCGTATATTGCGGCGCTACCGGTTAGAGAAGGAGAAAGGCATCAGCGTTTACTCCCTATACTGGCTCTGTGTTTGTTCCGCATCCGTGGCGAAAGTATCCACATGGCTTGGCACAAAGGGTTCCATGGATGGTTCACGGCGGGAAAGAACAGCTTTTACCGTTTGTTATGCCGTGAAAAGATACATTGGCGCAAACTTTTGTTGGGCGTTGGTAAAGGCTTCCTGCGGATTGTCAGGGAGCAGGGCGGGGAAGGAGCAGGTTCTCCCCGTTGTTTCATCCTTGATGATACGACTTTTGAAAAGACAGGGATGCATCTGGAGGGGATAAGCCGGGTATTTGACCATGTTAAGCATTGTTGTGTTTTGGGTTATAAATGTTTAATTCTTGTTTTTTTCGATGGGAAAAGTTCCATTCCTGTGGACTTCAGCCTGCATGCCGAAGCCGGGAGCAAAGGTACTTATGGGTTGAGCGCCAAAGAACGCTCGGCCTGTTTTTCCAAGTCAAGGGCGGATGGCAGCCCGGCCAAACTGCGCAAAAGCGAACTGGGCAAGAGCAAAACAGACGTGTCCATTGAAATGTTCAAAAGGGCCTGGAAGCAAGGTTTTCGTGCATCCTGCGTACTGATGGACAGCTGGTTCACCTGCAAGGAAATGATAAGTGAAATACGCAGGACAGGCAAAGGTTGCCTCGATTGTGTCGGCCTGGTAAAGGCAGGCAATACCAGGTATAAAGTGGACGGACGGATGCTTGCGGCACAGGAAATCATCCTGCGCAGGGAACGCCGGCAGCAGAAGTTTTGCAGGAAATACAAGTGTGCCTATATTACTGTAAATACGTTTCTTGGCACAACTCCGGTACGCTTATTCCTGATTCGTTACGG
>JAIRKZ010000073.1 GCA_031259845.1 Tannerellaceae bacterium | reverse complement strand
AGAAGTTAAGCCCGGTTACGCCGATGGTACTGCAATACATGTGGAAGAGTAGGTAGCTGCCAACTTATCTTAATGATAAAAAGCCGTTCAGGGTTTATTACCCGGACGGCTTTTTTGTTTATAGGGAGTTTTGCCTGTCTAATCAAAATCGGAAATAAACGCGCCCAGCAAGGTATATCCTTTTTCATTAGGATGTAAACCATCACTAAATAAAGACTCATCAATTTTTCCATTCGCATCTAATAACAGGTTTCCTGCATTCTGATATATATATCCTTCTTCCTGAACCAATTGTTGAATTCGTTTATTTATTTCATTCACCCATTGTTCGTTATTCCTCCTTGGAAGAATCCCTATTACTTTAATGGTTGCTTTCGGTTGTCTTTCATAGATAGCGGCCAATAAAAAGCGAAGCCCGTCAACAATATCATTATCTGTACTGATTTTCATATTATTCGTACCAATCATCAGTATGATTTTTTCTGCTTCGTAACCCTCTAATTCACCATGATATATACGCCAGAGTACGTTTTCTATCCTATCCCAGCCATACCCCAGGTTTCGATAGCCTTGGGGTTCCATATATTTTGTCCAGCTATTTATGCCGTTTTGCCGTGGGCCTTTGGGTTTGCCTCCCCAGAAATGCGTGATGGAATTGCCTATTATCAGAGACTTGGGGGGATTACTTTTATTTAAGGCCAGCACATCATAATGGCGCTTTTTCCATTCGTAATTATTGGGTTCTCTCCGTTGCGTGACAGGAACAGTTGTTGTGCTTGTCCCTTTCTCCATTTTTATTATTTCCCGTATTTTCTGCTCTACCGTTAGCGCTTGGGCCGACATTCCCATATCATTAAAATGAACATAATCTACCCAGCCGTCAGCCGGCATTTTAAATTCGTCTCCATATATATAATGTATATCCGGGATATTTTCCTGCTGTAGCAACTTATAGGCATAAAGAGACGCCTCATTTATATCGCTATTACTGGTAAAACGTACGGAATCGGTTTGAGCGTTGCTATTTCCGGCATGTTCGATTAATAAGACAGGGGTGGCTTTTTTGGTGCGTATCTGTTTTACAGCATCAACGATACGCTTTATAACCTCTTCTTTATCATACTCAAATAAATTAGGCATACAATCTAACACATACAGGGAGGCATCAATATCGCTAATATACGCTACTACTTCTTTCTCTAACTTAGCGCTACCCGAAAAGCCTAAATTAATCAACGGATAATCTAACGACCGCTCTACAATTGTAGTCCATGCCAAAGCCGGGCGGGTAGCGCAGGCTCCCTGAACGATTGAAGTACCGTATACTACGATTGGTTTCTCTGATAAAACCGGTATAAATTCAAAAGAGGAACCATCCGGTACGCCTACTTCCAGCCATTTTACACTATTATATAATGGAAGGTAAAGCCGGTATTCATACCCATAATCATGGTATCTGTCTTTTTTTATATGCTTATAATGGTAAATAATCGCATCGCCAAAATCAAAATTACCCGAGCAGATATTCCAAACGCCATCACTATTGATACGATATAAGTCTATTCCCGACACGCCGGTGGCGGGCATGTGATTCATCCCGAAGGAAGCATTTACGGCATAACGAACTTGTATCTCAGGCGCATTTGAATAAAAATGAATGGCTAAACCGGCGGAATAGCGGGAGAGTTCCCATACTGCTTTGGGTACTTTATTTTGTGCACCCGGAGGGAGGCGGGTAAATGTTTTCCCTATCTCTTCCGTCCAACCTTGATTTTGTATCACCGGAATCGTTGCGTCTAAAGGATTATTCCATACCCATTGAGCATTTACTAATAAACATACCAAACAAAATAAAACGGATACGCTAATTTTTCTCATCGTAATTCAATATTATGATTCTTATAAATATTTAGCGGCCTGTTCCGGATCGAAAGAAAGATTCTGCGCATCTTTTTTTCTCGACTCAAAACGGGCTTTACTTAATGCATTATCGCGGACTTGCGCTCCCGGATGGCCTTTGGCCAAATCGGCGGCGTGCGCTGCTATTTTATGAGCAATGATACTATGCCGGTCTGGAGTAGCACAGCTGATTAAAGACGTTCCCTGCCAAGCTGTCTGGGCAGCTCCTATGGCCGATGCAATATATTCGTATCCGCCGCAGGCCGCATCCGTTGTCACAGGGCCGCACGAACAAAGGGGGGCGTTATGGCAGGCATATTGCCGCTCCTTTACATTGCCGGGGATTTTATTCATAGGCAGATGGCCGGAACTTTCCGTCATTACCTGAACAAACTGTTTCCATGCTATATCTGTTAGTTTTCCCATTACCCGTAATTCCGCCATTTGGGCAGCATCATTTGCATCATATACAGCGCCCGGGCGAAGGCCGTCAGCTATTGAAATAATTACATCATACGTTTTTACTATCTCGCATATTTCGGCAAAATGTGTATATATGAAATTCTCCTTTTGATGTATTTGCATCCATTTGCTCATAATAGAACCGCCATGCGATACTATCCCATTTAGCCTTGGAAATACCGGTTCTATATGCTCCCGAAGCATAGCCGCGTGAATGGTAAAGATATCAACTCCCTGTTCGGCTTGTTCAATCAATGTGCTGCGATAAATATCCCAACTTAACTCTTCTACATTTCCATCCACTTTATCCAGCGCTTGGTATAAAGGAACTGTTCCAAACGGCGCCGGGCAATTCCGGACAAGCCTTTCCCGGCTTTTGTGCCTGTTCTTTCCGGTTGATAAATCCATAAAGGTATCACTCCCCCACTTACAACACCAGGCTATTCTTTCAATTTCTTTTTCCATCGTATACGATGATGGTAAAGGATTGCTGAGCGTTGTGTTTATTTTTACCAGGAATTTTTGCCCGATAATCATCGGCTCCGCTTCGGGATGATTAATATTAGAAGGAATGACAGCCCGCCCGGCAGCTATTTCTTTACGGACAAAGTCGGGAGTGATATACGATTTTAATCCCAGGTCTTCAATTTGCTGATTTTCGCGAATCGCGGCATATTCCATTTCCGGAGTAATAACACGCCTTTTTGCATAATACATTTGAGTAAGGTCCTTTCCCGGCTTAACACGATAGACAGGCGAAAGAGTGTTCGGGCGGATTATGTCTTTTCTCCGTGAATACCATTCTTCACGAAAACGAGGTATACCCTTCCCGTTTTCAATCACTACCTGAGAATCGGAGAAAGGGCCGCTTGTATCATACACAATCACCGGATTATTTTTCTTCCGGATTTCTTCTCCCCTACTATCAGTCGTTATCGTATCCGTTAGTTTGATTCTGCGCATCCCTACCTTTATTTTATTGATCTCGCCCGAAACGTACACCTTCTCAGACGATGGATAAACAATACGCATCTTCCTCTTATCCCCCATAACACAACATTATTATACAAACAAAGATAATATTTTTTTTAGATATGCAGTTTCGTCATTGTGAGGAAACGCCGCGCCCCGGAATAACAAGCGCCATATTATGCAATTATGCAATTATCCATTGCCTGAATTCCGATGCTCTGTTTTTACTTATATAAATTCTTTCGGGTACTTCTATATTCAGTTCTATAAGTAACCGGCTGTCAAACCAAATGGTAATATCGGTTATGACATCTTTTGCCACAATAAACTGTTTATTGGCACGAAAAAAAGCTGCCGGATTTAGCATTTGGAGTATATTCTCAAGCGTTTTGGAATAAGGCAAACTCTTTCCGTTTTTCAAAAAAATCCTTGTATTATCATCTGTCGTATAAAAACAGGCAATATCTGAAATATTCAGCGGCAGTAATTTATCGTTTACCGGTAATAAAATTCTTCCGGGATAGCCGCTGCTATTGATAAAATGAGCAACCTGAGAAAGATATTCTCCTGTTTCTATTTTACTAAAACGATGAAACTTATCCAATGCCTTTATCAAATCATTTTCACTGATGGGCTTCAATAGATAATCAATACTATTCACTTTAAAGGCGTCAATAGCATATTCATCATAAGCGGTAGTAAATACAATCGGAGTTTCTATCGTAACAATCGAAAACAGATTAAACGACGAACCGTCTGAAAGATGAATATCCATAAAGATAAGATCCGGCGGCGGGTTATTTAACAGCCATTTTACTGTTTGAGAAATACTTTCTGTTATTCCTGCAATTTCAATACCGGGATTTATCGATTTCAGGATTTTCCGGAGATTTTTGTATGCAGCCGTTTCATCTTCTATAATAAGTACTCGCATCATAATTAATGTTTTAACGGGAGGTGAACAATAAAAGTATCATTCTCTACATTTACACGAATCCCTTTGCCTATCAGCAATTCGAAACGGTTAACAAGATTAGTAAGTCCGATACCATTCTTCTCTGGTTTGTCAAGTTTTTCATGAATCGGATTAGACACGATAAGTTCGTTATTTTCATCCAGGAAAATTCTTACCATCATTGGGTTTTCACTGTCAACCATATTATGTTTAACTATATTCTCAATCAGTGGCAGAAGGGATAGAACAGGTAATTTCAAATTTCTTCTGTTTTCCGGAACATCCACTATAAAACGGAACTTATCTTCGTACCTCACTTCCTGGAGATACGAAAAAGACTCTACAAAGTTGAGTTCTTCCCTTAATGTTACCAATCCTTTTTTGTCGCTTTGCAGAATATAACGGAATACATTTGATAATTGTACGATATAATCCAGACTTTTCTCTTTCTCTTCGTCCCTGATAAGCGAAGTCAGCCCGTTTAGCGAATTAAAGAAAAAGTGAGGATTTATCTGAGAAGCAAGCGCATCACAGCGGCTTTGCAAACTTTCAATCTTAAGTTTTTCAATCTCATTGTCCTTCCGGTCTTTCTCTTTATACAGGAAATAGAAATGTCCGATTGTTGTCCCTATCAGGCAAGTGACAAAAAACTGGAATAGTAATGTGCCTGTGAAACAATCAGCATGAATGCCGGCAGAAAGTGAAACGAGTACATATATTCCGTAAGCTATCGCCGAAATACCAACGCATTTGAAGAATCTTTCCGAGATTTTTTCATCCTGTACAATGTATATATTTACATATAAAAGAATACTGCACAATGCTGCAAAAATGATATAACGAAACACCCAGACAAAAGCCGCTTTAAAAAAAATATCAGCCTTCCCCCAAGAATAAACATCTCCATGAAGATTTATTATATTAGGCCATACAACAAACAATCCCAGTAATAATCCGGTTAATACGATGAAATGTCTTGAGCCTATTCTATCTAAAAAATTCACAATAATCATTTTTTTTTCAAAGTTAAGATTATTAAAGAAAATACACCTTGCAATGACAAAGATTATAAACTAATCCTTTTTCGTTTTTACATCGTGCTTTTTCGTAATAACCTTAAAGTAAAAAAGACATTGTGAATTTTATCCCATTTTTACAGGAAATATATAAAAACATCGATGTATGCTGAAAATGGTCAGATTAACTCTTGCTATTATTTGTTCTTTGTTGATTACGCTTTTATTCCTTGATTTTACGGGAACAATACATGTATGGCTGGGATGGCTTGCGGAAATACAATTTTTGCCGGCCTTATTGGCGCTGAATGCCGGAATAATTACCGGACTGATTATACTAACATTACTGTTTGGACGAATCTATTGTTCTGTGATATGTCCACTTGGGGTATTTCAAGACGCGATTTCATGGCTGGCACAAAAAACAAGAAAGAAACGGAATTTTACCTTTTCCCCTGCCTTTTCATGGTTACGTTATGGGATGCTCGTCTTGTGTATAGCCGCTTTTATTCCCGGAGCAGGTTCATTGGTTGCTTTACTCGACCCTTATGGGGCGTATGGGCGTATGGCAAACAACCTGTTTTCGCCTGTATATCTGGAGATAAATAACATATTGGCCTATTTTGCCGAATGGGTGGATAGTTACGTTTTCTACCCAACCGATATATGGATAAAAAGCAGTATTACCTTACTGATTGCGATTGCCACTTTTGTTATTGTGGGTTTACTGGCATGGCGAAACGGGCGGACGTATTGTAATACCATTTGTCCGGTGGGTGCCGTACTGGGCCTTTTGTCGCGTATCTCGCTGTTCAGGCTTACCTTCGATACGGAAAAATGTACGAAATGCGGGCTTTGCGCACGTAGCTGTAAAGCGTCTTGCATTGATTCAAAAAACAGGATTGTTGATTACAGTCGTTGTGTGACATGTTTTAATTGTATAGAGAAATGCAAATCCGGGGCGATAAAGTATGTACCCTGGCTTCCGGGTGAAAAGGAAAAAACCGTTTGGACTTCTACTGCCGGGGCAGAAGATAAAAAAGACATTTCCAGAGCTAAATTTCTTTCGATTACCGGACTCTTCGCCTTTACAAATGTAATTAAAGCACAGCAACTGCTACAAGCAGATGGGGGACTGGCAGATATTGAAGATAAAAAGAAGCCCGGCAGGAAAGTACCGGTTGTTCCTCCGGGGGCGCAAAGCCTGAGAAATTTTAATCGTCATTGTACAGCATGCCAGTTGTGTGTATCGGTTTGTCCGAATAATATTTTGCGCCCCTCAGGTAAACTCTCTACACTGATGCAACCCGAAATGTCGTACGAACAAGGATATTGCCGCCCGGAATGTACCGAATGTTCGCTGGTTTGCCCAACGGGCGCCATACGGCCGGTTACTCCGGCCGACAAGTCTGCCTTATCCATCGGACAAGCTATATGGATTAAAGATAACTGTGTAGTAAACAGGGATGAATTACAATGTACGGCTTGTGAGCGACATTGCCCTACTTCAGCAATAACCCTTATAGCGATTCATCCCGGCGACAGGAATTCATTAAAGTATCCGGCCATAAACAAGGATTTATGTATCGGTTGCGGCTCGTGCGAATACTACTGTCCGGCACGTCCGTTCAGCGCTATTTATGTTGAAGGTAATGTAATACACCATTCTGTTTAATAAATTGATGATTATGGAAAGGAAAGATAGAAAAAGATTTAACCGTAGAAATTTCCTGAAGATAGTAGGGGCAGGTACTGCCGCCTCTGCTACAACGCTGATGGGTTGCAGGCCCGGTAATAGAGTTTCGGCGGAAGGCGGTTCCACAGGCGAAGCGCCGGCAAACCGGATGACTTACCGCACCAATCCCCATACGGGTGATGTTGTATCTCTTCTGGGGTATGGATGTATGCGCTGGCCGCTCCGCCAAAAAGCCGATGGAAGTGGGGAAGAAGTGGATCAGGAAGCCGTTAATGAACTGGTTGATTATGCGATAGCACATGGCGTTAACTATTTCGATACGGCGCCGGTCTATGTACGGGGTTGGTCGGAAGCAGCTACGGGGATTGCATTGAAGCGCCATCCGAGGGAACGTTTTTTTGTTGCCACAAAATCGTCCCGGAGTAACACCCTGGAAAGCGGAATTGCAATGTACCGCAAATCAATGCAAGACCTGCAGGTGGATTACCTTGACTATTACCTGCTCCACTCGATAGGCAGCAGTATGGAAGATTTTCATAAGCGTTATATCGACAACAGACTGCTTGATTTTTTACTGAAAGAACGCGAAGCCGGCCGTATCCGTAATCTTGGCTGGTCGTTTCACGGCATTGTGGAAGTGTTCGATTATGTGCTGGCAATGGACATTCAATGGGATTTTTGCCAGATACAGCTTAATTATCAAGACTGGAAATATGCTGCCACAGGAAGGAATGTCAATGCAGAATACCTCTATGGAGAATTAGTCAAACGGAATGTCCCGGCAATAATTATGGAGCCGTTGCTGGGTGGCCGTCTTGCCCGTGTTCCTCAGCAGGCGCTCAACATGATGAAAGAAATTCATCTGGAAGACAGCGCCGCCAAATGGGCGTTTCGCTATGCCGGCACTCCGGAACATGTGTTGACCGTGCTTAGCGGCATGGTTTATATGGAACACTTACAAGAGAATATCCGTACGTATTCACCTTTGGAGCCTCTTAATGAGCAGGAGTACGAAACGCTGGAACGGGTAACAGAAATATTAGTCAATTCGGATTATATCCAATGTACCGAATGCCAATATTGTATGCCTTGCCCGTATGGACTCGATATACCGGGCGTGTTTGCCCATTATAACCGCTGTGTAAGCGCCGGGAAAATGCTGAAAAGCTCAAATGACGAGAACTACAAAAGCGCCCGCAGGGATTTTCTGGTTGGTTATGACAGGAGCATCCCCAAGTTACGCCAGGCAGACCATTGCATAGCATGTAATGAATGTCTTTCCAAGTGTCCGCAACAAGTCAGCATACCGGAAGAAATGCGCCGTGTAGATCAATATGCGGAACAATTGAAACAACGGTTGGAGTTTTAATATCCTTATTTATATAGATTGTCAAAATAAAAAACATAAAAAGACATGAACACATTCACATTAAACAATGGTGTAAAAATCCCAGCCGTGGGTTTGGGAGTATTCCGCTTAAGTAATGCACAAGCGGCCTACGATGCAGTGAAAACAGCGCTCGAAGCAGGTTATCGTCATATTGACACTGCCATGATTTACGGTAATGAAGAAGCGGTAGGACGTGCAATCAAAGATTCGGGAATCCTCCGGTCAGAAATTTTCCTGACTACTAAACTTTGGAATGGCGACCAGCGTTCGGGTAGAGTAACCGAAGCGATAGATGCCAGCCTGCAAAGACTGGATATGAATTACGTAGACCTCTATCTGGTACACTGGCCGGTGAAAGGAACCTACGCCACAATCTGGAAAAAGATGGAAACAGTGTACAAAAGTGGCCGGGCAAAAGCCATTGGGGTAAGTAATTACCAGCCACATCATCTTGACGACTTGCTTGCCGAAGCGGAAGTTGTTCCCGCTGTAAATCAGATTGAATGCTATCCCTACCTGACACAGGATGCAACAATCGCATATT
>JAIRKZ010000031.1 GCA_031259845.1 Tannerellaceae bacterium | reverse complement strand
GAAGGCGACAGCATGTCGAGCAACACCAATTTATTCCGGTGGTCGTCCCAAAACGACGGGTCGGTGTAGTAGCGAAATCCCTTGTTTGTTACCGTGCCGTGGACGTCTGTGAAATCGCCGTTGGCATCGCTGCGCAGCGCCGGCCAAAGAAACGCACGATAGAGCGAGGAGTAGAAAATGGTGCGTTGCCTTTCCGTGCCGCCCCACACTTGTATCTTCGACAGCAGGGCTTCCCACGTGTTGGTGGCTTCGGCGCGCACGTCTGCAAAACTTTTCGCTTCCATTTCTTTGGAAAGGTTGTCTTTTGCATTCTCGACGCTTACAAAGGAAAATCCGATTTTCAGTTCCAGCGGCGCGTTGTTTTCTTCGTCTGCGAAATGAATCACCGGCACTACTCGCCGCTCGCCGCTTAGCGAGTCAATCGTTTGGATTTTGTAATTGGATACGGCGTAAAAATATATTTTTTCCCCGGCATGTTGAAAGCCTGTAAAAGCCCGCTCGCCGTCCTGTGCAATGTGCCATTCCCGCACCCTTTCGTTGGAGCGCGAGAGGTCGGCCAGCAGTTTCCTTTCCTGCCTTGCCCGGTAGGTGTAGCGGTGGTAAGCGCACCGCAACGTGGCGGTGAGTTCGGCATCGATGCCGTAGCGTTCAAGGAATACGCGGTAATAGCCCGGATGCGCCTCCTCGTTGTTGTGGCTGAAGCCGGAGCGATAGTCATTGGCCGACACAGCGCCCGTAGTGGGCAGCAGGGGCACATGGCACAAATTCCAGTGTCCTTTGTTGGTGTGTGTAAAGCCGTAGATAACGGTGTCTTCGTATTGATACCCCGACCCGCTACGGAACTGGGTTACCGGGCTTACCTGCACCATGGCGTTGGGCAGCGAGGCTCCGGGGAAAACTTCGGCGCCCCACGTGCGGTGGGTCGGCTTGTAGCCGACGTCGATGCTGTCCCACAGCGTGGTGGTGCCAAACAGCGGGTTGGCGTAATCGGTGAGCTGCTTTTGCGACGGCGAACAAGCCACCGCCCCTATTACCAGCAGCACGATCAGCACTCGCAAGAGGCATGTATTGTGTTGTTTTTTCATACTCATCGTATATTTGTTTTACACTATGCTTCACAAATAATCCTGCTTCAGCCTATCCATGTGAATTGTTTCACTTTAAATTAATGAAAAGTTTTACTAAAATCATTTCTTCAGTAAAAACTTTTCCGCGTGCCTCGGGGAAAAAGTTCCCAGAATGAACTTTTTTGTTTCTCATCGCATATTGCCATTTACTATTGCATCCAATAATGTATTCAATTCCTCTACCTTTTGAGGATAGCGACTGTATAAATTGGTCGTTTCTTCCGGATCGACGTCCATATCATATAGTTGCGGAGGCGTAGTTGCATTCCCTGTCGGGTTTGTCCAACCACCACTACCATTCCAGTTGATAAATTTCCACCGGCCCTGCCTGATTGCAAACTTTCCATCGTTAGAATGATGAATTACTTCACTTCTGGCGACAGATTCGCTTCCGTTCAATACCGGTAAAAAACTTTTACTATCTTCTGCCGCACCAAAAGGAACAGTTGCACCTGTTATTTCAGCAAAAGTGGCAAGTATATCGGTTAGGCAAACCAGTGCATCCGAAGATGTCCCAGCTTTAACCATCGCAGGATACCGAACAATTAACGGGATATGATGCCCTCCATCCCACACATCCGATTTTCGTCCTCTCCAAATAAAATTGGCTAAATGCGGGTAAGCGGCCTTATCATTAGCATTCCAATCGGCTCCGTTATCGCTGGTAAACACAATAAGTGTTCGATCTTTTATTCCCAGACTATCCAACAGGTAGACCACCTGGCCAACTACATCGTCCACATGCATCACGAAATCACCATAATTCCCTGCGTTTGACGCACCACGAAAACGTTCTGCCGGAAGCCATGGCGTATGCGGCGCTGTAAGCGGCATATAGAGGAAAAAGGGCTGATTGCTGGATCCCCGCCCTCTCAGAAATCGCTTTGTTTCACCAATAAAATGATCGAGACAATCGGGAATGGAAAAGCTTTGTGAGGCTTTTCCGGCACGCCATAAATTCCCGCGTGGCGTATCAGTTCCGGTAATTATTGTCATCACTGGGTCCACCACATTTTTATTTTTGATATACACATATGGGGCCATATCCAAAGATGCTGGAAGGATGTAACTCTCATCAAACCCAACATCGTTTGGTGAATAGGTAAGCGGCTGGTCGAAAAGAGTATTGGTTTCATCAGCAGCAGCGCCACTATATGTATTCCAGCCTAACCCAAGATGCCATTTACCGATACAAGCTGTATAGTATCCTCTATGTTTAAGCACAGAAGCAATAGTTGGCCTGGTTGTCTCGATAAGCGGACTACTATACCCGCCAAGCACACCACTTTTCATGCTACTACGGAAACAATAACGTCCGGTAAGCAGTCCATACCGGGTAGGGGTGCTAACTGCAGAACCCGAATGGGCTTCGGAGAACCGCATTCCTTCGTTACAAAGTTTATCTATATTAGGAGTCGGTATAGCCGAGCCGGGGTTCAATTTATGAATGTCGCCGTAGCCCATGTCGTCGGCTAAAATAAAAACGATATTGGGTCTATCTATTTCCGGCGGATTTAACGGCCCTTGCCCCTCTTGCTCTTGTGCATTGCAAGCGGAAGTTAAAGCCGATGTTACACTAAGCATCAGCATCATCTGTTGCGTAGCAACGGGTTTTAAATAGGAAAAAGATAATTCTTTCATGTCTGTATCAATTCATTAAAATTATTCATCAATAGGGAATATCTGTTTGTATAATTTATATTTATCAAATTATAAGAGCTTTTTTCCAGCTAACAAGGCGGCTGCTTCCATAAGCATACATCCGCTTGCAGTTGCTTTTAGCGTAGTTTTCATATCCGGTCGGGTTGCCCAGTCAGGCCCAAATAATACCGGATTCTTGTAAGCACCCTTTGTCCACAATGTTTCCGCATTGTATTTCAAAAATTGCAAGTAACGTTTTTTTGTAGCGCTATCTATATCCTGTTGTATCAATTCTGTAAAATAACGTATAAAAATTCCTTTGAACAAATGGGCATCATTGTCAACGGAGCTATCGGAAGAACCTTCGAGTTTCAATACGGAATTAGTAACGAGTGTGCCGGTAGTATAATTAGCCGCCAGTATCGCATCATTGAGGTAACTTTTGTTGTCGAAAATCTTGTATAGTTCTACGGCTGCACCTACAAAAGTCCCCTCATTGTACGTAAATTTCCAATTGGTGAACGTATTATCTCTCCCATCAATATGATCAAGAACAGCACCATCGCCTTGTAGCAATGTACTTTTCTCCCAATTATAAATTTGCTCTGCCCAATCTTTGTAACTTTCTTCACCGGTTTCCTGATAGAGACGGGCAGCAAGAATGCAAGCAGGGCCATTAGAACAAGCATTTTTCTTCCATAGCTCCGAACTTTGCCAAGCTATTCCGCCACCAGCATAATTGTTCCATCCGTCTTTAATATATCCCCACAGTTCTACGGCTGCATCTCTATATTTTATTTCATTTGTAACCGAATATAAGCGGAGCAAGGTGAGCGCAATCCATTCCATATCATCGAAAAAATTATTTTTCCATTTATTACCGTTTCCCTCCCGCACGCCGCTGAACCATTTGTCAAAAAACGATTTATAATAGTTGTTACCGGTACGCAAATAAGCGTCTGTTACCACGTCGAGTGCATGAGCCTGCGGCCAATACTGGAAACTTGTACCGCCATAATTGTTGGCCACAAAATATTGTTTTGATTCTTCCCAGAAAATGCTAATAAGTGCCATGCTGCTACTGTCGGCAACAGCAGCCCAGTTCACAGACGATCCTTCTTTCACCAATGGCTTCTCTTCTTCCTCATCCTTGTTGCAAGCGCTTATCAAAAAAATAAAACAAGTAATAAATAAAAAAATTTTCATACTATTTATTTTTCTATTAAAGTATGTGTATAAGAATTGTCAGCTTGCAAAATAAGAGACAAGTCGTAAGTATATCCTACCCACGAAACGGAATTGTTTTGCGTTCTCTTCCATTTCGGTTTAAATTGCCGTTCATTCTCCGGGAATAGATCTACCAAATCTGCTGCCATATATTCTTTTGCATGAAAATAAGCGGGGTCACCATTAGGAGTGCCGTCTTCATTGGTATTTACAGGCCCCCATACAGTTTCTGTGCCATCGCTGTATTCCATCACAAACCTGTAACGGGGATTTGTTTTACTATTGTCCCCACCAACAAAATTCTCATCTGTCATAGTATAGTCATTTAATGCCCACACGCCGCGATTAGTGTAAGGCAATTCAAGCGCTTTATTCCCCGTATTACAATGGAACCATTTCACGGCACTGATTTTTGAATAAACAGCTGTATTGTCGATAAAATTCAATACAATTTTATAGATTCCTGTTTCGCTTACTATACTCGTACCGTTTTCGTTCAGCACACCTGCGGTGGTCGAATATTGTTTCGGCGTACCGATATTCGCATCTACAAAATAATAATTCTGTCCGGCAGTCAATTGGGTAAACATCTTAAACACTCCATCTTCGATACTCGTCATTTTAACGGCTTGCGTCAAAACGCTACCACCTTCCGAGCCTTCACCCATTATATATAGTTCGGTCGGAGCAGGATTGGGTCCTGGGTCAGGGTCGGGATCATCCGGCGTTGTTTCAATCAATGTATGCGTATAGGGGGTAGTTGCTTGTAGTATCAAAGACATATTATAAGTATAGCCAATCCAAGACGTGCCGTTGGGCAAATTTCTTTTCCACTTGGGGACAAATGGAGTAACTCCGTCTGCCATCGTATATTCCTTTGCATAAAAATAAGCGGCAGCAGGCGTATCACCGGGCATAGCATCTTCATTAAAATTGGCAGGCCCCCACACAGTTTCCGTGCCATCGCTGTATTCCATCACGAACCTGTAACGGGGATTTGTTTGTTCGCTACCAAAATCCTCAGCCGTCATGGTATGCTTGTTCAATGCCCACACACCGCGTCCCACGTAGGGAATTTCCAAATTTTTGGTATCAGAATTGCAATGATACCATTTCACCGCATTAACTTTCGAATAAACAGCTATGCCAGAATTAAAGTCCAGTGTTATTTTATATATTCCGGTCTGATTTATCATAGATGTACCGTTTTCTTTCAACAATTCGCCATCAATGTAATACTGTTTTGGTGTTCCGCTTATGGCGTCCACAAAATAGTAGCTCTGCCCCGCAGTTAATTTGGTAAAGGTTTCAAACTCGCCTTCTTCAATTATTCTCATTTTAAGCGCCTGTGAAAAATCGCTACCGCTTTCCGATCCTTCTCCAATTACATATACCGCTGCTGGAATATCAGCAAACCCCGCTAATCGGGTAACTTCAATCATACGTGTTTCAGCAGCTTTGCTACCCATGACACCTTTTGAAGAGAATACCGTCCATTGGTATTTTCCAGTTGCGGAGGCGGCAATACCCATCATGGCTGCGATTTTATTCAATTGTTTATGCGTAATGCTTGCATAGGTGCGCAACCCTTTACCGTCGGAAGCTATTCTGGCGACAGGGTTCGAAAAATCACCATCTTCCCTATCGAAAACAACTTCATATACCACTATTTCACCATCTTCTGCAATAGCTGGTTCCCATTCAAAATATACAGCCGCCGAGGCGGAGCTTTGCAGCGGTACCGAGATATCATCTGCGGGTTCATTCAATTGTGTTACAGCCGTTACATTAAGGTTTAATTCATGGTTATCGCTGCAATTATTAGCAAAAAGCGTCAATAAAGCAAAAAATGACGCTAAAAGTATTATTTTACAAATCGTTTTCATGTTTTTTAATTATTTAATATTGTGGATTTTGTCCAAGATTTGGATTAATATCTCTTTCACTCTGCGGCACAGGCCATAAATAGTCTCGTTCCGGATTGAACGTTCGTTGATCTAGAATAATATATGTATTATTGTTCTCAAATTTAGCCCCATGTAGCGCTCCATTAAAGACAATTTCAGCCGTTCTCCAGCGGCGGATATCAAATATGCGCAATCCTTCCAGCGCCAATTCGCAGCGGCGTTCTCGGCGAATAATATTTTGCAGGTCAGTTGTTCCCGGAAAATCCAATGCGCCTGCGTCGGTAAAACCAGCGCGGCGGCGAAGTTCACGAATAGTAATATCCCATATAGATGCGTCCATTCCTTCCAATTCATTTTTTGCTTCTGCATACATTAATAACACATCGGCATATCGGATTAATGGCAAATTCAATCCAGAATCAAAATTACTCACCGCTGTCGGGTCATAATGCTTCCGCATGTAGTATCCTGTCGGAGAAGTTGTTTCCTGATTGGCCACGTATTCATCTTTTTTTGCATCAGCATTTGGCGCCGTATTAGGTTGGGTGTAGATACTCCGTGTAGTACCATCCGGCGATGTCCACGTTGACAGGTGGCGTACGATACTCATATCCATCCGCGGGTCGCGATTAATGTATGGATTATTTTCAATATATCCGCTTCCCGTTTCGTTAATTCCCTTTCCATTCAACATGATATAATCCTCTACTAATTCTTGTGTGGGAGCCATATAGAGCACTCGCCCCAATGCTGATGGCGGCACTAAATCTTGGTAAAAGTTCCATATTCGGAGAATCGGCACATATTCTATATCCAATATCACTTCCTTATTGTATTCATTTTCGACCGCAAAAAGCGTGGCATAATTATCGAATAAGCCATATTCACCGTAAGTGGTATTATTGATTAACCGTTCGCAGGTAGCAACCACATTCGGCCAATCGTTTTCGTAGAGGTATGTGCGAGCCTTTAATGCAATGGCTGCACCGGCGGTGATACGCCCCCTGTCATTTGCTGCATATTGTTTGTTCGTTGGAAGGATAGACACAATCTCTTCCAATTCATTACGCACAAACGCAAGCACTTCCGCATGGGACGTGCGCGATATGGTTTTTGATTCAGAAAAGGAAATATCTTTTGTAAAAAATGGCACATCGCCATACCAAGTAGTCAAGCGGAAAAACTGCCACGCACGGATGAAGCGGGCTTCTGCTTTTGCTCTTGTTTTCAAATTTTCGTCCATGCCTGAAACCCGATCCACATTTTCAAGAAAAGTGTGGCAAGTTTTAATTCCCGCATAGCATTTAGTCCATTCGTCAATAAACCGGCCGTTCGAGGCGTCTGCCTGTCCTGACGAAATTATTTTTTCATCGTGGATACGCCTCATCTGCACATTATCAGACAGCGCTTCCGTACGAAAAAAGAAGTCGGCATTATACATTTGATTGTAAGCCATATTTAAAATAGACATCGCTTTGTCTGTAGATGTCCAATAGACATCCTCTGTGAATTGGGCAGTGGGGAATTGATCCAACTCGTTACAAGCAGTAAATGACAAGCACAGGGAGAGTAACAGTACAATACTGTATAATATAAATTTATTTTTCATAATCATACGCTTTAAAATTCTAAGTTAAGACCTAAGCCATAATATATCAATGTTGGGTAATTACGCCCACTGTTTGAATTCTGACCGACAATACCGCCCATATTGTTTCCGAATTCAGAAGATTCTGGGTCAATGAATGAGGTTCCCGACCAAGTTAATAGATTTTGTGCATTAACATACAGCCGCAATTTTTGCACACCAAATTTTATGGTAATATGCTTTGGTAATGTATAACCTATTTGTACATCTTTCAGCCGGAGATAAGCGGCATTAAGCAAGTAGATATCCGAATCTCTTCCATAGTTGTTAACATTAGACGTAGAGCCGTCTGCCGTCAAACGAGGCCACCGGGCATTTATATTAGTCGAGCTCCAGTAATCCAATTGATGTTGAAACATGACTTGTGTAAAATTAGAAGCATACGGTCGTATCAACTCACCACGAAGTATCATATCGCGTTTCCCAACACCTTGAATCAACATGCCCATATCAAAACCTTTCCAACTCACATTATAATTTAACCCGAAAGTATAGCGAGGAAAAGCATTGCCTAATACCTGACGGTCTTTTTCGTCGATAACTCCGTCTTCGTAATAATCCACATATTTTACATCGCCCGGAGCCACAACAGCACCAACAGGTAAAGCACTATTGGCAATATCGTCCACATCCTTGAAAAAGCCGGCGGTTTTGTAACCGAAGTAAGAATTTAAGGCCACTCCTTCTCGGATTAACGTTGACATTTGCTCTTTTATATTAATTCGCTCATCTCCAAATTCGGTTACTTTATTTTGAGAATCGGCAATATTAAAGTTAATACGATGCTGTAAAGTACTGGTATTAAATTGGTAATTAATCGTAACTTCCCATCCCCTATTTTGCATTTTCCCTGCATTTTCAATAGCTACCGTACCACCAAAAACGGCAGACACTTCGGGCGTGAGTAAAATACCAGATGTAATTTTGTTGAAATAATCGAAAGATATCATTAGCGAATTTTTGAAAAACACAGCATCAAAACCAATATTAAAGGTAGCCGATTTTTCCCATTGCAATTCCGCATTTCCGAAAGTAAAGCCAGTTCCCGAAACAGCAGTATTATTGAATCCGTAATTATTGGTATATACGGTATAAGTTGTCAGATAACGATAGTCGCCCACATTCTGATTGCCTAATATGCCATATGAGCCGCGTATCTTGAAATCTCCCACATTATCGCGGTAGAAATCCATAAATGCTTCCTGCGACACCCACCAGCCTGCAGAAAGCGAAGGGAAAAATCCCCAACGGTAATCTTTCGCAAATTTGGAAGAGCCATCATAACGGAAACTCACTTCGCCGTAGTACTTATCGGCATACGAATAGGCCGCTCTCCCAAACAGGGAATAGATGCTTGTGCGTATCGTGTTTTGAGGCGTATTAGAACTGCTTGGGTCAATTTCCGTCAGTCCATCGGCAGCAGGAATGCCAAGATCTGGATCTGTATAAATTTTCGCAATATTATTGGATTCAAACGTATAAGATTCATTAGAAAAACCCACTAAAGTTGCAACGTGGTGTAAACTATTAAATGTGCGGTCATAGTCCAACACTCCTTGCGTATTTAAGCGATAATATTTTTCGTTGTAGTCAGCCGTATTTCTTTCCAACCCCGTATAAGATCTTGGTTCTTCCGCTGTTACATCGGCATAATAAGGAACTTGAATGGCCCTGGTAAAGCGGTGAAATGCAGTAAGGTCAAGCCCTACCATTCCTTTTACTTTTAATCCTTTAATAATTTCTAATTCACCATTCAGATTGCCAATAATGTTGTCTTCATCCCGATTTACATAGCCACCCGATTCCAAAAGCCCTAAAGAAGTAAAAGGATCTACATAACGCCCTCTGTCGTCTTTCAATTTATTGTAGTAATAAGGAGGAAAACGGGTAGCATTTTGTATTGCATTACCTGCATTCGGCACATGATGTAGCGTCCGGTTGTAAGCCATTTGAGCAGACAGATGTATTCTTGCATAATTGGCGGTTAGGTTGCTCCGAAAATTGTACCGTTTTTTTCCATAGTCGCCACCCACAAAGTTGCTTGCTTGGTCATAGTAGCCTGCTGAAATCATATAGGTTGAATTTTGGCTTCCACCCGAAATGCTGGCTGTATAGGATTGCTGTAACGCTGGTTTCAGAATTTGATACATAAAATATTCTTGATCTTCATGTTCATAAAGATCGCGCACTTCATCGGGCGAATAAATCGGTGTTCTGCCTGCGTTTACTTCCGCCTGATTTCTCAATATGGCATTTTCATATCCTTTTACCGGATGGAATAAAAAATGAGGCGTTTCAAATCCCACCATGGTATTGATCCGTACTACCGGCCTCTGCCCCCTGTTTCCCTGCCTTGTAGTCACTAATAATACACCGTTCGAGGAGCGAGAGCCGTAAATAGCTGCGCTACCAGCGTCTTTCAATACGGAAATATTGGCAATATCGTTAGGATTTAATCGATTTAAACTTCCCAATTCCGTAACAATCCCATCAATAACTAACAAGGGATCATTGTTAGTAGTTGTACTGATGCCTCGAATATTAATATTTAGCGTATTATCATTCGGATCCATGCTTCTTTGCTGGATAATCAAGTTGGCAGCCGTGCCCTGCAAAGCTTGCATAGTATTGCCCACCGGTCGGTCTTCGAGTTTATTTGCTCCAATTTGTTCTACTGCCCCGACAACATGTTTCCGTTGACGGGTGCCATATCCGATAACGATCACTTCATCCAATACCTTTGACTCTTCCTCTAAAACGATAGCGAGCGGCTGTTCCGTCACCGCCACCTCTTGAGAGGCAAAGCCCAGATAGCTAATCA
>JAIRKZ010000182.1 GCA_031259845.1 Tannerellaceae bacterium | reverse complement strand
TTACACCTCTTGCGGTCAAATCATCACAAGCTTCGCGCAGACGGGCTTGTTCAAAAACATTCCATCCGCCTTGTACATATCCCGTAAAGTTAGAGCTTTCAGAAACAGGGTGATAAGGGGGATCTAAATACACGAATGAATTTCTATCCAACCTTTTAAGAATCTCTTCATAATCTGTATTTAGAATTTCAACATTAGTTGAATTTAGATATAGAGAAACAGCTCTAAGAACAGGCTCATTGACGATATTTGGATTTTTGTACCTCCCAAAAGGGGAATTAAATTCTCCTGCATTGTTTACTCTATACAGCCCATTATAACAAGTCTTGTTCAAATAGATCAATCTTGATGCCCGTTGGACTTTGTCCATCTGTTCAAAGTCTTTGTCTCTGTCTAATTTGCGAATGTCGTAAAAATATTCCGCCTCGTTTTTGTGTTTCTTCAAATCTTTAACAAGTTCATCTAAATTATTCTTTACAACATTATATACATTTATCAGTTCAGAATTGTAATCATTTATAATGGCGGTCTTGGGCTGGATGTGGAAGAGAACAGCTCCTCCTCCAATGAATGGCTCAACATAAGTGTAATTCTTTATGTTTTCCGGCATAACCTCCACGATGGAACTGATGAGTTGCCTCTTTCCTCCGACCCATTTTACGAACGGAGATATTAACTTGTTTTTTGCCATGATATTACAACCATCCAGATTTTATTTTCGTTGGCTAAATTACGCATTTTCTTCTACTCCTCTTATAAAAAACTCCTGCAATTTTTATAGTTTGCATACTGCGTTTGCCGTCTTGTGCATGAAAATAGCGATCGTGTTCGGACGAATGGAGCTTGCCTGTGTAAGGCCAAACCGGGTCATCCGCATTCATCTATCGCTTTTTTCAAAGCGTTTAGCGATTGTTCCACTATGGAGCGGGGGCAGCCAATGTTCAGGCGCATGTGGCCTTCGCCTCCGGAACCGAACATGGCTCCGTCGTTCAGCGCCAGGCCGGCTTTCAGGAATAGAGATACGAGGTCTTTCTGTTTCAGCTTTAAGTTTCTACAGTCCAGCCATATTAAAAAGGAAGCCTGGGGGCGGTATACTTTTATTTCCGGTATATGTTTTTCTATAAAACCGGCAACAAAGTCTACGTTTTTTGTAATGTATCCAAGCATTTGCCGGCGCCATTCATTCCCATAGGTGTAGGCTGCCCGGGTTGCTTCGTAAGCGAAAATAGCGCCTTCGTTCAATTCCCTGGCTTCGAGATAAGAATAGAATCGTTTGCGAATGGCAGGATTGGGTATGATGGCGTATGAAGCAACGATGCCGGCTATATTGAATGTTTTGCTGGGAGCCATAAAGGTAATACAGGAGGAAGAGGCCGTTTCGGAAATGACCGGGAAAGGATAGTGGCGGTAGCCCGGATAGGTCATTTCGGCATGTATTTCGTCTGAGATGACGAGTATATGATGCTTTGCACATATCTCGGCCAATTGGATTAAGGTATCTTCCGGCCATACAATACCTCCCGGGTTATGCGGATTGGAGAGGATAAACAATTTGCACTTGCCGTCTGCGATGGTTTCCAATTGTTCAAAATCCATCTCGTATGTTCCGTTTACCAGTTTCAGCGGATTATTTACAACCGTACGCCCCATGCTTTCCGGCACGATACGAAACGGATGGTATACGGGAGGCTGGATAATTACTTTGTCGCCGGGCTGGGTAAAGCAGTCAATCGTAAAGGCTATTCCTTTGACGATTCCGGGGATATAGCTAATCCATTCCTGCCTGATATCCCATGCATAGCGTTGTTTAACCCAGTTGATAATGCTGTCATAATAGCCATCGGAAGCAAACGTGTATCCGAAAATCTCGTGCGAACAGCGTTCTTTTATTGCTTCAACAATGAAATCGGGGGTACGGAAGTCCATGTCTGCTACCCATAACGGCGTTAGGGCGGCATTTCCAAATCTTTCTTCAAGTTTGTCAACTTTTATGCAATGAGTCCCTTTGCGGTCGATAATCTCATCAAAATTGTACTGTTTCATTTCCTGTGATTGTTTAACCGGACAAAGGTAGTAATTATTCAGGATTGGCCGCACGCCCCGAAGGAAGCCGGGCCGTTTTACAATATGCCAGCATTAAGGCTTATCCGCTGACAGATGTTAAGAAATTTGCGTTTTCAGCTAACGGACGTTTTATACAGACAGGAGAAACCAGCGGGCGATTTCGATTGTTTCCGTAATCAAATGAGGCTTTATTGACTGTTTTGCGAGAGGGTTCCGGAAAAACATGACGGACTCTTCAGGAAAGGATTACGATGCCTTTGCAAAACCATTGTAATGACTTGGCGAAGACATCCCACTGACAAACCGGAAGGCCCGGAAGCGCCCGGAAAAATGGCTTCCGGAGGCCCGGAACGGCGCTGAAACAACTATTTTACCCGCTGTTTTTATTGAGCCAAAAGACAGCAAACGGATGTTTTTTGCTTCGTTTTATACACGTATGGGGTTGATTGGCGAACATATAGCCGATAACGCCTTTCTTTTCGTGTTATTTTATCAAAAGGCAAGCAGCAAATTCAGCGTGTTTTCAGGGGTTGTCACAGACAGGAGTACAAATAAGCGAAACAGGGAGGGGGTAAGATGACAAAATGTTAAAATAGCAAAATGACAAAATGCCCGGAGGTTAATGCCTGATAAATATGCTGAAATTCACCGAGCCGTAAACCCGTTGCTGGTCAAAATAAGGCAGCGGGGAGAAATCATACCCTTTGGGATGTTCCATGACAAAGACGCCCCCGCCGCGAAGTAAATTCCGTTCGAGTATGAGGGGCGGTATTCCGGATAATTCCTTTAATTGATAGGGAGGGTCGGCAAATATAAAATCAAAAACCTCTTCAGGGGCCGATTGGATATAACGGAACGCATCCCCGCGGATCAGCGTTAAATCTTCCGTTTTCAGTTCGCGGGCTACCCTGGAGATAAAAGAAGCATGCAATCCCTCTTTTTCAACAGCTACGACTTTGCGACACCCCCGCGACAATAATTCAAAAGAAATACTTCCCGTCCCGGCAAACAGGTCTAACGCATCCAGTCCGTCCCAATCCAGCAGGTTTCCTATTACGTTAAACAGGTTTTCTTTTGCAAAATCAGTTGTTGGCCGGGCTTTGAACGAGGTTGGAACATCAAATCTGCGCCGTCCGTATTTCCCGCTTATAATCCGCATACCGGCAATAATATTAAATCCATGGGAGCCTGCAATATCTCTCCACCCATCAAATAGGCTTCGGATGGTATTTCTATTGGGGTAACATGTTGCAAATATACTTGCAGAGACTGAATTAATCTGCCGCATAAAGAGCTATCTCCTGCCAGTGAAAACTGATCTTGTAATTGATCCATCTCCATCTGCCGCCATATATATAATGTATAATAGAGAATATCATCAGGCCGGTCAAACGTAAATGAATTAACCAAATGCAGGTTTCCTTCCGAGAAACAGCTTATATCCACTCTGTTTTCATGTATAACTACAAACAAATGTCTGGACTTTTCAGCCTGGCTCTGCCTTTGAAAAACAATAAGCTGAGGCGTTAGATAATTAACAAATACAGGATTGGTTAACGACCGGGAACAAAACTCATACACCTCTTCCTCTATATCATACACAATTTTCACATCCTCTTTTCCTATTGAATCACTCAATGTATGCTTCTCGTGTGACATAAAATTAAATGCCAACCATTCGCTTTTCTGCTTTTCCGAAAACAATTCACCGGGCACAAGCGTATAATGAGGCGTTACAGAAAGAACGTAGGTGCGTTTATATGGCCAAACCAGGCATTCGTTTGCAAAGAAGACTTCTTTCAGGGAAGTAGAATAAGGTATATTCCTGTCAAAAGCTATATTTCTGAAAATATAGCTCTTGGTTTCGTTTGGATTATAGGCAGAAAAAGAAAGCCCACCCGACCAGAGCCGGATGGACATTATGTATTTTTCCGAATTACCAATAGTAAACGTATCAGGAATACTGATCGTCATAAAGCGCTTCCCATTATTCCCAGTTACCGGCGTTGTTATTAATTTCAGTCAGCGAACCGACACGCAGTCCGGGAAATTTACTTTGTTTGTCGGCTTTATCATTCAGATTTAACAGTTCCTGCCTGTTTAAATCGTTCAGATAGTCATCAAATTTTACAGAAACTTCAAATACGTTGATTGAATAACCGGAACCCGAGGTAAGCGTTATCGTATCCATATTAAACTGCACCTGCGTACCCGGCACAAAACGAATCTCATCGGCTACATACTCTTTCCCGAACAAGGTGTCTTTCGCAAGCATCCAAAAAGTGTCGCGCCTGATTAATCCTTTCTTAACAGCTTCCTGTTCCGTCATTCCTTTTTCCAATTGCTCATCCGTAAGCACACCTTCCTTAATAAGGAATGGTAATTTTTTTTCATTCAAAAACTTAATTAAATCATCGAATGAGCCGGCATGTACTTTATTGACATTTTTATACTCAATCTGAGCCTTACGAATATCTACCAAACGAGCGATAATTGCTTTCTCCCGCTTTTCTTTTTCAGCGGTGAATTCCCTCGGCGTCTGGATACTTCTATAACACATATAAAGCAATAACAAGACTGCAGCTATCAGCAAAACGTTCAATGTAACTTTCATGGTTTGTATTTTTTTTTAATTTATTTCGTTCGGCAAATTTAAGAAAGAATCTTAAATACACTATCTTTATCACAAAATTATTATATACAAAAATGATAAATAGCTATCTGATCCGCCAAATCCTGCAAAATTTTCCTTTTGAACCTACAACAGACCAGCAATTGGCATTGGAAATGCTTGCCCGTTTCCTGTCATTACGCGATACGGATTCTCTCCTTCTATTAAAAGGATACGCCGGTACGGGGAAAACTTCTTTAATCGGCGCCCTGGTAAAAACATTGACCGAACTCAAACAAAAAGCAGTATTGCTTGCTCCTACCGGGCGTGCAGCCAAAGTTTTCGCCTCATACGCCGGTCATAAAGCTTTTACGATTCATAAAAAGATATATCGCCAGAAAGCTTTCTCCAATGAACCTGCGGGTTTTCTCCCGGCGGAGAACCTCCATAAAGACACGTTGTTCATCGTAGACGAAGCCTCCATGATTTCCAATCAAGGATTAGACTCGGCTGTTTTCGGTAGCGGAAGGTTGCTGGACGACTTACTGCAATATGTATATTCCGGAGAAAATTGCCGGCTTTTATTGATAGGAGACGATGCGCAGCTTCTGCCGGTAATGCAGGCGGAAAGCCCCGCGCTAAATGCCGGCGTACTGGAGGGTTTCAACTTGCAGGTTACGGCATTAACGCTCAAACAGGTAGTAAGGCAAAGCGAGAAATCGGGAATTTTACGAAACGCCACGCACCTGAGAGAAAGGATTCGTACCGGCAAGGTAGATATCTATCCGAAACTGTTATTACAGGGCTTTGCCGACGTCAAACAAATAGCAGGGATAGACCTGATTGAAACAATCTCCACAGCGTATGACAACTACGGGATTGAAGAGACGATGGTAATAGTCCGCTCCAACAAACAGGCCGTAGCCTATAACAATGGTATCCGGAACCGCATTTTATATCGTGAAGAAGAATTATCGTCTGGCGATTATTTGATGATTGCTAAAAACAATTACTATTGGATGGATAAGCAACCCGATATGGATTTTATCGCCAATGGCGATATTGTACAGGTACTCCGCATACGCAACACCAGGGAGCTATATGGTTTTCGCTTTACGGATGCAACCGTCCGTTTTCAGGATTATGGACTTGAGGCGGATATTAAAATCCTGCTCGACACACTGCAAACAGACACGCCGGCTTTACCCAAAGAACTGAATGATAAATTATTCTATACCATTCTGGAAGATTATGCCGACATACCCACCAAAGCCGGAAAAATGAAAAAGATGAAAGCAGACCCTTATTATAATGTAGTTCAGGTAAAATACGCTTATGCCGTAACCTGCCACAAGGCGCAAGGCGGACAATGGCAAACGGTTTTCCTCGACATCGGCTACATCACAGAAAAGATGATGGGCGAAGAGTTCTATCGTTGGCTATACACCGCCGTCACACGCGCAACCCGGCATCTTTACCTTGTCAACCTGCCGGATACTATGCAATAGCATTTATTTCTTAAGCCCATCATACCATTTCAGGAAAACCGAAAGTAAATTTCGGCGAAGATAGATGCAACAGGTACGGGGCTTATAGGAGAACTGAGCGGCGCTCCTGTAGCTATCGGACAGGCTCAGCAAGAATGCATGGAAACATTAGGCCCCGACATAGTAACGCTAAACAAAGCTGGCTTTCAAGTACACCTCGCTCCCAAAATGGGCATTAGAGAAGTAGCCACATAAGGGGAGAATATGTCATTTCAATGTTGAAGGCCTGCTGATAGCCGGAAAGACCATATTTGTCCGGCCAATTGTATGATGAATGAATTTTATCATTTATATTTGCCGCATCGTATGATTCAATGTTTTACAATATGGATAATAAGGAAAAGATTGATTGTTTGCTCACAGATATTAAAGAATTGGAGGCATTAGTTACCGGCATGCAGGAGGCAGAAGTTTATCCGGTATCTTTCTTCAACCTGACGTTCGACCTCACGCATAAAATACTAACTGATTTGCACGAACTGGAAAGAAATCAGCTTGAAGCTTTGCGGAAACAGATGGAAGAGCATCAGGCTTTAATCAATTCAACTCCGCGCCCGGCGGCAAAATCACATCCTGCCGTACCGGAGATTATTGAACCCGTTCCGCCTTTCCCGTCTTTTGGCAGTACGGAAAAGCATAAGGTATCGCTGCATGAAGCGCTGGGAAAACAAAACCTGTCAGACCTGAAAAAAGCGTTCAGCCTGAATGACAGTTTTTATTTCCGCCGGGAACTGTTTAACGGAGACGCGGCAAAAATGAACAAGGTCATTTCAGACCTTAACGGATTACGCACCTATGAAGAGTCGGTAGCCTATCTGAATGAAATGCTAAATTGGAACATGGAGGATACGATAGTGGCCGAATTTATGAAACTACTGGAAAAACGTTTCCTCTGAAAAACCAGCTATCGTTTATGGCAAAACTGTTCGTTGTTCCCACCCCCGTAGGAAACCTGGAAGATATGACTTTCCGGGCAATCCGCATCTTAAAGGAAGTTGATTTGATTCTGGCCGAAGATACCCGGACAACGGGCTTTTTATTAAAACATTTCGGGATACAAAACAAAATGGTATCGCACCATAAATTCAACGAACATAAAACGGTGGGACAATTGGCCATGCGTATTTTGGGAGGAGAAACCATCGCTTTGGTTTCCGACGCCGGCACTCCGGCTATTTCCGACCCGGGATTTCTGTTGGTTCGCGAATGTATCAGGCAACATATCGATGTAGAATGTTTGCCAGGAGCTACTGCCTTTGTACCGGCCCTGGTCGTTTCGGGCCTGCCGAATGATACGTTTTGCTTTGAAGGTTTCCTGCCCCAAAAGAAAGGACGCCAAAGCCGGCTGAAAGAACTATCCGCAGAAAGCCGTACAATTATATGCTACGAATCGCCTTACCGGTTAGTTAAAACTCTCGCGCAATTTGGCGAATATTTCGGAAACGAAAGACAAATAGCTGTTTCGCGCGAAATATCAAAGATACATGAAGAAACAGTGAGGGGTACAATCGACGAGGTTTTTAATCATTTTAAACTAAACGAACCGAAAGGAGAAATTGTTATTATAGTGGAAGGCCTGAAAAAAGGGGCTACAGAAAAAAAAGTTTCTAATTAAAACAAACAGGACATGAAAAAGGTATTATTGGTTTGTATCGGCGCAGCATTCATAACATCCTGCGCTCAACACTCGGCAGAACTGCAAAGGCTTAAAGCCGAAAACGATTCATTGAAAATAGAAAACGCAAAGAATGTATCGGAAATGAATGATATGTTGTCTATTTTAAATGATATTGAAGCCGATTTCCAATCCATTCGCGATGCGGAAAACTATTTAACAATCCAGCAACAAAAAAGCGGAGAATTAACGCTCAATACCAGAGAGCAAATAAAACAAAACATGGAGCTGATCCGTGAAACGCTTAAAAAGAACAAAGAACAAATCGCTCAACTGGAAGACAGGTTAAAGAAAAGCAATGTGCAATCTTCTTCTTTAAGGAAAACGATAGACCGCCTGACGGCCGAATTAGACCAAAAGGCCAACATGGTTATGGCCCTGCAGGAAGACCTGGCAAAAAAGAATGTACGGATTAAAGAGCTGAACGACATGGTGGTGGCGCTGAATGAAAACATCGAAGACCTGGCCTCGACCAGCGCCGTACAATCTGAAAAACTAAAAGAGCAAGACAAGGCGCTGAACACGGCTTACTATTGTTTCGGCACATCAAAAGAGCTGAAAAACCAGAAAATACTTTCAGGAGGAGGATTATTCGCCAAATCAAAAACGCTGCAGGATGATTTCAATAAAGATTATTTTATTTCTATTGATATTCGTGAGGTAAGTGAAATACCTTTGTTTACGGCTAAGGCCAAACTGAAATCCAATCATCCCGAAGGCTCTTACGAGTTCCTGAAAGACGGGGAAGGTAACCTCACGTTTAAAATCAATGATATCAAATCATTCTGGAGCTTAGGCAAATTCCTGGTGATTGAAGTATTCTGATGAAGTATAAAAACCTCTTTATCGATTTGGACGATACCCTTTGGGATACGTATCATAACAACAAAGAATGCCTCAAAGAAATATATATCGATTATAAATTTGACCGGTATTTCAATTCATTTGAGGCATTCTACGATTATTATATGCCGCACAACCTACGGTTGTGGGAACAATACCGAAACCATGAAATAGACCGCCAGACATTGATAACAGAGCGTTTTCGCCACATCCTCCGGGTGAAAGGGATTGATGATAAAGAACCGGCCTTGCAATTGAATCATGACTTTCTGGAACGTACCACCACCAAAACCCGGCTCATCGCGGGCGCCATTGACGTATTGGAATATTTACGCCCTTCCTATAATATGTATATTCTTTCCAACGGATTCAGGGAAGTGCAATTCAGAAAACTCGTTAATTCGGGATTAGTCTCTTACTTCTCCCGGATGATTCTTTCGGAAGACGCCAATATACAGAAACCACATAAGGAAATATTTGATTTTGCATTAATCAGCACAAATTCCCGCCGTTCTGAAACGCTGATGATTGGCGACAGTTGGGAAGCCGACGTCGTTGGCGCCCATAATGCAGGGATAGACCCGTTATGGCTTAATCCTTCAGGGCTTCCGGCCAAAGGATTTACGCCTGCGTATACCGTACGTTCATTAGCGGAAATCAAAGAAATATTGTAAGTTAAAATTCCGATGTGAAATGGAATTTAATAGCCGGAAAATCCTGTTGAGCCATTGTAAGCACATACGAAGAATCGGCTAAATAAACATCCCGCCCTCCTTTATCCCAAGCCATGTATTGTACTTTCCGTTTTTTAAAATTTTCGAGCGCTTCAGCGTCGTCGCTTTCTATCCAACAGGCTTTATATAAGCTGAGGGATTCCCATTTACATTGCGCTCCGTATTCGTGCAAAAGGCGGTATTGAATCACTTCAAACTGTAATTGGCCAACTGTCCCGATGATTTTCCGTCCGTTAAACCGGTTTGTAAATAATTGGGCTACTCCCTCATCCATTAATTGTTCGATGCCTTTATTCAATTGTTTGGCTTTCATCGGGTCTGCATTCTCAATATATTTGAACATCTCGGGCGAGAAGCTTGGCAATCCTTTAAAGTGTAGATTTTCGCCAGCCGTTAAGGTATCGCCAATCGTAAAGTTTCCGGTATCGGGAAGGCCAATGATATCCCCGGCAAAGGCTTCGTCTACCACCTCTTTTTTCTGAGCCATAAAAGCGGTTGGGCTGCTGAAACGCATTATTTTATCAAAACGTACATGCTTGTAATTCGCATTCCGTTCAAATTTACCCGAACATATCTTTACAAAAGCGATGCAACTCCGATGGTTCGGGTCCATATTAGCATGAATCTTAAATATAAAACCGGTAAAATTTTCTTCTTCCGGATCAACAATACGTTCCAATGCCTGTACCGGACGGGGGGAGGGGGCTATCCTGATAAAGCAGTCCAGCAATTCTTTCACGCCAAAATTGTTCAGAGCAGAACCGAAAAACACCGGGGCAATATCTCCTTTCAGATACGTACCCACATCAAATGCAGGATATACGCCTTCTATCAGTTCCAGGTCTTCACGTAGCTTAACCGCCAAAGGGGCGTCTATATGCTTTTCCAGTTCGGGGCTATTCACGTCTTTAAACCCGACGCTCTCCGTTACATATTGTTTGCTCGGCGTATAGAGGTCAAGCTTCTTTTCATAAATATTATATACGCCCTTAAAGCGTTGCCCCATATCAATCGGCCAGCTTAGCGGGCGAACTTTTATTTGCAATTCCTCTTCTACCTCATCCAAAAGGTCGAACGGGTCTTTCCCATCCCGGTCGAGTTTATTTACAAACACAATCACGGGCGTTTTACGCATACGGCAAACCTCCATCAATTTACGCGTCTGCGCCTCCACGCCTTTTGCTGCATCAATAACGATAATCACGCTATCCACAGCCGTTAACGTACGGAATGTATCTTCAGCAAAATCCTGGTGGCCGGGTGTGTCCAGAATATTTATTTTATGGTCTGCATAATCGAAAGCCATAACAGAAGTAGCCACTGATATACCGCGCTGTTTCTCTATTTCCATCCAATCGGAGGTAGCCGTTTTCTTTATCTTGTTTGATTTAACAGCGCCGGCTACATGAATGGCGCCTCCAAATAATAATAATTTCTCCGTCAATGTCGTTTTTCCCGCATCCGGGTGACTTACAATAGCAAACGTTCTTCTCCTTTTTATTTCCTCAGCATATACCATATCTGTTGTCAATCATTTAGCCTGGAGATCATTCGCCTCAGGCTTTCTTCCCAATGCGGGATTGTTAAACCATATTTCTTTTTTATCTTTCCTTTATTCAATACGCTATATTGCGGACGCACAGCGCGGGTAGGATAATCTTTCGTGTCAATAGGGGATATCTTACACGAAAGATGTTTCAATTCAACTATTTTCAGTGCAAAATCATACCAACTGCACACACCCTCGTTGGAATAATGATAGGTACCGCGGATGAATTCTTTTTCCTCCGAATAATCTATAATAGACAAGACAGCCGATGCTAAATCACCGGAATAGGTAGGAGTGCCTATTTGATCGAAAACAACATTCAGTTCGTTTCGCTCCTTCCCTAAACGAAGCATCGTTTTTACGAAATTATTTCCAAATTCGGAATACAACCAGGATGTCCGGACAATAACAGTATTGGGACAAACCGCCTTTAAGATTAGTTCGCCTTCATGCTTGCTTCTTCCGTAAGCAGACACCGGACAGGTATAATCGGATTCAACATAAGGAATACTATTCGTACCATCAAATACATAATCAGTAGATATATGTATCACTTTGGCTTTCGCTGCCGAAGCCGCCTCTCCCAAATTACGGACAGCATCACGGTTTATGGTTAAACACAATACCTCTTCGTCTTCCGCTTTATCTACAGCCGTATAAGCCGCGCAATTCACCACGTAGTCTACTTCATATACCTCCATGTACTTCAGAAGAGCCTTTTTGTCACAGATATCTAACACCTCAATATCCGTAAAAAGAAACCTGTAATGCGGATATCGTTTAGACAACATGCGAAGCGAATTGCCCAACTGTCCATTAGCGCCGGTTATCAAAATTGTTTTCATTCTATATCAATCGTCTAAATGTAATTCACCTTTTAAATCCGCCCTGTATTTTCCGGATAGCAGGGCAAGGAACAAACTGATTTGTTTAATGCCTTCCATTGTGCCGGAACTCACTTCTTTATGTTGCATCCGTAACATCAGATAGCCATAGACTGCCGTAAAACAAGTTTCCAATTCCGACATCTCTTCCCCGCCCGATTTGGAGCGCAACTGCACAATATAAGGAAGCGTTTTATAATATGCGGCTTCATAAATCATTTCCTCCGGAGATTTCAGCAAACGGAGATGAAGGTCTGTCAACGTAATAATAACATTCCTGTTCAGTTGGATATGCCCTTTCTCCATAACGCCTTCCGCCCGCATCATCTCTATTAACTCTTCATACCAGCGGGTTATTTCCTCCCTTACTTCGCCGGACTGTCCATATCCGGGAATAACCGTTTGCCGGATAGCGTTAATATCAAAATGATTTGCCCGGATAATATCCTCAACCTGCCACATATAAAGTAAATACTCGGCAATATTTTCTTCCTTTTTCCGTCGTGCGATAATCATGCGTGCAAAAGTACATAAAATCCCTGGTATTTCATTTCATTGCACAGGCCTCATTTGCCGGAAATCTGCTCACAGATGGCGCCTAAACAGTTTGAAAATCATACATGCCGGCGCAAATAAAAAAATAAATACATAGCGTAAACTCATAACGTAAACTCATGGCACACGGAATATGCAGGGCCAAAGGCCGGCCTTGGTAAATACGCTAATAAGCGGACGTAATTTTGCGAAAAGCCCTGTTTGCGAACGTTTACTGAATTTTCCTGTCAAATTAAGCGCGTTATTAGGTGTTTCTTTAATATATGTACTGTATCTTCAAGCAATTTTCTATTATAATTATAATCTTTTAAATCAGTATGAAAACAAATATTGTGACAGTTTCCCTGCTTTTCATGTTTTTGGGTGGATTTATGGGCTTTGCTCAGTCTTTCACGGGAGAGAAAACGCAATGGCACGGTTTTGACCGCTATGACTTTGTAATTAATGAAACGAGTCTGCAAATAAGGCCTATCACGGCAAGTCCGCAGGAAGGAAGCGGCGTAAAAGCGCCTGAAAAGGGTACAAGGCGCTGTATTGTAGTTGTCCCACAGCAGGCGGCAGAAGGAAATCCGTGGAGCTGGCGCGGCTGTTACTGGGATCACGCTCCACAGGCAGAAATCGAATTGCTGAAAAGGGGGTTCCATATCGCGTTTATCACAACCGACCCTGATGAGACCTGGGATGTGTGGTACAGGTTTCTTACGGAAGAACACGGGCTGTCGCCAAAGCCTGCCTTTATCGGCATGAGCCGCGGCGGATCGAATGCCTTTACTTGGGGAACGGCGTATCCAGACAGGGTATCGGCTATCTGTGCAGATAATCCGGGACTTTCGCACGCGAGCCTGATGAAGATGGATTTGCTTGCCGAAAACGATGTACCCATACTGAATATCTGCGGAAGCATTGATCCTGTTCTGCACAATACGTATGCCATTCAGGCTGTTTACCATGCAAACGGAGGGCGTTTCTCCGTGCTTGTTAAAGACGGGGCGGCACACCATCCTCACAGCCTGAGCAACCCGGACATTATTGCCGACTTTATAGAACAGAGTTTTAAGGAAAAGCCGCAGCAGCAACCCGCCTTTTTGCCCGGGCGGGCGAAGAAGTCGAACTTCTACAATACGAAAGCCTGGTACGGGTATGCTCCGTCCGAGAAATGCTGGATCAGCACGTGGGGGCCTTACTTTACGGGAAATTACAATAAATATTCATTCCCGCTGGAAGGCGTGGAAGGTTCCGTCAGCGTGTATGTTCCTGCACAGGCGGCGGCGGGTAATCCCTGGGTTTTCCGCTGCGACCGGATAGACGGCAGTTCGGCTGTTGATTTGGAACTGCTTGCAAAAGGGTTTCACATTGTTGTAGCCCCGGTTCCCTATAATGCCGACGGACCTGTACTCAAGCACTGGGACATGGTGTATGATTACCTCGCCGGCAAAGGATTTTCCCGGAAACCCGTGCTGGCTGGGCGAGGCGCTGCCACGGGAGAGGTCTATGCGTGGGGAATTGAAAATCCCGGCAGGGTGGCTTGTATATACGGGGAAAATCCAATCTTGCGTTCTTCGCTTGCAAAAGTGCAGCCGGCGGACAACCTGAAACCTTTGGCCGAGGCAAAAGTTCCTGTTATACATGTATGCGGAAGCCTGGACCCGAATCTGAAAACCCAGACAAACGAGGTGAAAAAACGTTATGCGGGGAAAATGACGGTAATCCTTGACCAGGGCAGAGGGCATTATCCTCTTGAACCGGATGAACCGGCCAGGATTGCCGGCCTGATTATCCAATCCATGAAATAACTTTTTACAGGCTTGCCTGTTTCAGCAATCTGAATCCGATGCGGCAGCGCAGGCATTCTTTCCTGTCGCAATATTCTTTTTTTAACTGGATAAGCGCCTGGCTGTCTCCGGCGTTGTGTACTTGTATGCCGGACAGGCAATACATGGCTACGGTCTGGTTCTTTTCCGGCGGGATTGTTTCCAGCAAACGGAGCGCCCGCCGGCAATACGCGTCTTGTTTGTTTTTCCGTCCGTAGGCAAACAGCATGGGGGCTACTGCATTAATAAGGATAATTGTAAGGGCGGCCTCTCCCGGCGCTTTCTCTCTGGCCGGCGAAGCATGCCTGAAATGATAATGCGTATCCCAATAAGCAGAGGCGGGTATGCGGAACAGTTCTTTTATTTGCTGCATATCGTCTGTATGCAGTATGGCGGAGAAGAGTGTGTCGCGGCGATGCCAGAGGGCGGCCAACTGGGCTATTTTAATATGCGGGAAATTGATGGGGCGCACGCGGAGGCTTTTAAAAACGGCGCCTTCCAATGGCTTTAAACCGTATTTATGTTGCAGAAATTTATACTCCTGTTGCAGCAGGCGGTAGTAGGGGCAAGCTCCGGCTTCTTCCAGCAGGCCGGCCTGCCCGAACAGCATCGCTTCAAGCTGCCGGCAACTGCTGCGCTGCCTGTAAACGGCATGAAGCGGAAGGCTTCTGGCCAATCGCTCAAAGGCGTCATTGTTTATCCCGAAGCCAAAACAGCGTGTAAGTATAATGTAGAACACTTCGTTCCAGTCGTCGTTATATTGCTCCATCAGGAGGAGGATATCCTTCGTCTTCCGCTCCAGCCGTTCGCAGAGGAGGGCGTTTATCCACAAGGAAATGTGTACCGGTTCAATATGTTTGATGCTGTAAAGGCAGGGCACGGGTATATCCCGGTAGATAAGCCAGTCTATATTTTTGCTTACGGCAGGGGGAATGGTTAGCCGGGCCTGCGCTATGGCTGCGCCGTCTGTACGATATACGTCGGCATCTACTGTGCCGGCCAGGTGCAATACTACCGAATCGTAGGCTTTATCCTTATGATGGCCGTGCAGGAGCCAGTCCGACGCTTTCGAATGTATTTCAATATTGCCCGCCCACATCGTGTCGCCTATTTTTATTTTGGCATTGAAGAAATCAGGCCCGGCGTTTGTATTTTGAATACCCGGATCAATAACGGATACGGGAAGTCCCCGGGTGGTAACCAGGCAGGAGGGGGCGTAAAGTTTGTATTTCCAGACGTAATGTAATAAATGTTCCATTTTCCGTAACAGTTAAGATGACAGTTAAAACATGGGAGCAAATATAGATAAAAAAATATCGCCATTCTGTCTCTTTTTCCAAAAGGAATGCCTACATTTACGCGTATATAAAATTGCACGTATATGAAGGTGATTAAATTTAAACTAAGCGGCCTCCGGAACGAAGAATGGTTCCGGTTTTTAACCGAGTTCAGAGACCTGATAATTCATTTTACCGCGGATGCCATCGGCCTGAATAAGCTGTACGCAGAGTTTATCATCCTCTTCCTGAAGGCAGACAAATTGCTGCTCGTACTGCGTAAAAGCGCATACACCCACGAACTGGAACTGGCCGACCAGAAGCGCGACGATTTATTCCGGGGATTTTACGAAGTAGTGAAAGGTTCGCTCAAGCAGCCCGGCGAGGCAAAGCAAAAGGCTGCCGAACGGCTGTTCGTGCTGCTCGGGGGATACCGCACGGCCGTTTTGTCGGAAAGTTATGCCGCCGAATCGGCCGCGCTCTACAACCTGCTGGAAGACCTGGGCGGAACATACGAAGCCGACGTTACCACCCTGGGGGTTACCGACTGGGTAACGGCAATAAGCCAGGCCGAGCAAGCCTTCCTGTCCGTAAGCGAAGCGCGGGCAGACGAAAGCTTTGCCAAGCCCAAGAACGACCTGAAGCTGGTACGAAGCCAGTTAGACGTATTTTACACGGCGATGACCGGCGTACTGGACGCACAACTGCTGGCCGACGGACTGGGAGGCAACATTGCGGTAGACCCGGAAGAGTTAGACGACGAACTGCACCTTGACGACGACCCTCCCCCTCCCCACGAATTTCATGGGAACATACCCTACAACTTCGTAGTAGCCTGGAACGAACACGTAAAAAAATACCGCAACCTCGTATCCCAACGCGCAGGCCGGCGCCATAAAACCGACGCCCCCGACGCCTGAAGCTCCGCAGCGCCGGCAAACAAAGAGGGGCCGCCTTACTCCGGAAGGGGAAGGCGGCCCCTCTTTATTGAACCTCCACCCAAACATTCAGCCGAAGCCGCCACAAACGAAATGAAGAAAACCGAACATTCTGCCGAAGCCGCCACGAACGAAATGAAGAAAACCGAACGTTCTGACGGAGCCCCCACGAATGAAATGAAGAAAACTGAACATTCTGACGGAACCCCTACGAACGAAATGAAGAAAACCGAACGTTCTGACGGAGCCCCCACGAATGAAATGAAGAAAACTGAACATTCTGCCGGAGCCGCCACAAACGAAATGAAGAAAACTGAACGTTCAGAAAATCGCCCGCGCACGATGGAAAAACACTCAACATCCCCCCCGTCGCCGCTTCCTCAGCGCATGGATTGTATGCAGAGTATATGTTCAAGAAAAATCAGGGTGAAGAAAAAACAGCAAAAAAGTTTAACCTATTTGGAAAATTATACATATATTTACAATCAAAACAAACCTCATACAATAATCTAAAAATGAGAGTCTGCATATTCATAAGTTTAATCTTGCTCATCTTTTCTTCCTGCAGAAACAACCGGGCGGAGAAAGAATTAGCTAACCTGATACAGGAATGGCATGGAAAAGAAATCGTCTTCCCCCACAGCCTTGTTTTCACCCGCTACGCTACCGGCGCAACAGATTACCGGATACCCGATTCTGAGTATAAAGTGCTGGCCTACGTAGATTCAGCCGGCTGCACGGACTGCCTTCTCAATTTGCAATCCTGGATAAGTTTTATTGAAAGCGTAGACACGCTTACCGGCGCTGCCGTACCCTTCCTTTTTTTCTTTCATCCCAAAGAAAGAGGCGGAGTAAAAGACCTTTATTATTTATTGGAAATGTACCGGTTCGATTTACCGGTGTGCATAGACAGGGAAGATGCGCTGAATAAATTAAATCATTTCCCGGAAAACGTTAATTTCCATGTTTTCCTTTTAGACAGGGATAATAAGGTAACAGTCATAGGGAACCCCGTTTACAGTAACGAGGTGAAAGAATTATACATCAAACAAATACAGCAAGAAACCGAGGGGAAACAAAGAGGGGAGCCTGCCCTGGATAGTTCGCAGCATCCGGCAAGCCCCCTCCAACCCTCAACCGAAGGAGGAGCCAAAGATAAGAAGAAAATGGCTTTTGCCGAACAACAGTAGGCAAAACGCGGAGACTAACTAATTTATGTATAAAAGTAAAATTAAACAAACATGAAAAAGATTATT
>JAIRKZ010000175.1 GCA_031259845.1 Tannerellaceae bacterium | reverse complement strand
GATAATGAAAAGTTCAAAACTCCACAAGGTTGACTCTGAACAAACATACAAACGAAGAGCGTTTACTATTATTTCATGGATAAATTGGATACTTGAACTAATTGAAGAATAAAAGGAGGAGCAGGTAGACATAAAAGGCCTCATGCTGCATACGCTGCGGGTTATTTAGACGGAGTAGAAGAATCTTATAAATAATATGTACCTTTGTCGGATTATGCATTTAAAATATCAGATTAAAGATGAGAACAGCAACGAATAAGTTCGTATCAGTTACGTACGACCTGAACGTGGGAGAAGGCGAAGAACGTGAATTAATGGAAAGAGCAACGGCCGAGGTTCCTTTGCGTTTTATTTTTGGAACAGGCATGATGCTTCCTGCTTTTGAAAACGCATTGAAAGGGCTTGAAGCGGGCAGTACGTTCGATTTTACGATTACTCCGGCCGACGGATATGGCGAATTTAATGAAGAACATGTAATGGAACTGCCGAAAAACATTTTTGAAGTTGAAGGCAAGTTCGATTCAGATATGGTTAAAGAAGGAAACACTGTCCCTATGATGGATGCCGACGGCAACAGATTGAACGGCTCGGTATTAGAAGTCAAAGAGGATGTTGTTATTATGGACTTCAATCATCCTTTAGCCGGAGAAACGCTTCACTTTACAGGCGAAGTGATAGATGTACACGACCCTACGGCTGAAGAAATAGCAGCGATGTCGTCTGGCGGTTGCAATTGCGGCAGCGAAGAGGATGATTGTAGTAACGGTTGTGGTGGTTGCGGACATCATTAAGCGGTGAATACATTTGGTAACATATTCAGGCTAACCTCATTCGGCGAATCGCATGGGCTTGCCTTGGGAGGCGTGATTGATGGTTGCCCTGCCGGAATCGGATTGGATATGGAATTTATCCGGCAGGAATTGAACCGGCGGAAACCCGGGCAATCAAAAGTAGCCACTCCCCGTAAGGAGAACGATGACGTTCAATTTTTATCCGGGCTATATGAAGGTAAAACCACCGGTACGCCGATAGGCTTTATCATACGGAATGAAAACCAGCATTCTTCCGATTACGATAACATGAAGGATGTGTACCGTCCTTCGCATGCCGATTATACCTATCATAAAAAATATGGTATCCGCGACCCGCGAGGCGGAGGGCGTTCGTCGGCGCGCGAAACGGTTGCCCGCTGCGTAGCCGGCTCCATCGCCAAATTAGCCCTTCAGCCATATAATATCTCCATACAGGCATATACTTCGCAAATAGGTTCCGTCAAAATAGAAGGGACATACAAGGATTATGACTTGAGCCTCACGGAAGAAAACATTGTCCGTTGCCCCGATCCCGCCAAAGCGGAAGAAATGGAGCGGCTTATCATGGAAGTAAAAGGGCAAGGCGATACCATTGGAGGTGTTATCACGTGTGTAGCCAAAGGCGTTCCGGCAGGATTAGGCGAACCTGTTTTCGGGAAACTGCATGCGGCTTTAGCCCATGCCATGCTTACGATTAATGCAGTGAAAGGATTTGAATACGGAGATGGCTTCAACGCTCCTCTTTATCGCGGCTCTGAACGGAACGACCGCTTTTTCAATGACGGAGGGCGCATCAATACCCGTACGAATCATTCGGGGGGAATACAGGGCGGAATTTCAAACGGACAGGATATCTATTTCCGGGTAGCATTCAAGCCGGTTGCCACCATTCTGATGGAACAGGAAACCGTTACAACCGCAGGAGAAGACACGCTGTTAAAAGCGCGCGGCCGGCATGATGCTTGCGTTATCCCGCGTGCAGTCCCTATTGTAGAGGCCATGGCTGCCATGGTTTTATTAGATTATTTATTGCTGCAAAAGAAAAAAGATTTCGGAAGTTTTCAACAATTTCAGCCACTTATCAACAGGTAAGGAATAGTTTTATCTCTTTTAAGTTGTGTGTATTCATTTAATGTTTAGTTTTGTGCGAGAATTAGTATAGAAGAAATATGGGAAAAATTATTGCAATAGCAAATCAGAAAGGCGGAGTTGGAAAAACAACGACCACAATCAATTTAGCCGCCTCATTGGCTGTCCTTGAAAAAAAAGTGTTGGTAGTGGATGCAGACCCGCAGGCAAACGCATCATCAGGGCTTAGCATAGATATTCGCAACGTAAACCTTTCTATTTATGAATGCCTGGTGAATGGCGATGATGCCAGGCAAGCAATCGTTTCAACAGAAATAGACCAGCTTGAGATTATCCCGTCTCACATAGACCTGGTGGGCGCCGAAATAGAAATGTTGAATCTGGAAAACAGGGAGCAAATTATGAAACAGGTATTACTTCCCCTGAAAGACAGGTATGATTACATATTGATAGACTGCTCTCCGTCTTTAGGCCTCATCACTGTTAATGCGCTAACTGCCGCCGATTCTGTTTTGATTCCGGTACAATGCGAATATTTTGCGCTCGAAGGTATCAGTAAATTATTAAATACGATAAAAATAATTAAAGCCAGGCTGAACCCGGCATTGGAAATAGAAGGTTTCCTGCTTACCATGTACGATTCGCGCCTTCGTTTGGCAAACCAGATATACGAAGAAGTAAAGCGTCCGTTTAAAGACCTTGTATTTACAACCGTTATCCAGCGTAATATCAAGTTAAGCGAAGCTTCCAGCTATGGAAAGCCGGCCATATTGTATGACGCGGAATCCAAAGGTTCGGAAAACCACATGCAATTAGCGAAAGAACTTATAGAAAAAAACAGTTGACTATGGCAGTAGGGAAAAATCGTCCATTGGGCCGTGGATTAGGTGCGCTTCTCGGGGACGACACAAGAATCGAGGATGTAAAAGCCGACGGTTCATCGTCTATAAACGAAATCGAATTAAGTAAAATCCAGCCGAATCCGAACCAGCCCCGTACTTTTTTCGATGAAGAAGCGCTTGAAGAACTGGCCACATCTGTCCGCGCCATGGGAATTATCCAACCCATTACGTTAAAAGAAGTTTCTCCCGACTGTTATATGATTATTTCGGGGGAGCGGCGTTATCGCGCCTCATTAATGGCCGGATTGAAAAGTATCCCGGCTTATGTAAAAACAGCGGCAGACGAAAATGTCGTCGAAATGGCGTTGATCGAAAATATTCAACGGGAAGACCTGAACTCCATAGAAATTGCGCTGGCCTATCAGAAGCTAATCGACGTTTACGGATTAACGCAGGAAAAATTAAGCGAACGCGTAGGTAAAAAGCGAACGACTATCGCGAACTATCTACGGTTGTTAAAGTTGCCTGCCGGAATCCAGATGAGTCTGAAAGACAAGAAAATTGATATGGGACATGCACGTGCATTAATTCCCGTGGAAAACGCCAAAGTTCAGTTGGCGCTTTACGAACAGATCGTTGCCGAAGGGCTTTCCGTAAGAGCGGTAGAGGATATGGTTCGCAGAATAGCTGCCGGAGAAGAATTATTTCCCAAAAAAGAGAATGAAAAAAGCAAAAGCGAACGTAAACCAACGTTGCCCGAAGAATATAAGATGTTGAAAGACCATCTGTCTCGTTTCTTTAACACGAAAGTGCAGTTGAGCTATGGCGAGAATGGGAAAGGAAAAATCAGCATACCTATCCGCTCGGAAGAAGATTTGGAACGGTTAATCGGCCTGTTTGATAAGTTGAAATAAAGAACGAAGGATGGGGCAACTAATCAAAACAAGTAGCGCCATACTATCCGTTATATGGTTATTATGCTTTCCGCAGAAAGGAAATGCACAAGCGTTCATTGAAGGATTTGATACTGATACAGCTATTATTACGACGCCCGATTCATTAACCCTGACGGTATTATCAGTTGCCGACTCAGGTGTTGTTCTTATACCGGAAGCGACTAAAGTGGCATTCAAACCGAATCCTACGAAAGCTATTTTGTTAGGGTTAATTCCCGGTATGGGGCAGATATACAACCGGAAACATTGGAAATTACCCCTTGTATATGGAGGTTTTATGGGATTTATGTATGCCATCACCTGGAACAACAAAAACTATCAGGATTATTGGAACGGGTATAAAGGTATTGTACATGATGCCGAGGCGTACAGGACGGCATTGGAAGCGGCGGAAGGAGGAGAGGTGGATTTTACTTTCAATAAAGACTGGACGGAGTTTTATCCTGGTGTAGACCCGAAAAGCATTGTTTTTGACGCCGGCAGGCAGAATCTCTTGAAATCAAGAAAAGATTACTTTCGCCGGTATAGGGACTTAAGTATCATTCTTACGGTCGGTTTTTATGCCATCACATTGATTGACGCATACGTAGACGCACAATTGTTTGACTTTGATATATCACCGGACTTATCGATGCGGGTAGAGCCGGTTTTCTCGCCGCAAACCCGTTACAGTTCGCGGAATATTGGTTTGAATTGTAGTATAACATTCTAATAACATGAACAGACATTTACACATTTTATTTTACTTCCTTTGTTTCTGTTTGTCTGTAAATGCACAGCAAGAAACCTCCGGAGAGCAGAATTATTCCGTATTATCAACGGACACACTTTCCGAAGATATTGGGATGATTCCTGAAAGTTTAGATGCCAATGTAGACAGCTTGTTACAATCATGGCATGTAAAATATTTCTCTAAAACAGACGATTATTGCCATGACGACGAAAACAATGTTTACTTCACGGATGAAGTAATACGCGCCCGCCTGGAAAAATTGCCTCATGTCATCCCTATGACATTCAACAACCTTGTACGTAACAGTATCAATCTTTATACCGAACGCCGGCGCAGTTTGATTCGGTATATGCTGGGGATGGCCGATTATTATTTCCCTTTGATTGAACAAATATTAGATGAGCATAATCTTCCCCTCGAACTAAAATACCTGGCTGTTGTAGAAAGCGCCCTGAACCCGACTGCCGTCTCAAGGGTGGGCGCTTCAGGCTTTTGGCAATTTATGCTACCTACGGGTAAAAGCTATGGCTTGGAGATAAATAGCCTGGTAGATGAACGGCGCGACCCTGTAAAAGCGACTTATGCTGCTTGCCGTTATTTTAAGGATATGTATGATATTTATCAGGATTGGCATTTGGTTTTAGCGTCTTATAACTGCGGGCCGGGGAATGTTAATAAAGCGATCCGCAGGGCCGGCGGGAAAATGGACTTCTGGCAGATATATCAATACCTCCCCCGTGAAACCCGTTCGTATGTACCTTTATTTATTGCGGCAAATTATGTGATGAATTATTATTGTGATCATAATATCTGCCCGGTACAAACCAGCCTTCCGTTATCAACAGACACCATTATGGTGAACCGCATACTCCATTTACAGCAAGTAGCTGATCTTACCCAAATGGATATAGAACAAATACGGGCGCTTAACCCGCAATACAAGCGGGATATCATCCCGGGTAATGTCAAAACGTCCGTATTAAAGCTGCCAACGGCCAAATCTTTTGCTTATGTAGACAAAGAAGATACCATTTATATGCACCGCTTTGAAGAACTGTTGGCAAATACGCTTTACGATACGAATAGCTCCCCGAATACTTCTACACGCGAACAGATAACCCATGTAACAAAAGCCGGCGAAAATCTCTTTACCATAGCAGATAAATATGGTGTGACAGCGCGTGAAATCCGTACTTGGAACGGATTAGGCTCCAACCGGGTAGCATCAGGCAAACGCTTGAAATTATATGTTAATAACGGAGGCGTAGCCTTTGCTTCCAACAACACGGCAAAACAAACAGCGCCTCAACAGGTAGCGACAACTTCTTCCCGGGCATCTGCAGGTAACGGACAGGTTACTTACAAAGTAAAATCAGGCGATTCACTTTATTCCATTGCCAAGAAATACCCGGGAGTCTCCGTTTCAACATTACAGAAAGCCAATAACCTCTCAAATACAAATATCCGCCCCGGCCAAATCTTAAAAATCCCTACGGGTTAAAACCTTACGTTTTAACCCCATAGCTAAAAAGTTTTTCTTTATGTTAAATTTTTTCACATTTTGCTTTCAGTAGTATATTCAATTGCGTTGGTTATCAGCTATATAGCACTAAGTTTAGGGATTGCAAATCTAAATTTAGTTTAACCACAGGGAAGGGTTAACTGGAAAATCACCTCTAATATTCACTTTTGTGCACTTCTTTTGTGCACTTTGTGCAGTGGTTTTACAGCCCTTCTAATAATCATTTGCGTCAACAAAAAAAAAAATCAGTATGGCGAAAATGAATTTAAGTTTTACATTCAAGAACGGCGACCTTTGCCTGTGTGCAACCGTAAAAGGCACATCTAAAAGGAATTACAAAAAAGTATCTAACCTGCAAGCCCCTAATTTTGATAGTTGGGATGTTGGACAACAACGGTTCATTGAGCCTACACAGGATGCAATTAACAACAACCGGTTGTTGTCCGAAATGAAAGCGCGGTATCAACTTATCCTTGATAATTGTGCAGTCAATTCCGGTAAGGAATTATTTGAACTTTACGAAAAGGGTGTTAAAGTTGAGGCTAAAAGGGAGCTTACGTTTGGTGAGTACCTCGAAAAGATTATTGCCGATATGAAAAACGGGGGCGTAAAAATGCCTTCCGATACTTATACGGTATATAATACCCTGCTGCATAAATTGGAAATTGAGGGAAGTATAATAGAGCTCCCCTTAAATGCTATTGATGACAGCCATTTTGAGGCTTTTGGCATGTGGGTATTGAAGGAACTAAAGGGAGTGAATTATACCGGCCTGATGAAAATTTTCCATGCTACAATATCCAAAGCGAGAAAGCACAAACTGACTAAAAACATATTGGATTATAAATATAGCGATGATGCACCAATAAAACAAGCCGATATTGACAGAGTTATTAACGGCGTGCATGTCCTGACAAAAAAGCAACACCGCAAATATTTATCTTTGGACTTGTCAACGCTGCCAAATGCTAAACAATATAAGAACAAAGAGCTTTACTGGGACTATACTGTATTCCTGTGTGAAACAAAATCACGACCGGGCGATGTTATTGCTTTGAAATTATCAAATATTATAGACGACCGGATAGTTTACGAACCTGCAAAGAAAAAGAATTACAAGGATAAAAATACGACTTTTGTTTCAGCCCCCCTCACCCCAAAAGCAAAGGAGATTATTTTGAAATACAAAGGGCAATCATCAAAAGGCTACGTTTTCCCCTTTGCCATGAATGAATACGACTGGGATTTGAGTGATGCAGTCAGCTTTAGAAAGTGGTCTAACAGAAGAAAAAAAACGATCGAGCAAATAAACCATTTCCTATCGGATGTTAAGGCATTACTGGGAGTAAGCAAACTTACCACGTATACATTCAGGCATACTGCTTTTACTCATGCGATAAACAAAAGCGATAAACCACTTTTGCAAATAGCCAAAGAGGGCGGTACGTCCCGCGACATGTTAGAAAAACATTATTATAACTATATTCAAAATTAAAATTATGGCAGATTTAAAAAAAGAAACAGATTTTAACAAAATGAGCATTGTATTATTTGATGACCTTGAGGAATATGTGTACTATGAGGATGATATTAATAAACTTTCGTATTCTACCCGTATATCAAAGGAACTGATAGATTATGCGTGCAGGTATTGTATCCCCCTTACTGAAACGGGTATCCGACACGTCAGGTATCTTCCAAGCATAATGGTGGAAATGCTGTCGTGGAAACCCAATGTTACTTTGGATATGTTTGATGAGTATTACCGGATTGAACCGCATGATATACCGGAACTTGAAAACCCGAATTTTTGATATAACATGTAGAAACGCCCTGCCGGATATTCTGACAGGGCGTTTTAGCTAAATAGAGGCCCGTAGCGGGCGTTTTAACATTCTTTCCATACAACTGCCTCTAAGATGAAAAAACGTACGTTACAAGGGCTGCAATTGCGTCCCTCTCATCCGGGTTATCGGAATACAAATATGTGTCGGCTAACCTTTCCTGCTTTTGTTCCGGGGGCGGTGTGGGCGTCTCGTCTTCGATGCACCAGTGGTGAACAAGCGTTACCGGTATTTGGTAGTCCTGCGCTACTGCCTTTATTACGCCTATGAGTTCCGGTATACGTGCATCCATATCCGGGAGAATGTCCGGGATAAGTATCCGTTCTATTCCGTGGCCGCCTATCGTCCGGTATAGTTTATTTAAGAGGTTCAGGCAGCTGTCCCCCTCTAACTCCCATATACCGCTGTTTGAGAATTTTCCGTACTTGTGAATGGCATAGCCCGTTGTTGTGGGGGCTGGGTGTAATGCTAAGATTTTTTCGTTTGTCATGTTGTTTGTTTTGAAAGTTTATATTTGGGATGGGTTATCAAATACCGGTAAATGTCCAGATATGTAATCATAAGGCCTATTGCGTCCGCCTCATCGTCTGCCCTGTCGTTCTCCAGCCCGTAGCCTAATATTTGGACGGCCAGTATCATTCTTTGCTTGTGTTCCGGGCGGGTTAGGTTTCGGTAATATTCACGGGACGGGTTGTACCCCCAAATTTTTCGCTTTACCCTGACGGGTTCAATTGCCGTTACTGGAATGTTGTGCCAGTCCGCAATTGCCTGAACCGCCCCTCTACATTCGGACAGTATTTGAAAGGATTTGTCTTTTCGTACATCCTTGTCCCGGAAAATGTCTTCTACTACGATTAGGGTAATCCCGTACTCTTTTATGAATTTTTCTACATTGCTGGCAAGTGAACCGCAATATTCATCTTTCGACAATTTCCATGTCCCATGTTTAAAGATTTCTCCTTCTTCGTAAATTGCGTAGCCTGTTTTTTTGCTTGCTACGTCAAGTGCTAAGATTGTACCGTTGTAATTTTTTTGATTCATTTTTAATTTGTTTTTGGCTTTCGCCGGGTTTGTAAATTGATTTTTTCGTGGCTGTTTTTTCGATGGGGGTTCAAAAGTACCTTTCGGTACTTTTTCATCCTTTTTTTCCACGGGGGGTAAACCCCCCATACCCCCTCTTTTTTTTTACGTGGGGTATTCAAAGTACCTTCGGTACTTTTCTTACACTTCATTTTTTCATTATTATTACTCTCTTACTTATACGGGTATCTACCTTACTATATACATACTGTATACATAATATAGTAATATCCATTACTATATAATAGATTGCGATAACGCGCAAATCCTGATGTAGAGCGGGTTTTTGCTTTCGTAGTGTGTCCTGTGGGATACAGATTGTTGTCCTGTGGGATACAGTAGTGTGTCCTGTGGGATACAGATTGTGTCCTGTGTGATACAGATTGCGAGCGTAGTGTGTCCTGTGGGATACAGATTGGCGTCCTGTGTGGATAGCGTAGTGTGTCCTGTGGGATACAGATTGCTTTCGTAGTGTGTCCTGTGGGAT
>JAIRKZ010000173.1 GCA_031259845.1 Tannerellaceae bacterium | reverse complement strand
AAAAAACTTCGTTCGTCCGTTTTGTTGCTATCTTCTGTCCGTTTTTGACCGGACTTTTGGTGTCTGCCTTTTATCTTTGTAAGGATTAAAAACACTCATTCGTTATGAAAAAAATCAGTTTTACCTTATTTCTCTTTTTCTGTTTCCTGTCGTATGTGGCGGCTCAGGGCGGTCACGATCCGGTTTATGTAGATAAAAACGGACGGATGAGATGGGAAGGCAATCAGGAAGAAGCGTACTTTTGGGGCGTTAACTACACTGCGCCCTTCGCTCATGCTTACCGGCAAATACTGCGTAAGGGCGTTGATCATAAAAAGGCGATTGAAACGGATGCTTATCATCTGAGCCGCTTGGGGGTGAACGCTTACCGTATCCATGTGTGGGATTGTGAAATAAGCGATGGGGAAGGCAATCTTATTGACAATCAACACCTGGATTTATTGGATTATCTTATCCGGCAATTTCAGCAAAGGGGTATTTATATCCTTCTTACGCCCATTGCTTACTGGGGAAACGGTTATCCTGAACCTAATGAGGATGATTTGCCCGGTTTTTCGGGCAAATACAATAAGGGGAACGTTTATACAGACGCCGGAGCTATCGCTGCGCAGGAAAGGTATCTTAAACAGTTTCTCAACCATGTGAATCCTTATTCGGGCGTGCGTTATAAAGACGATCCGATGATCGTGGCTTTTGAGATTTGCAATGAGCCGGGACATTCGCTTGAAAAAGCAAAAGAAACAACCGCCTTCGTGCGAAAGATGCGGGAGGCTATCCGTTCTACGGGATGCAGGAAACCGGTAGTATATAATGTAACGCAAAGCATTGGTTTGCTGAAAGCGTTTATAGACGGAGGCACGGATGGCGTAACCTTTCAATGGTATCCTTCGGGCCTGGTGGCGGGATTTGAACGGCAGGGGAATTTTCTGCCACATGTAGACAGCTACGATATGCCGTTCCGGCAGGAACCTTACTTTGCCCGCCAGGCGCGGATTGTGTATGAGTTTGATGCGGCGGATATAGGCCGGTCTTACATATATCCGCCGATGGCGCTTTCTTTCAAGGAAGCGGGGATGCAATGGGTTACGCAGTTTGCCTACGATCCCCTGTCTATAGCCGCTGCGAACACAGAGTATCAAACGCATTTCCTGAACCTCGCCTACGCGCCGCAGAAAGCGATTGCTTTCAAAATAGCCGGCGAATTATTCCGTGACTCTTCTTATAAAAGAGCGCGCGACAAGGAAACGACCGCCTTTTCCCTGCCGGGCGTAACGATCAGTTATGAAGACGACCTGTCCGAACTGTCGAACGACCGGGTCTTTTACTATACGAACCATACGACTGCCAAACCCGGGAATGAAACTACATTGGAGTCGATTGCCGGCTATGGCGCCTCGCCGGTGGTGGATTACAGCGGACGGGGCGCTTATTTCCTTGATAAGATAGGCAGCGGGACGTGGCGCCTGGAAGTGATGCCGGACGCCGTATGGGTGCGCGACCCCTTCTCAAGAGCCACGCCGCGTATCGAAAATGTAGTCATTGCCTGTGCAGACTATCCGATGACCGTTCGTTTGTCCGATTTGGGCGACGCCTTTTTCATTACCGGCGTCAATGAAGGCAACAGTTACCGGGCAACCGCTTCCGGCGGGCGCTTCCGGATTGCTCCCGGCGCTTACATCCTGTCTGAGCAACCCTTTACGGGCGATCCGAAACAAATCAAAGTGGGCCAGGCGCGGGCCGACGAATATTATGCTCCCAAAGCTACCCATACGAAACGGCGCTTCCTTCATTCGCCTCCTTCCTTTGCGATGGAAGGACAGCCCGTCTTTCTGGAAGCCGAGTTCGTAACGCCCGCCCCGGCGAAGCAGTTGACGCTGCAGGTTTCAGGCAGTATGAGGGGTTGGCGACCTCCGGTACAAATTCCGATGGAGCAAACAGACGGGTATCGTTTCCGTGCGCAAATACCCGATTCGCTTGTACAGGCCGGCATGCTGCGTTACGTGGTACGAGCCGGTATGCTTTCGGGCGAAGAATGGGTGTATCCCGGAGGCGTGGAAGGGCCGGCCTCGGCCTGGGATTATTACAATCCCGAAAGTTATACGATACAGGTATTGCCCCGGGAAAGCGCCGTTCCCTTGATTAGCGCCGGCGAGGCGGATCGGTTTATCACTTATTCGGCTGATTTCGGTTTTTCCCTGCAACCTGTCTTTTCGCCCGTTCCGGGAGAAACGTTTTTGAAAACGTTTGTAAGAACTTTCCCCGGAGCGCCTTTGCGGAGGGTTGATCCTTCCGCCCCTGTGTTTGTTCTCGAAAACTTTATCGGGCAGCAGATAGCCGGGATAACCGGATGTATACCCGGTTACTCACGGATTGTAATCCATGCGCAGGCAGCAGGAGAGCCTGTAGAGGCAGAGGTAGCCCTGATAAGTAAAGACGGAAGCGCTTATACGGCAAAGACCGTCCTTACCAATACCGAAGCAAGCCAAACGTTGCCCTTAGACGCCTTCAAAGCCGGGAAGATGGCTTTGCTGCCGAGGCCTTTCCCGGGATTCCTGCCCTTTTGGTATACGCATCCCAAGCCGGCGACATTCGATTTACGCACCATCGAACGAATCCAGTTAATCATACCCGGAACGGAGCAGGGCGAAACCCCGTCTTTTGAATTGAAATCAATCTTGTTAAAATAAACGAATATGAATCAACGGCATTATTATTTCGGCTGGCTGTGTTTAGCTGCTGTTTCCGCTCTCCTGTCTGTAAGTTGCAGCCGCAAGCCAGCCGCCTTCAGCCTGGGCGCCGACGTTTCTTTCATTCCCCAGAATGAAAGCCTGGGCGCTGTTTACTACGATGCAGACGGGAAAGAGAAAGACGTCTGCCAAATCATGGCCGATCATCATTTTGACAATATCCGTTTGCGCATCTTTGTCAATCCCGAAGCCAGGAAAGGCTATTCGCCGAATCAGGGCTTTTGCAACCTGGAGCACACCATCCGGATGGCAAAAAGGATTCGCGCAGCCGGGATGAATTTCGCTCTCGATTTCCATTACAGCGATACATGGGCCGACCCCGACAAACAATACAAGCCCTCCGCATGGGAAGGCCTCGCCGGACAGGCGCTGGAAGATAAACTGTACGAATATACAAAAGACGCGCTACAGGCGCTGGACGAAGCGGGCGTTGCTCCCGCCATCGTACAGATAGGGAATGAGATTAACCACGGCTTCGTATGGCCCGAAGGCTTTATTGACGATAATGCAAAGGAAGAAAACTGGGCGGCGATGGCAGGCCTGTATAAAGCGGGCCAACGGGCGGCGAGGGAAACCCTGCCTCACTGCCGCATCATGGTGCACCTGGCTTTGGGAGGTGAAAACCGTTTATGCCGTCAATTCCTGGATTACCTGCTGAAGTACAACGCGGAGTTCGACCTTATCGGCCTTTCGTACTACGAACAATGGCACGAGACGTACAACGACCTGAAGGCAAACCTCTACGACCTGTCTGCCCGTTATGGTAAACCGGTCTGCGTTTGCGAATACGGGGCGAAGAGCGACAATATTAAAAAGATAAACGACATTGTACATTCCGTTCCCGGCGGATTGGGATTCGGGACAATGGCCTGGGAGCCTTTGCAAACCTTATTCTCGTTTGCCGATGACAGCATGCGCACGGCTTTTCGCAGGAGGCAGCCGGGCGAAGCGCCCGTAAAACTGATTGCCAATAAAGAAATACTAAGCCTGTATGATGAGTTATACGCCCAATACAGCCGCAGCAATGGAGACGTATCTCCCGAAAACGGCCCGTTGCCCGAACGTACGTTCAAGCGGGAAGAAGCAATCATTGGCGCCGACGTCTCCTGGCTGCCCCAGCAGGAAGACAAGGGCCTCGCCTTTTCGGATGAAGGCATACAAAAGGACGCCTTGGAAATATTGAAAGAGAATAAATTCAACTGGATAAGGCTCCGGCTGTTTGTAGACCCTGCCGCCGAGGGGGGATACTCCGCCGAGGGATACTGCGGACTGGAACAAACCCTGCTGATGGCCAAACGGATCAAAGCGCAGGGGATGAAGTTCCTGCTCGACTTCCATTACAGCGATACATGGGCCGACCCCGGCAAGCAATATACGCCGGCCTCGTGGGCTGCCTATTCCGGTTCGGGCCTGGAGGGACAGGTGTACAGGTACACCTTTGATACCGTCCGGAAGTTTATAGAAGAAGGCTGCGCGCCCGACATGGTGCAGACAGGCAATGAAATCAATCACGGTATGCTGTGGCCGCAAGGAAAGATTGGCGAATCGTATATGCCCTTTGGCGTATTATTGCGTTGTGCAAGCGCGGCGGTACGGGCTGCCGACGAATCCATCCCGGTGATGGTGCATATCGCCTGCGGGGGGCAAAACGACGAGTCGGTAGCTTTTCTCGACAAGATTATCAGCCGCGACGTAAAGTTCGATATTATCGGACAATCCTACTACCCGCGCTGGCATGGAACGCTCGACGACCTGAAGGCCAACCTGAACGATTTGGCCGAACGGTACGGGAAACCGCTTATTGTGGTAGAGTATCAAGACCATGCCCTTGAAGTAAATGAAATAGTAAAAGACATTCCTGGCCGCTTAGGCTGGGGAACGTTTATCTGGGAAGCCACCTCGCCCCGCTGGGGAAGTCTCTTTGACGAGAAAGGGCAGACTACCGGCAAAATGAATATATATCCTAAATTATACGAAACGTTATGAAACAGATACTATGTTGGTGCTGGGGCCTGCTTATGGTAAGTATGCCTCTTTGGAGCCAGTCGGGCAGCCGCGCAACTGAACCCTTTGACCAGGGATGGAAGTTTGCCGCCGGCGAACACAGGAATGCAAACAAAAACGGGTTCAACGACCGGGCATGGCGTACGCTCAACCTCCCCCACGACTGGAGTATCGAGGGCGAGAATCTTGAAGATGCGCCGGGAGGCGGCAATACGGGGTATTTCCCTGCGGGCGTGGGCTGGTATCGGAAGAAATTCGATTACCCGGCCTTAAGCCCCGGAAAGCAGGTGCGGATTGAGTTCGACGGTATCTACGAAAATAGCGAGGTATGGATTAACGGTAACTACCTGGGGAAGCGTCCCGGCGGATACGTCAGTTTCTCATACGAACTGACGCCTTTCCTCAAGGCTAAGGATAACCTGGTGGCCGTAAGGGTGGATAATTCCAGGCAACCCAATTCCAGATGGTACACCGGCTCGGGTATCTACCGCCATGTACGCTTAGTGGCAACAGAGGCGGTTCATCTGGAGAAATGGGGCGTATTTATCTATACGCAATCCATCGACAGCGAAAAGGCCGTATTGAAGGTAAAAGCTACGGTGACGAACAGCGGACAGACGCCCGCCGGGGAGGTTACGCTGAAGCACATCCTGCGCAATCATAAGGGCGAAGAGGTAGCCTCCGCCCAGCGCTCCCTCCGGTTGGATGTAAAGGAAAAGAAAGAGGCAGAGCAGGAGCTCGCCGTTCTGCACCCGGAGCTATGGAGCCTCGAAAACCCCTATCTGTATGCCTTGACCACTTACGTATACGTAGACGGCAAAGAGTATGATTGCGAAACGAACGCCACAGGTATCCGTACGATTCAATATACGGCTGGCGGGGGCTTCCTGCTCAACGGGCAACGGGTTAAAATGAAAGGCGTCAACCTGCATCACGACGCCGGGGCCGTAGGCGCAGCCGTGCCCGAAAGGGTATGGGAACGAAGGATAGAAATCCTTCAGTCGGGCGGATGCAATGCCATTCGTACGGCGCACAACCCGCCGGCGCCAGAGTTCCTCGATTTGTGCGACCGCATGGGAATGCTCGTGATGGACGAGGCCTTCGACGAATGGCTGGCCGGCAAGCGCGAATATACCTATAAGCTTTACTTTGCCCAATGGCACGAGGAAGACCTGAAAGCGATGGTGATGCGCGACCGCAACCATCCGTCGGTGGTAATGTGGAGTATCGGCAACGAAATACCCGACCAAAGCACAAAGGAAGGCCCTGCCCTTGCCCGCCAAATGATAGCCCTTTGCCATCAGTTAGACCCTACCCGCCTTGTAACGAGTGGCAACGATAACATTGCCGCCGACCATAATGCGGCTACGGAAGACTTCCTGGAGGCTTTCGCCAATGATATTATTGGCTATAACTATCCCGACCGCTACCACGAACGGCGCGAACTGCTTTATTCCATAGACAAAGCGCTCCACCCGGAACGTTTGGTGGTAGGAACCGAAACGGGGGGCATCGGAGGATACAGGGCGGCGCCGGCAGCCGCGGCAGCCGAACAGCCCGCTATCCCGGCAAGAAGAAGGCTTGGCTTCCCCGCCCAGCTTATTGATGTGGAACAGCGGTGGAAATACACGCTTCTGCACGATTATGTGATAGGCGACTTTATGTGGACAGGCATCGATTATTACGGCGAAACCTTCTGGCCCTCGCGGGGAGCCGTCTCCGGCTATTTAGACAACTGCGGGTTTAAGAAAGACGGCTATTACTTCTTCAAAAGCATCTGGACAGACGAACCCGTCCTGCACCTCGCCTCCGACTGGAACAAAGAGGGGCAGGAAGGCAGGGTAGTGCAGGTAGTCTGTTTCACCAACTGCGGAGAGGTAGAGCTTTTCGTAAACGGCAAATCCTGCGGCTCCAAAACCTTTGAGTTTCCCCGTAAAGGCAATTCCGGCAGCTGGAACACCTACGAACCCGGCAAAATATTTACCTCTACAGCCGACTTGCATCTAACCTGGGATGTAGTCTACGAACCCGGCGAAATAAAAGCCGTAGGCAAAAAAGACGGCAGCGAATACACCTGCCGGCAGGTAACAACCGGCGCCCCGGCAAAGCTGCAAATCACCGTAGACAGGGATACGATACGCGCCATCCCCTCCGACGTAGTGCATGCCACCGTAGAAATAACGGACAGCAACGGCTGCCGCGTCCCCTACGCCGACAACCTGGTGACGTTTGAAGCCCCCGGCGCCAGAATCATAGGCGTAGAAAGCGGCAACATGATGGACCTGTCGTCCGTCAAAGCCTCCGCCCGAAAAGCCTGGGGCGGCCTCTGCCTCGCTATCATACAGGCAGACAAGGCAGGCCCATTCACCATCAAAGCCTCTTCCCCCCAATTAGGCGAAGCCGAAGTGACGGTGATAGCTGAGTAGCTAAAAAGGCGGGCAACGCCGGGAGCAGGCTTGGGCGCATCCCCATCCGGCGGGAGATGCGCCCAAACTCGCAGGTTAAGTAGTTAAAAAAAAATGGTATCTTTGGCTATCTGTTATAAATCGAATGCAAATGAGAAAACTATACCTGGCAGGCTGTTGCGTATGTATCTTTCTTTCGTGTCTTTGGGGCGAGACGAGGGAAAACTATACGGCGTTTGAAAACAGGCTGCTCAGCCAGGAGGCGCTTTCCGTGAGGTGTTTTATTCAGGACAGGCAGGGGCTGCTGTGGATAGGTTCCGCCAAGGGATTGTTTAGCTATGACGGGTATACGCCTCACCCGCACTTTTCGTATGGCGACGCTGCCAATATCCCTGTCAACTGTGCCGTTTTATATGGCGACGATTATTTGCTGTTAGGCTCTCAGCGCGGGCTGCTGGTGTATAATTATAAAACGGACGCTTTCGAGCCGTCGTTTCTGGAGCTGCCGGACGAGATACAGTCGCTCCTGTTGGTGGGAGACGTGTTGTGGATAGGCGCCATGTCGGGCCTTTACCGGCACGCGATGGATACGCATCAAACGGAAAGGATAGAAATCAACGGCGGGGGCGCCAGGCATACCGGCATTGTTTATTCGCTCCAGGAAGTAGACGGCTCTATTTATGTGGGGGCTTATTTTGGCTTCGGCAGGTATTCGCCGGAAGATAAACAGTTTCACCTAATCCTCCCGGACGAATCGCGCGGCAGGAGGAGCGTGTTTGTCAATTCCATATTGAAAGACGAATCGCGCAATTGCATTTGGGTGGGAACGGAATACAGCCTGATGAAATACAACCTGCACGACCATACGCTGGAATACAAGAAAGCGTATTCGTGCGTGAAGACCATTTGCCTGGATGATGCAAACAACGTGGTGATAGGGACAGACAACGGCCTGTATTACTATAAAGGCGACGAGATTGAATACTTCAGGCATGATTCGCGCGACCTGCGGTCGCTGGCCAATAACATCATCTGGGCCGTATTTAAAGATTCCAGGCAGAACCTGTGGATAGGCACTGATTATGGTATTTCCCTGCTCCAGGGCGACAGCCGGTTTTGCTTTATTCCCATCCATCAGATGACGGCCTCGGGCGAAGGCAACCTGTTTTATTCCATTTCAAAAGATTCGGAGGGCAACTTCTGGTTTGGGGGAACCAACGGGCTGATACGCACCAGGAACCCGGAATCTGCCGCCGGCGTCCGTTGGTTTACCGTAAGTAACCGCGACGCCTTCCTTACCCACAACCATGTGCGCTGCCTGTTTGAAGACCGTTCGCACGGCTTTTGGGTGGGGACAGACGGGGGCGTCAATCGCTACAATGCCCGGACAGGCCGCTTTGAGCCGTATCATATTGCCGACAGTTCGGGCGTTTACCAGTCGAACTGGACGTATTGCCTGGCGGAAGACTCTCAAAACAACTTCTGGATAGCTACCTGGAGCGGCTTATTGAAGATAAACGCGGAGAAACTGAAGCAGCAGCGCACGCCTCCCCTTTATATAGCCGATAAATGCTTTACCGCAGACGGCGGGCTGGCGGGCAATTTTATCAGCGCCCTGGCCGTTGACCGGCAGGATAACGTATGGGTATTGATCTATAATACGGGAATAGACAAGATAGACGCCCGTAGCGGCCGGGTAGAGCATATCGCTTTCCCCGGTTCGCTGCATGGCGCGCCTCCCGTGTGGATGCTTTGCGATGCGGAAGGCTTCCTGTGGGTGGCCTACAGGGGAGGGCTGGCGAGGATAAACACCCTTACGTACGAAATACATACCATTGACTTCACCCGCACGCCCATCGAACCCCTGGCCATGATAGAAACCGGACGCCATATCTGGACGTCTACCACCCATGGCATCTGGGTGGTGGATAAAGACAGCCTCACGGTGCGCTGCCTCAATGCCGGACGTACGTTTTACAGTATGTATTACGACAAGGCGGGCGGGCGCATCTTCCTGGGCGCGGCCGACGGCGTATCTTTCAGGGCAAGCGAATTGCCGGATACGGATGCTGCCTGCGAAGAGAATCCAATCGTTATCACCGCTTTCCATATAAACCATGCGGACGGGTATAGCCCGGCGCTCCAGTATGCCGGCAAAAGCATCCGTTACCTTGACGGGATACGGCTGCCTCGCTACCAGAATAGTTTCTCGCTCGAAATATCAGACCTGAACTACTCGCCCGAGCAGCGGAGTACGTTTATCTATAAATGGAGCCACAGCGACGCCTGGCAAATGCTGAAAACGGATGACAACCGCCTTTCGTTCGACCATCTTGAGCCGGGCAGCCATTCCTTACTTATCAGCCGCCTGGGATTGAACGGGCAGCCTTCGGGCCTGGTGAAGACGTTCGGCGTATTTATCGAGCCGCCCTGGTATGTATCCGCATCGGCCAAAGGGATATACGCCCTGCTCTTTGCCGTGTTTCTTACATTAATGATTTACTTCCTGAAGGTAAGGAGCCAATTGCGCTTTGAACGCATGGAGAAAGAGAAAACACTGGAACAAACCAGGCTCAAGCTGGATTTCTTTACCGAAATATCGCACGAATTTAAAACGCCCCTGAGCCTTATCATCGCCCCCGTAAGCCAGTTGTTACTGAAAGCCAAACCCCATTCGGACGACGAAAAGGCGCTGGCGCTGGTTCGCCAGAACGCCATGAAGCTGACTTCGCTGGTAAACCAGGCTATCGGCTTCTACCACTACGGGGGAGACGCTATGGAACTGATCCTTTCGCATGTAGAGTTTGTGGGCTTTGCCAGAGCCATCTTCCATACCCATCAGGAGAGTATGAAAGACAAGCATATATCGTTTATCTTCCATTCCAACAGGGATAAATTGGTGATCAATGCAGACGCGGAGAAGATGGAATCTGTCCTGAACAACTTATTGACCAATGCCTGCAAATTTACCAGCAACGGCGAGAGCATCATGCTTTCGCTCAATTACCGGGAAGAGAGCCACACCCTCGAAATCAAAGTGTCAGACACCGGCCTGGGAATTGCCCGCCAAGACCTCCCCTTTGTGTTCCAGCGCTTCTTCCAGTCGTCTGTAAAGCCGCACAATAAGGAAGGCACGGGCATGGGGCTGTATGTGGTGCGTAAAATAGTAAAGCTGCATGGCGGCTCCATCCATGTTGATTCGGACGAAGAGATGGGCACGTCTTTCACCATACGGCTGGCGGCCGGACAGGTAGCCGCGGATGAAAAGGAATACGGCCTGCCGCTACCCGCCCCGGACGAACCGGCAGACAAACCGCTCGCCGTGATTGTAGACGATAATGCGGATATGGTGGATTTTATCTGCAACCTGTTTCGGGCATACTGCCGCTGCGTGCCGGCCTATAATGGGAAGACAGGCCTCAAGCTGGCCATGGAACTGCATCCCGACCTGATTGTGGCCGACGTAATGATGCCCGTAATGGACGGCTTCGAAATGGTCAGGAGGCTGAAAGCCCACGTCCCCACGTCTGTCATCCCCCTGATTCTTCTCACGGCCAAAGACGATAAAACCACCGAACTGAGCAGCATCCGCCTCCATATAGACGCCTTCGTTCCCAAACCGTTCAACCCGGCCATCCTTTTATCAAGGGCCAGGCAATTAATCGACAGGAAAAAGAGCCTGGAGAAGAAGCTGCGGATAGAAATCATGTCCGAACCCCAGGCCGAAAATCAAATTTCGCATGCCGAGAAGCTCCTGGCAAGCGTTACGCGGATTATTGAAGAAAACATCTCGGAGCCGGATTTCAACGTAAATGCCCTGTGCGAAAAGACAGGCGAGAGCCAGAAACAGCTCTACCGGAAAATAAAGCAACTGACGGGAATGACCACCATCGAATACATCAAATCCATCAAACTGAAGAAGGCCGCCCTGCTCTTGGACAGCAAGAAGTTTACCGTTTCCGAAGTAATGTATATGGTGGGATTCAATAACCATTCTTACTTTGCCAAATGCTTCCATGCCCAGTTCGGCAAAAAGCCCGGCCAATATCCGGGCTGAAGCGGGGAGAGCCGCCGAACGTTCAGCCGGAGCCGCTGCGGACGAAATGGGAAAAAC